>JBARTN010000115.1:0-2106 GCA_049645265.1 Polyangiales bacterium
CGGCGGTCTCAAGCCATCGACGCAACAGCCATGACGGTGTGATAGCCAAAATCGCACCAAGGAGGCTGAGCGATGAAGCGTCGAGAAGTGAAACGAGGCATTCGTCTAACGGGAGCTGAGCACGAAGAAATACTCTGTCGTCTTGGGGCCGGCGAATCGTACGAGAGAGCGGCCGCGGCCATTGGATGTTCAACAAAGTCGATACAGAGACTGCTCGCTCGAGGTCGTAAGGCTAGACGCCGCCGCAGGCCTCGACCTCGCTCCCCGCATCGGCTGTCGTGTGCCGAGCGGGAAGAGATCTCTCGACGATTGGTTGCCGGAGACTCGTTTCGGCAGATAGCGAGCCACCTTGGTCGTGCGCCGTCGACCATATCGAGAGAGGTCGCTACAAATGGAAGCCGCACGACGTATCGTGCCTGGTCTGCGGAGCAAAGCACCGCACGTCGAAATCTTCGTCCCAGGGCGGGCAAGCTCACAGCCCATCCAAGGCTTCGAAAAGAGGTGGAAAGGCGACTCGAACAACGCTGGTCGCCGCAGCAGATAGTCGCACGGCTCGTCCTGGACTATCCCGAGGACCCCAGCATGCGCATCTCTCACGAAACGATCTATCAATCCCTGTTTATCCAAGCCAGAGGCGCGTTACGCAAGGAACTCACCACGTGCTTACGAACGGGCCGTGCTCGACGGCGTCCTCATCGACGAACCGAGCGGCAAGGTCAATTGCCCGACATGGTGATGATCAGCGACCGTCCGCCCGAAGCCGAGGACCGTGCCGTCCCAGGCCATTGGGAAGGCGATTTGATCATTGGTAAAGGCGGAAAGTCTGCCATCGCGACGCTGGTCGAACGGACAAGTCGTTATCTCCTGCTCGTGCGCCTACCCGATGGGCGTCGTGCCGAGCAGGTGCGTTGCGCCCTCACACGTGAGGTGATTCAGCTGCCCC
This sequence comes from Polyangiales bacterium, assembly GCA_049645265.1. Lineage (GTDB taxonomy): Bacteria > Myxococcota_A > Polyangia > Polyangiales > Houyiibacteriaceae > SG8-38. The sequence continues at coordinate 944 of JBARTN010000115.1, forward strand.
CGCAACTACGAAAAACCCTCACGTGGGATCAAGGCAAAGAGATGGCCGGGCATGCGCAATTCACGGTTGCCACAAACGTCAGCGTCTTCTTCTGCGACCCGCATGCGCCATGGCAGCGAGGGAGCAACGAAAACACAAACGGTTTGCTACGACAGTATTTTCCAAAATCCACTGATCTGAGTCGACACACTCAGACCGATTTGAACGCTGTCGCAAGGGAGCTTAATGCGCGGCCTCGACAAACCCTTCAATGGATGAAACCGTGCGAGATATTCAACGCTGTTGCATCCACCGCTTGAGACCGCCGCCAGTTAGAAATGTCCGGCACCGAATGGGGACCATGGGGCAGGGAGCCTGCATCGGGCAGGGCGGCGAGCGGCCTGGCGGACCTGGTCAATCGGGGGGAACGTGCCCCTTAGGCAAGAGGGCGGACGGCTTGAGCGGGCGTCGAAACGCGCTGCGCGGCAAGGTCCGCTCAGGGCCCGGGGGGCGGCAGCTTGTTTGCGAAGCGGTCGCGGACGATGCGCTTTTCACGCTTGCTCTTGGCAGACCGGACGAGCTCCTGCTCGCGTTGCTGTTGGCGCTTTCGGATTTCGGTGAGCGCGCCACTTAGGAGCTTGTTGTCGACAATGGAGGCTTGGGTCACGCAGCCGTCTTTGTGAAAGGGGCGCGCGGCAAGCGGGGTGCCTCGATATCGAATCGATACGCCGCCGTCTTCGTACTCGATGACGGTGACACGCTTCTTCGCCGCGGCTTTGGCTTGTTCGGTGGGCTCGAGCAAGTACATCGTGCGCTTGTGCTGCACGGTGAGCTGCGCGGTCACGCGCCGCTGTTCTTGCCAGGTGAAGATGTCGTCGAGGCAGTCGCGCTCGGTCAGAGGCCGATGGGCATCGTGGTCGTTTCGGGGAACACGAGCGAAGCGTCGATTGTAGTCGTCCATGAACGCGGGCAAGTACCGATTCGCCTCTTGCATCGTAGAGATGCGGCGCAGCCGGAGCTCCTTGACGAGCCGGTCTTGAAGCGTTTGGTGCGCGCGCTCGACGCGGCCTTTGGCCGCCGGTGTATTGGCGCAAATCACGTCGATATTGAGGTCGCTCATCGCGCGGCCAAACTGCGTAAAGCCGTCGCCGGCCTTGGGGGCCTTGGCATTGACGCGGAACACC
>JBARTN010000116.1:0-13096 GCA_049645265.1 Polyangiales bacterium
CTCGTCGTGCTTCCGTCCGGGCTCGAAGCATACCTCGGTCTCTGTGACGAGCTCTTCGAGCGTGAGTGAAATGCTCGGCACGGCTGGCACATTGTGAGCGATGTCGGACTTGCCCCAGTACTTCGCCAAGGCGATGTTTGCGTGTGCGATCGCGCGCGCGGGTACGAGACTAGGCGGCACGGCCCACCTCTTCGACGAAGGATTCAGCCTCGAGCGCGGCGGCGATCCGATGCGCATGCTCCACGTCGGTGGCGAGCGCCACCATGCAGCCGCCGCCGCCCGCGCCTGTGACCTTCGCCCCGAGCGCTCCGGCCGAGCGAGCGGCTAGGCAGAGTCCCTCGAGTCGGGGCGTGCTTAGATTCAGGGAGCGCAGAATCTCGTGGTTCCTATCGAGAGCGCCACCCAGCGCGATGAGGTCACCGCGGCGGATCGCGGTTTCCGAGTCTAGGACCATCGCATGTACCTCATCGAGTGTGCGGCGCCCCCAGTCAGGACGCGCCTCGAGCTGCCGAGACACCCGTGCGACCATATCTTTCGTGTTCGAACGCTGGCCGCTGTGCGCCACGACCAAGAAGAACGAGCCCTTTGGCGAGATAGACCGAAGAGGTGACCATCGTTGAAAACAGAGCAAGCCGCCCAGCGCCGATGCGAGGTTGTCGATGCCCGAGGGGTCCCCGTGGAAGAATCGCTCCCATTCGAGTGCAAGCGCGCCCAGGTCGGCGCGGGAACGCGGCACACCCAGTGCCTTGTCGATTGCATCGAGCAGAGACACCCCGATCGCAGCGGAGCAGCCCAGGCCAGCGCCCGGCGGCAACGCCACGCGAACGACGGAACGGAGCGGTGGACGATCGCCATACAACGAGAGGACCCGTTCGAAGGCCCGCTCGAGAGGTTCCTCGCTTTCGGCGTTGGGGCGCCATGTCGTTCCCCAGGGCTCGACGTGGAGCGAATCCTCGTCTGCAGCATACGCGATCGAGGAGACTCCACGGCGAAGGCCCGCCGCGATGGCCGGCACACCGTGGACGACCGCGTGCTCCCCAACGAGGATGATCTTCCCCCCACCAAATCCCGTCGCTGTGCTCGTCATATCAGGCGTGGCGGATGGTGAGCTTGTCGGTGAGCTCGACGAGCATGCCGCGGCCTTGAGGCCCGAATGAAGCCCCGTCCAGCGCGGTCAATGCGTCGTTTCGCAGGTCCATAATCCTCTGCTCGAGCCGGTTGATGACACCCGAGTCGTGAAGAACCCTGCGTGCCTCTCCAAGCTCGCGTTCATCTGCGTCGCCTCGGCCTAGGATCGTCTCGACCGGCAGTCGCTCCGCCGGATCGGTCGAACGACGAAGCTCGACGAGGACGCTGCTCATCTTACCGTGTGGGATGTCCATGCCCGGTTTTCCAGTGCTGTCGGGAGCACCCAGCGCACCGAGGAGATCATCTCGAATCTGGAACGCTTCTCCGATCGGCCCGGCCCAATCCGCAAGCGCACGGAGTTGGTCGGGGCTTGGGTTTCCAAGCAGCGCCCCGAGGAGAAGTGGGCCACGCACGGAGTAACTAGTCGTCTTCAGAGAGTGCATGCGGGCGACATCGTCGTTTCCTGTGAGGTCGAGCTGTTGGCCGCAGTACACCTGTTTTTGAATCCGCAGAAACGTCGCACTGGCTCGGGCCCACGCCTGGGTCGGGTAGGGCGCTTCGAGAAAGAGCTCCCAGGCATAGACCGACGCCAGGTTGCCCGCGAGCACACCGAGCGCGGCGCCCAGGTGCGGATCCCGATGTCGGCGTTGCAGACTCGCGTGCACCGCGGTGCCACCCCGGCGTATCTCATCGCCGTCCATCCAGTCGTCGTGAATCAGAAGATAGCTCTGCAACAGCTCCAGCGATGCGCTGAGCTCGACCAGGCGCTCCATGCCGTCTCCTGGGCGTACGCAGCGGTATCCAGCCACGGCGACTGCGGGCCGAAGACGTTTCCCTCCGCGCATTGTCAACGCCTCGATCTCGTCGACGAGCTCGAGCGTAGGAGGCGAGATCGCCATCGTTTCACGCTTCTTCTCTTCAAAGAACTCGCGCAGTGTGACATCGACTCTCTGCCGTACCGCCCGGAGCCAGTCGGTTGGTACGGGTAACGACAACGGTTCAGGGGCGGCTTGAAGGTGGGGCGCTTGCATGGGATCTCCCTGGTTGATCGTGATCGGCGAGGAAACGACGAAAATGCGCCAGTGCCATCACTGGAAAGTATTGTCGGTAGAGTCGGTAGTTCAGCAACGCGGTCTCGAAGAACAGACCGACGAACTGCCCGTCGGGCCACTCTCCTGAATCTAATTGCGCGAGCTCGAGATAGTCCGCGGCGCGGACGAGTGCGGCGACGTTCGGATCTCGCGCCTCGATCAAGGTGATGAGCGCCCAGGCCGTCTGCACCGAGAGCCCCTCGGGCGCATCGACGTACCGTCGCAACTGACGGCTCGCGTGATCCTCGCCCCAGCCGCCATCCAGGCGTTGATGCGCGAGTAACCAACGACATGCCTCGCGGACTCGCTCGTCGGAAGGGGTGAATCCGGCTGCCAGCAGACCGCGGACGCCGAACATCGTGGCGTAGATGTACTGCACGCCCCAGGCCGCGTCCCAAGTTCCGTCGACGTTTTGGGCCTCGACGAGAAAGGTGCGCGCACGCTCGATGGCGCGTCCAATGCGATGACGAAGGAGATTTGGATACCGATCATGGACTTCGCGCAAGGCGACGAGCGACGACGCCGTGCACTCGACGTACGAGCGCTCGACCATGCACCCACCGAACATCTCCGATGGGTTCATCCACTCGAGAGGAATCGAGGTCTTGCTCGGTTCATAGCTTCCGAAGCCGCCGTCGGGGTTCTGACAACGGAGAATGAATCGGCAAGCACGCGCGGCGCCCTCTCGGCCGAGGGACTCGGGCTGTGTTTGCAGCAGTGCGATCAGCGCCTCGGCCGTGCAGTCGCTGACAGGCCAGCCGTGTCGGACTTCGGAAAAACACCAGCCACCGCTTGGATCGATGCGGTGTGCAGCACGATAGTCGAAGCCGGCCCCCTCGATCTGTTGACCAGCGAGAAACGATGACCCGCGGGCTAGTGCTTCCGTGTCGCCTGCTTCCGGACAGATCGAAAGGGCCTGAAGCGCAAGAGATGTGTCCCAGCAGACGCTTCCCGCACCAGCGACCCGAGAGCCTTCTTGGCCGTCCTCCCAGAACCAGGCGTCCAAGCCAGCGACGGCGCGCGCGATATCGGGGTCGTCTGCATCATTCGACCAAAGCGCCAGGATGCTGAGGAGACCGTTGACTGGTGAGAGCGACAGATAGCTGCTGGCCCTGAGGTCTTTTCGCATTCGTTGGCGAAGCCCGCGAAGCACTCGAGCCCGCACGCTCTTGAATTGAACGCGTTCGTAAAGGCGGCTGAGCCCGAAGAGGATCCGGAGCCCGTTGCTCGGGCGAAACGGCGCGTCCTGTTCTCGAACCTCGTTCGCGCACGCTCGGAAGTCGATGAGATCGTAGCAACCGGCGTAGAGCTCGGTGCGCAGCTCGGAGCGTATCGGGATGTTCGACGCTACGAATCGCTGTCCGTAAAGCACGGCGAGCCCCAAATAGATCGAGCGAGTATGGCAGTAGTAGTTCGCGGGATGGAGCGGAACGCGTGGCGGAAGCGCCCAGACTTCGGGAAGGATGGGGTTGACGCCTTCCCAGGGGTAGAGCCCCACGAGCGCCAGCCAGACTTTGCCCCAGGTCGGTATTCGCTGGACGCCCCCTTCCCGGTCGAACATGAGGCGCGCACTCTGCAGCCACGGGGCCGATTCGGAGACTCCGAGAAGGCGTGCAGCCACGTAGACGAGTGTCGTCACGAAGAGGCTTCCTTCATCGAACGGGTGTAGCCCCCAAACGCCTGCACCGTTTCGAGTCGCGCGGAAGTATGCCAGGATACCGGCACGGCGTGACGGGTCGATATTCACGCCGATGACCTGTGCTGTCATCGTGTATTGAGCGGTGAGCATCGGACACCAAACGCACTCACCCTCCCAGCTGCCGTCGGCCCGCTGGATTCGGGCGAGCGCTTGGGCACCGCGATCGAGCGCCGTGCCTCGCAAGGGCGGCTCTGGACTAAGCGCATGGCTAACCGTTTGCATTCACTCGGTCTCCGCGATTCTGCGCGCCGCCGATGCACTGAACTGGCCGATCCGCACCAGCTTCGCCGCGACGTCGTCGATGAGGTCCTCAGACACGCCCGCTGCAAGCGCGACGGAACGCGCGTGAAGGTTCATGTGCCCGCGTTGGATCCCCTCCGTTGCGAGCGCGGTGAGCGCGCCAAGGTTCTGGGCTAGCCCAACCGCAGCCATGACCATGGCAAGCTCCCGCGAGGTCTCGGCGCGAAGTAGCTTCCGAAGAACGCGCAGCGTCGGCTGAACGCGGGTAGAGCCGCCGACGGTGCCCACCGCCATGGGAAGCTCGATCTCACCGTGCAGCTCTCCGTCTAGTCGCCACCAGCGCGTCAAGGGCTCGTATCTGCCGTTTCGCGCTGCGTATGCGTGTGCTCCTGCCTCGAGGCCGCGCCAGTCGTTGCCAGTCGCGATGCCCACGGCGTCGATGCCGTTCATCACGCCCTTGTTATGCGTTGCAGCACGGTACGGATCGGCCGCGGCGAACCGGTAGGCTTCGACGACGCCCTCAGCCACTGCCGACCCGTCTCGCCCTTGGCGCGAGAGCAGCGCCTCCGGAATGGCACAGCGCGCACGGGCCAGCCTGCGATCCGCAAGGTTGCTCAGGATCCGAAGGCGAACCCGTCCCTGGCTCACTTCCGCGATCAGGGGCGCGACCCCTTCGGCCATGTCGTTGACGATGTTCGCACCCATCGCGTCTTGGCAATCGACCAAGAGATGAACGACGAGCATCTGCGGTTCGGAATCGAGAAGACGCACTTCGAGCGACTTCGCGCCGCCGCCGCGTGCGAACATGTTCGGGTGGCGTTGATTCGCAGTCTCGAGAATTCGATCGGCTGCCTTTTCGATGGCGGCGCGAGACCGACATGGGTCATCGACGTCAAGCACTTGAACTTGGGCGATCATCAACGCCTCGCTCGTCCCCGCGTCGAAGCCACCGGACGCGCGGACTACCTTTGCCATATTGCTGGCTGCGGCGATGACCGAGGGCTCCTCGACCGCCATGGGCACGACATAGTCTCGGCCGTTGACTTGGAAGTTCAGACCCAAGCCGATCGGCAAGCGCAGAACGCCTACGCAATTCTCCACCATCTTGTCCGCGATCCCGATCCCGTCTGCTCCGGCACCCCGAAGAAGCTCGATTTCTAGGTCGGTGAGGTCAAAGCGCTTCGCGAGCTCGCGATGCCGGCCGCTCAGATCCAGCCGGTAGAACCCGGGAATCCTCGACGAAGGACGATCGACTGGCCGGTGCAATGCTTTCGCAGTCATGCCGCGTCCATTTCTTCGGGCCACTCGCTCATGGCGGGGCCGGCAACCATCAGCCTCGACACCGGGTTCCACATCGCCTCGTAGTCCGCTCGCAATAGTGTGTCGTCCCCGCAGAGAAGCGTGCAGCGAGCGATGACGTCCTCGACGTCTGCTCGACTTACCTTGACCTGCTGATCCGGCGTGAACATCGCGTCGTTTCCATATGCGAGGCCGATGGTCTTTACCGCGAGCCAAAGAGGCAGGAGACAGAACAAGCGGATCTCCCGATGCTCGACGGGCACGGCGAGTGCGTAGTGCAGCGCGCGGCCGAGGTTCAGTCGGGTGAGGTCAAAGAGCGGGGCCACCGCGCGATGTGCTGCCTGGCGTCGTTCGGGATTGGCGAGCTCCCTGTTGCGCAGGCCCTCCGCTCTGCACAGAGATCGAGGGACAAAGGACCAGCCCCGGCGCAAGTCGTCCGTGATGTCCTTCAAGATGTTCACCAGTTGAAGGCCGGTGCCAAATGCCTCGGCGTGCTCGGTCAGTCGTTCCGCCGACGGGCTCTCGGGTTCGAGATCCATTTCCAAAGTGAAGAGATCTGTCAGCATATGGCCGACCGTACCCGCCACGAAGTAGCAATACCGCTGCAGATCGTTGCTGGTGGACGGAGCGATGATGCCGTCGCGGTCCGCTGAACGATGACTGTAGATCTGCATGCCCCTGGCCATCTCCGTCACCCAGCGAAGTACCGCGATGCCCATTTCGTCTGGCACCGTCCCAAGCACGGACATGACGCGGCCGATGTGAGAACACAGCTCGATCTCCTGCGGTGGAGAACCTTCGACACCCAGCCACGAATGCTCGAATTCGCTCGCTCTCGCCGCACCGTGAGTGACGTCGTGGAATCGACGATACCGTTCATCGCGTTCGTCGATCGTAAACGCTTCGTTATCTTCGATCGCGTCAACGATTCGGCAAAGCAGGTAGCCGCAGGTCACGGCCTTCCTGAGGTCCCCTGGAAGCACCTCGATCGGACGCGAAAAGGTCCGCGAAACCTGGCGGAGGCTAGTGGAGCAAAAGTCCCAGTCAGTTTGCATGCGTTTTCTCCTCGGAGTGTTGCGGCCATCGAATGAAGTCTTGGCGCGCCCAAGTTTCCGGAGCTGCCCAGGACAAGGAACGGGAGCGAATTCCAGCGGGATGCGGGTGCAAGCTCGCCCATGGCCATTTGAGCCAGCCTGCGAGCTCCGCGAGCGTTCCCGTTTCCGACCTGAGCGCGCCGGCACCCGCTCGGAGTGCCACACGTGAAAACGCGCTGAAAAAGTCGGATCGACTGGTGGACGCGCCTCCGAGTAAATTCATCGTGCGACTGCGCTGAACCGGGCTCGAGCGCCAGCTGCCGTAGATCGAATCGCGAATCGCTAGGGAGCCCGCGTCGGTTCGCGCAAACGCCTGGTAGATGGCGTTGGAGAGAAGCTCTGGGATGTAGCTCTCGGCGGTCCGGCGGCGCTCGTACTCGCCAAGACTCTCGCTTTCAGCCAATGCTTCCGCGTCGAGCAGAGACATGGTGATCCCCATCGCCGTCAGCGGATGAAAGACCCCTACCGCGTCCCCCACCAGAGCGACACCCGGGACGATACGATAACATCGCGGCCGAAATGCATTCCGCGCCCAAGAAATCGAACTGTTGGAAAGCGCATCGCGAACGCCGGCTCGTAGAGATCTGGGCAATGCCTCCGCATAGGACTTCCAGATCCACTCTGGGGTGCCGCTGCTTGGGGATACGGCAGCAGGCACGTCGATGCAGAGCCGAATCCGACGTTCGTCGATACGATAGGCGAGGACGGGACCCGGTCCGCCCACGATGACGTGACCGTATCCATCGAAAGGCAGATCGCTTCCGGTGACGATGAGACCCGCCATCGAGGAGATCGAAATTTGATCCCCTCGTAAGATCGAGTTCGCGGCGATTTTTCGGACAGATCGACCGGCGGCGACGACAACGCGTCGCGTGCTGACACGCTGTGGCTTAGTTCCGCGAACCGATAGATCGACGGCATGGCGATCTACGAGTTGGGCACGTACACCCTCCAAGTAGTCGACCTGAGGTAATGCTGCGACGCGGCCGCGAAGGTGGCCGACGAGGGTCTCGTGCTCGCATGCGAATCCGGTTGCGGACCCTGAGTACTCGAGTCGGATCGCCCCAAGACCATCGTTCGGAAAAACAACGAATCCACGCGCTTTCGACCTGGTGTCGAGGCCCTCCAAGAGGCCATGAGCGTCGAGAACCCGGGTGCCCTCGGGGTGAACCCACTCACCGGCGAAACGGCGGGCCGCCTTCGGATTCGATTCAACCAGAAGAACCGTTGCACCTCGGTTGGAGAGACAAGCAGCGGTCGCGCAACCTGCCGGGCCGGCGCCGACCACGACAGCGTCGTAGGTCGATCGTTGCCCCCCGAAAGCGATCGCGGTCTGCATTGCCCCCATGCCTGCACAAGTATTCGCGGGACCATGCTCGTGGCGAGAACAATCGGTTCGGTGGATCCATGCATCTCTTCGATCGTCCAAAATGACGCGTCAACGGTTCTACGAGCGTGTGATCTTTACAGCGCGTTGCGTTGCGTCGTTGTTAGCGATGCAAAGTTTACTTTGCGTTGGCTTAGCGCCGGTTGACCACCGTTCAACGACCGGTGCCAACCGTTGGTCTGATCTACGGGACGGGTCACGCGTTTTAACTTCATCGCATGAGCGAGCGCGCTACAGAGCAACAGGACGTTCACGTGTACGACCTAGGAGACAAACGAATGAGCAATACCTCAGCAGGCATCGCATCCATTGGGCTTCAACTACCGCCGCTCTTCATGCCGGTGACACAACTCGCCGAGCTTCGCGGCGTGGATCCGAACAAGTATACAAAAGGTCTAGGTTGCAAGGACATCGCTCTATGCCCGGAAGGGCATGACGCTGTAACCCTTGCAGTCGGTGCAGCAAAACGCGCGCTTTCACGCTGGAATCGTCCCCTCGAGGACATCGGCCTCATTGCCCTGGGAACCGAAAGCGCGAAGGACATGAGTCGTCCGCTCAGCGCGTGGGTCGCCGAAGAGCTGGGCTTATCTGGCGCCGTTCGGTCCTACGAGGTGAAGCATGCATGTTACGGTGGCACGCTCGCGTTACGTCAGGCCCTCGAGTGGAATTGGTCCGGGGCAAATGCCGGCAAGGCAGCGTTGGTGATCGCTTCGGATGTCGCGCTCTACTCGCAGCACGATCCCGGTGAGCCAACCCAGGGCGCAGGCGCGGTTGCGATGATCATCGATGAACCAGCTGTCGCTAGCGTGTCGGCGAAATCGTTCCCGTTCAGTAGCCCCGCGTTCGATTTCTGGCGTCCAGTCGGCGATTCGTTTCCGTCCGTGGACGGACAGCTCAGTCTCGACTGTTACAGGAACGCGGTGTCTGAGTGTTTTGGCGCCCTCATTGGCGACCGCGACGCGCGCTCGGTGCTCTCGGAGTACCGAGCCATGTGCTTCCACGTGCCGTTCCCAAAGATGGTCAAGAAGGCGGTCCTTCATTTCGGCGAGCAGCTCGGCTGGTCGGCGCAAGAAGCGGAGCGACTCTATCGTGAGAAGGTCGAAGATACGCTCGAGTGGAACCAGCTGACGGGCAATGCGTACACCGCGAGCCTTTGGATCTCCGTGGCGCGGGCCTTGGTAGGACTCCGGGAGGGAACCGCGATCACGGCGTTCTCATACGGCTCCGGCTATGGCGCGGAGCTTCTGGAGCTTACTGCTGGACCAACGGCTGCGTCGGCACCGTGGGTCTCGGACGTGGAGCAGGATCTCGATGCGCGGAAGCCAGTCGACATGTGGGGCTACGAAAGGCTTCGAGGCGATGCCCGCGCGAGCGCCTGAGCCACCGGGCTCCGCGTCCTCGTCCGGCATCGCAGCGCGCAAAGCCGATCATCTGGACCTGTGCGAAAGCGACGACGTTGGGTTTCGGTCGACCAGCACCTTGCTCGAGGGGGTCACTCTACTTCATCAGTCATTGCCCGAGCTCTGCGCGGAAGAGCTGAGCACCGAAGTCGAGCTACTGGGTCGGCGACTTCGGGCTCCGGTCATCATTGCTGCGATGACCGGCGGTCACGAACGCGCCGCGAGCATCAATCGCTCGCTTGCGATGCTCGCGCAAGAACGGGGCCTCGGCTTCGGGCTCGGGAGCCAGCGCGCGATGCAGCGCGATCCGGGAATGGATTGGACTTATCGAGTCCGCGACTGGGCCCCGGACATCTTACTTCTTGGGAACATCGGGGTCGTTCAGGCGCGAGAGACCGGGACCAAGGACCTCGAGGCGCTGGTTCGGGATGTGGGCGCCGACGCGCTCTGCGTCCATCTCAACCCGGCGATGGAGCTCATTCAGAGCGACGGAGACCGGGACTTTCGCGGCTGCGTACGGACATTGGAGAGGCTGTGCGGGGAGCTGCCGTTTCCGATCGTGGCCAAAGAGACTGGAAACGGTCTGAGCCCGCAAACGATCGAGAAGCTCTTGGGCGCCGGCGTTCGCTGTGTCGACACGTCGGGCGCAGGCGGAACGTCTTGGGTGGGGGTCGAAACACTTCGGGCCGACGAAGAGCGGCGTTCCATGGGCAATCGTCTTTGGGACTGGGGCATTCCCACGGCCGCCTCCGTGCACTACGCTGCGCGCGCGTCGCTCACCACGATCGCGACCGGCGGGCTTCGCTCCGGGCTCGACATCGCGCGGGCGATTTCGCTCGGGGCTCATGCTGGCGGAATCGCGAGGCCCGTACTTCAAACGCTGAGCCGTGCGGGAGAGGACGGTGTACGCAGGTATCTCGATGAGCTCGTTCGTGAGCTGCGGTCGGTCATGCTGCTGACCGGGTCCGGCAACGTCGAGGAGCTCCGCCATGCACCGCGCGTCATTTCCAGTGAGCTCGAGAGGTGGCTTTCCGTGTGACTAGGGGGGGAGACGCACTTCGCGTGATCGTAGTCGACGATGAAGCGCCCGCACGAGATGAGCTGACGTTTCTGCTCCAACAATGCAAAGAGGTGGAATTGGTGGGCGAGGCTCGTTTCGCCGCGGAAGCCGAGAGGCTCTGCGAGGACCAGCAACCGCAAGTCGCGTTCATCGATCTCCGAATGCCCGAGCTGAACGGCCTGGCCCTCGCCGAGCTTCTTCGGAAGAAATGCCCCGACCTCGAGGTCGTCATCGTATCGGCGCACGACGACGGAGCCATCGGTGGATTCGACGCCCAAATCACCGACTACCTGCTCAAGCCGGTACGCCTAGATCGACTTCGCCGAACGCTGGAGCGCGTGGCCGCGGGGAGTGCGGACCCGCTAGGCGGCGTTCGACGCCTCGAGCGCTTCGCCGTGCGACGCAAGAGCTCCTACGTCGTCGTCGAGGTGCGGGACGTCGTCTACTTCGAAGCCCTGGGCGAGCTGGTCTGGGCGGTTACGGAGCGAGACCGTTTCGCGTTGGATCGAACGCTAACCACCTTGGCCGACCAGCTCGACAAGAAGGAGTACTTTCAGTGCCACCGAAGCTGCATCGTGCGCGTCGATCGTATACGTACCATCGAACCAGCAGGTGCCCGATCCTTTCGCCTCCTTCTCGACCACCCCGACCATCCAAAAGTCCCGCTCGCCCGCGATCGCAGCTCGAAGTTGCGCGAACGGATTCCGTTCCTGCGCTGAGCGGCAAGCGCCGTAGTCGCTGCGGCTCCCTAGCCCGGGCGCTCCCGCTTCGCGAACCACTGTCGGTGGCTCTGCATCCGCGACTGCTGTCCCTGTGAAGCGCGTCGCTTGCAGGTCGATCTTTCCTCGGACCCCTCTGGCGCAGCCCAGCGAATCTCCACGCAGTCGTTCGGATTGTAAGCGACTTCCATTGCCTTCTTGCGAGCGATCAGATCCGCGAGCGTGAGCCTCCAGGCAGTTCCATCCGAGCGGCGGTATTCGAAGGATCGCTTCTCGAGCTCGGTCTGGAGCGCTGTGCGAACCTGCTCCGCCGCAGCCTCGCGATCAGCGCCCGGAATTCCGAAGCGCTCCGGATGGGCGGCCACGCTCTCGGGGAAAGACACCACCGCGTCGATGCTGATGAGCAAACGCATGTCGCGTGACGGCGTGGAGTAGTCTTCCCAGGCGCCCGTCGTCAGGAAAAGAGCGGCACCGTGTGGCATGTCGATCGGGGCGTAGCCTTCGGCCTTCATGAAGTCTTCGCCGTTTTGGACCGAGCTAAGGCGCCGCTGGACCGATTCTTCGAGCGCGTCGACCAGGCTGGTTTGCCTGCGCACCGGGTCGAGGGCGCGCGGGTTGATCATGCCCTCCATCGCAGCGTAGAAGTCGTCGGCGCTGCCATTGTACTGGGCGTCGGACCAGGCGCGGATTCCGCCGGCTTTGCGGAGCTGGTCGTTGGTCATGATGCGCCAGGGCTGCGGCGGAGGGGCGGTGTCAGTGTCAGTGCCAGCGTCAGGGACTCGACTTGGTGCGTACCGGACCGGTCGCCAGCCCTTGAATCCTGCGCCGACGAGCTCGGTTTTGGGAGTGAACAGGAACGAGCCGCGCCAGAAGCGACGACGGCCGACCGTGCCGTCCGGTTGGGCATCGGCGCCGATCAAGACCCCGTAGTCGCTGACCCCCTGTGGCTTCCAACGCGCGACGACCAAGACGTGGCCGTAAGGGTCGGCGAACACGGTTCCGGGTCGCATCGCCTGCCGGTTCAAGCGCAGTGGGTAGAGGTCGGTCTGGTCGTCATCGGGTAGGGTGCGCGGGCTCGACGAATGAACCGTGCCTGCCATTCGGCGCACGAGCCTCCGAAACGCGTCGACATCGTCGGCGCCCGGAACGGGGTCCAGATTGCTGAGCACCGTGGGCTCACAAAGTGGCGGTGTTTCTTTGCGGCCGCGCGTACAGGTTCGATAGACGAATGGGAGCTGAAGCTTCCAAGCGAAGTACGCTCGCAAGAAGTAGGGCAGGTCCGCGCAGTCGGGCTCGAGGTCGAGCCTAGCGTCCTCTCCAACGGAGCGATAGTCGTAGAGCAGGTTCCGATCACGCACGCCGATCAGCTCTTGGAGTCGAGTCCAGGTGACGTCGCCGTCGATCGGTTCACGAAAAAGCTGCTCGACGAAGGCGGCGAAGAGGTTCTCGGTATCGCGCTCCCATTTCCTGCTCGGCGCCCAGGCGGATTCTGCAGAGCTGCGCTTTGCGGGTGGCGCTGGCTGCGTTGCAACCGCGATGGACTTGCAAGCGCGCACCAGATCGCCATCGGCAAAGACGGCGGTCCATCGGCCTGCCTCCGGTTCGGGAATCTCGACCCATCGGCTATACGGAGGCCCATCGAGAACGTGCTGCGCCGGTGTGACTCGAGAGCCGTCCGGCGCGAAGAGAACGAGCGAGGCGAGACCCGGGTCCCGCTCGCTGGCGACGATGACGCGCAGCGGGCGCGAGGAGTCGGGCCGCTCCGGCGATCGGAAGATCGCGGTGTTCCTGGCGTCGGCGCAGCGTCCCTCGGGAAGAGAGACGGGCGCGTTCGGGCGAAGCTCCGCGTTCGCGACCAGCGCGGGCCCCGGCGTTTTGCCCAAAACCGTGATGCGCGTGATCCGGCTCAAGAAATCACGGCGCGAGCTCCCAGCGCCCAAGGAGAGGTCGCTCACCGCGACCCGATCGACGCGGTTGAC
>JBARTN010000117.1:0-8281 GCA_049645265.1 Polyangiales bacterium
AAACCAACACCACCCCGCATGGCACCTACCTTCAACCCATGAACCCTCTCAGCGTAGTGATGGGGATGACGAACGTTTCCTTCGTCGCCCAAACCGCCACCTGGCTGCCCGCTCATCTCGACGAGACCATCGAAAAGGCCTGGGACCACCACGGACTTTCCTTTGTGCGTATCCTGCAGCGGTGCCCGGTGTTCATGCCCAAAGCCTTTGGCGAGGGCGGTTTGAACTTCCCGGTTGTGTTCCTCGAGCATGAAGACGGCATCCCCGTTCACCCCTTGCTACTCAAGCGCGGCCCCGTTCAAGCGCACAACCATCGCGACATCAACGAGGCTCAGCGCGTCGCGGTGACTGTCGACCCTGCCCCCATGGGTCTCGTGTATCGCAATCCCGATCTCCCTACCTATGAGGAGATCCGATGGAACCGCCAGGATCGGCCAGATCATCCGACCTTCCTTGAGCGGCTCGATGCCGCGATGGACCGTTACACCGTGAGCTGACCCGTGTGTCCGCGATGAAAAAGCAGATCCTCCAACGCGTCGAAGATGTCTGGCGCCACCACTGCGACACCCTCGGAGACGCTCTTGTCGAGACCATCTCCGAACTGAAAAACGTCCTTCGTCTCGACGAGTACCATCGCCATGGGCACGATCCCGAGCAGCTCGAGCGCGCTCTCGGGCCCTTTGCCGCGACCAACCTCGATCTCGGTTCCTTGTCCCGCGTGCTCGGCGAAAGTACGCACTCCCGGGCGATGGCGCCGGAACGGCTCAAACGCGTGCAGGAGCTCATCCCAACGCTCGAAGAAATGAAGGAGGCTTGCTCGGCCGCTCTGCCCGACTCTGCCTCCGTCGACCTCGAGAAGGAGGAGAACGAAATCCGGGAACATGCCGAGCAACACCTCACTCGGCTCGCCCGGGTCTTTCGCACCCTTCGCATCGCGCAACTGGAAATCCGTTCCAAGTACGAGTCCGAAACCCATGACGCGGTCTTTGCCGATTTCAACTGGCGCCAGCTCGCGCCCGTTGAGCTCCGGTTATGTCCTCCCTTTCTCGTCATGGCACGTCTGGATGAGGACAGTGGCGCGCAATTGCGTAAGATGATGTCGCTGCTCGAGAGCGGCATGCCCATCAAGATCGTGTCTCTCCGCTCGAGCTTGCGCGAGGTCTACTCCTCGGCCCTGGACACCAACGTGCCGTCCAAGATGACCATTGAAACGCTCCCCTTGGCGATGCGGGGCGTCTACTTCCTCCAGACCTGCGTGGCCGCCCCTGATTTTCAAGAACGCCTGTTCGAGGGCCTGACCGCCCCGCGGCCCGGCGTGATTTCGGTCCTCTGCCAGCGGAATGGCGAGGAGCAGGCTGCCTTTCAAAGTCGCGCCGAACGCGCCGTGCGCGCCAGGGCCTTTCCGATCTGCGTTTACGATCCGGATGGCGCGAACGGTTTCGTGATGTGTATTGATCTCTCCTCAAATCCGTCGCCGGATACGCTTTGGACGCACGAAACGCTCTCCGGCCAGGACGTGCAAGGGCAAGCCGTCGAAGTCGAAGAGGCCTTCACCTTTGCCCACTTCGCCGCCTCCGAGCCGGAGTTCGCTGCTGAGCTCACCGACCCACCGGCAATTCCAGATCAACTGATCCCGATGAACGATTACCTGGGGTTCTCGCGACGGCAGCGGGTCGGGAAACTTCCTTTCATCTCGCTCGCCGGCAAAGATGGAAGCATCGTTCGCAAAGTTGTTTCGCCAGCGATTGCCTTGCAGTGCTCGGACCGCCTCCACCTCTGGCGCACCCTCCAGGAAATCTCCGGTATCGATAACCCGTACGTGAATGCCACCCGCACGACGTTACAAAAGGACCTTGGCGCTCAGCAACAGGCGGAGCTCGACACCCTGAGGCAAGAAATGGAGCAGAATGCCGCGCGCCGTGAACACGCCGCCGCCACCGCCGCGATACGTAAGCTCGTCGCCCACCTCACTGGAATCGAACCTCCTGATCGCTCATGAGCGTGACGCCTCCAATCGAACGCGCTCTGGGTGATTGGTTTGTGTGCGCGGGATTCGCCAGCGCGAGTCCACACTACATGCGCTAACGCTGCTGCGTCCGTAGACATTTCCATGATGCATGTTCGCAACTGCGACACCCCCGTAAGCAAAGATGAAATCGCCCTCCCCTGCCTAGCGAATCCGAACTAGCTCGGGCCAGCCGAGTGTGCCAGGCACGGAGCCACGCCGCAGCTCCTCCGAATCCGTCGCAGCTATGACCATCGGATCCGAGAGATCGTCTGCCAAACAGGCAATCCACGGATATTCCCGCACCTCCGCATCCCGCGTTCTACAGCCGCGAGTTGGCTCTCACGCGGACACCGCAGCGTTGTTTAACTCGATTGGCACCACGACATCGCGTCGGTATTGGACGAAAACGACG
Source organism: Polyangiales bacterium (assembly GCA_049645265.1). GTDB lineage: Bacteria > Myxococcota_A > Polyangia > Polyangiales > Houyiibacteriaceae > SG8-38. Next base: position 2,421 of record JBARTN010000117.1, read on the forward strand.
AGCTGAAGCGCCGCACCCGACGGTGTGTTTCGCAGCAGATAGAATCGGCCAATCGGAGGGCTTGGAGATCATGCCAAATCGGCCAAAGAATCGGCCAAATCGGTGTAGGATATGAGAAATAAGACACGTTATCAGATATATAGGAGACCATGACATCGGCCAACAGACAGCTTGAAGGCCCTCGTCGTATCGAGCCCAGCCTGCTCGAGCCAGTGCCGGGGGGGATCGCGGACCTGGCGGCCGAACTGTCTGCGGCCGGTGCCGTTCTCGGCGCATCTCTTCCGCCTATGACAGCCACCAATCTGGCGTCGCTCGTCCGCATCATGAACGCTGATAGTAACTTCAAACGTCCTTTCAGGTTTGCACCCCACGCGACATAACATTTAGTACCACGCAATTGGACTCTGAAAGTAGTCCCCATGGGCTGCTAGAGCATATCGATGGCAGTGCTTGAAGGGCTCGGCCGGTTCTTGTCCACGACTCGCTAGCGATCCTTGAGACCTTCTCTGGGTATTGCCGACGGTTGAATTCTCGAGCTGCGCGCTTACTCGCTGACCGGGATCACGAAGAGCTCGAAGTCGCCTGCGTAGTATTTGCTGGCCGTGCTGCAGCTGCCCGTCACAAGCGGCTCAGCGGACTCGATGTCTGGCATGGGTGGCCGTGTCGGAACGCCCCAGAGCGACATCGCGACGCTCTCCCCATCGACGTTCTCCACCAGGGCACCCTCCACTCCGCTCTCCTCGCAGCCGACGCCATACGTGATCTCGACATACTCCTCGGACGGCTCGGAGAACGGCGCGGCGTCCTCGGTCACCGGCACGATGCTGTACTTATAGACGGTGCATCGAGCCTCGGACTCGAAGGTTCGGAAGCACATTTTCCTAACGATCGGATCCCAATCGTCCCCATCCACAGTCATGTAGAACTCCGCAAGCGGACAGTCCCCGGAGCCGCTCGCAAACTCGGTTCCACCGCAGCCCAGTGATGTCTTTGGTGTGATGTTGAGGGATATGGCACCCACGACCGCGATCAGTGAGATACCCATAAACATGGTGCGCGTCTCCTTCATGACAGCCTCCCCGTTCTGGCCTCATCTGACAGCTCAGCGGCGTCTCCGCTGAGGCACCCCTCTGATTCGATGCTGAGCTACAACCTACATAAGCATCGAGACGGCACTGAGCCATACGTAATTCTTTACTTGCTAGCCGATTGTGCACGCAGGTTTTGCGTTTCGAGCGTGGGGGCGCAGCGGGTGCGTCCTGCGGAGAGGGCGTGCAAGAACTCTTTCTGGACAGATCACGCCTCCGGCTTCTCGACAACATCATTTGGACCGAGGTCGGGAGCGCGAGCTACGGGCGGTACGCGCGGTAAAGCGGGGGTATGCGATGAAGAACCTCCGACACGCCTCGCTCTTCGAAGACTCGGAGTTAGCTCGCCCAGGCGATGAGCCGGTTCGCGCGCGTGGGCTTCCAGTGTGCGGCGAAACCACTTTGTAATGTCCGAGGGTCTGTCGCGCCTGCGATCGGATTCCTACTCGTACGTGTGATCGACGCGCCAAACCTGGTCGCAAGGGCGGCAAATGGCTGCTGCCAACCCGGAGCTTCGACGTGTTCGACCGGCCATGGTCTTGAATACGGGCCCTGAGTTGTCTTCATCACACTGCAGGCAAGGGTTGAGCGAGCCGTCCTCCTGGTTGTACGGCGAGCCGAGCTCAGCAACGCAAATGCTCAGGCACTCGCGCGAGTCGTTTACGGCGTTGTAGGCCCAAATGCGTGCGCAAGGCGGCGTGAAGCCCACTGCGTCTTGAATGCAAGCGTCGAGCTCCTCCACGCTGCCCTGATTTTCGAGCGCGCACTGACGAACAGGGCCCGCTTGGTCGGGCGTCTCGGCATACGCTGCGAGGTCTTCCAGTGACGAGCACAAACCACAGGCAATACCGTGCGTAACAATGCCGCCGGCAAGCTCTGCTTCATTGGAGCTCGCAAACGTCTCCAAACGATACGTCTGCGCGCCGGTCACCATGACCGCACACACGGCCTCTTCATCGGGCTGCAAGTCCGGGGTTGTCAGGTAGGGGTCTTCCATCAGAACCGCTGGCGTGTTTTCAAGGGTCCAGGAACGCAGCTCTGCGAGCGAAGCCGCGTCCCAGATGCGTGGCACCCACGTCTGGTCACCTTCGATGCGCGCAAAACACACGTCGCTGCTCAACCCTGTGCTCTCATTGGGCGCTCCGTACAAACCCTCGCAGCTTAAGTCAGGGAGTGGCGGCGCCGGGGGCGCGGCTGGAGAATCGTCCCCGCAGGAGACGAGAATCAGTGCGGCGACGACGATGACTAGGCCCTGCCCGATCACAGGGCGAGCCTAACCGTTCAGGTCCACCCGTCCAAGGACTATGTGCATTTCGTAGCGTCTGCTCGGGGCCAACACCACGGTCGTCGTTGGGGATGTGGAGGGGATCAAGAAACCAAGCGCGAGCTCGCCTATCGGCTGGCGCTCTGCTGGAACCTTGCGGAGGGCTGGCCGACCGAGGCCCTTAAAAAGGGCATCTTGCGATCGGTCGAAGATGGACTTGTGCAGCTTCTCGCGCTCTTAGAGGTTCGGTCAGAGGATGTTCCCGAGGAAGTTCGCACGCTCGGAGATCGGCTTTCGCGGCTGCTCGAGGAGCGCGATACGCGCTTCGATCTCACCGATGGTCGTCCTCATGATTGTGTGGCCCGTGTTGCGAGGCCTGCTAGCTAGCGGGTGAAATTGTAGAGCGCCACAACCACTACGCTTTTTCACGTTCAGGGCCGCAAGTGCGGTTGTAACGCGCTCCCGTTCAACCAGGAGTAAGGCCTGTTATTCGAGAGTGCGCTCTAAGATTGGTTTGGGCGCATTGAGTTCAATGCGTTCTCAGCGCGCTGCGCGACCTTCTTGAAGCGACGCGGTTTTTGTGCGGAGTCAATCGACACGAACGTTTTGCGCCGTCAAAGCAAGTAAAGAATTACGTATAGATCCGTTTGCCCTCGCGTGTTCTGGTTAGCGCAGACATGAGCGGAAACGATCCCGCAATGAACGAGGATGAAAACATGACCACAATAACCAAAAGCATCGATATTAGCGCACCTGTCGAGAAGGTATTTGCATACCTGTCGGACCCCCGGAACCTCCCCGAGTGGTTCGTAGGCCTGTCGGAGGTGACCGACGTGAGCGGCTCGGGCGTTGGCCAGCACAACCGCTGGACATACACAATGATCGGGATTCCGTTTCACGGAGAGAGCAAGCTTACCGAGCACGTCCCAAACCAGCGTTTGGTCTTCGAGCAAAAGGGGGGAATGACAAGCATTATAACGTACACCTTTGCACCGCTTGAGAGCGGCACGAAGCTGGGCTTCGACGTCGACTACACCATCCCGGTTCCCGTCTTGGGGAAGCTGGCCGAGAAAGTCGTGTTCAAGCGCAACCAACGAGAAGCCCAGATGTCGATGGAAAACATCAAGGAACGATTGGAGGTCTAGGGCGTAGTCCGATTCGAGGAAATCGGCACCGTGCCCGGCTATGATTCGGCCTCCCGCCAGCAGCTCGACGACGGCGAGTTCATCGACTTCAACGCGCCAAGGTACTGAGGCGAGTCGTCCGGTCCAACCAGTCCTGCGCAAGTCCGACGTGCCCCAATACGTATTCACAACGTCCCCTAAGGGCTGGAGCAATCCGACCGCGATGCAGATCACGCAGCTCGAGCAGCTGATCGATTTCTACGTCAAAGAGCACAACACCGAAATGCCCCATCACGCTTTTGACGGACAAACGCCCGACGAGGTCTACTTTGATCAAGCCGATCGTGTCCGGGACCGCCTCACGGCCGCCCGGCATGAGGCTCGCCGAGCAAGGAAGGAGGCGAACCGAGGTGAATCCTGTCGTGCTTGCGCCCCACCCACTCAACGGTCCGTGAGTGTTATTAACGCCATCGCAAATGCGCCGCCGTGACTCCAGAATGTTCCCGGACGGAGCAGGGGTTAACGCGGATGCCGCGCTCGACTTGCGCATTTCGAGCCGTCGGCAATGCACGTGAGCGTCTGAGCTCTGTCCGGTTGGTCATCCTCGCGAGCATGGCGCCTAACATCTCGCGACGGGTAAGGTTCTGAGGAGGGACAACCGCGCAATTCGGCTCTCAGCATGAGCCCAATGGGCTAAGAGAGCTCTTCGCCCTGCGGCTTTGGCATACCCGACGCTCAGCGGATAACGACGACGGTCCGCCGGACCGGAGCGCGACGCACGACGATAACGTCGATGAACAGTGCAGCGGCGCCACCGGTCTTGGGAAGGTCGCCCTCAAGCGTCTTTACGTCGTAGGTGAGGTTCTGTCCTTCAAGACGGGGATTGCTAATGGTCACCACCACGTTGGTGACTTCTCCGTCGTGTTCGAGGATCGACAGAGTCGCGTTGGGCGGGTCCGCACTGAAGCTGTCTTCGCCCTCGCCCCAGTCAGCGACGAAGTCTGTCGTGCGGTTGTGGCCGGCGCTTCGCTGAGGACGATCGGTGAAATAGAGGGTGGTCGGACTGACGCCCTTCAACGTAAGGGTCCCAGGAGTCGATTCCACGCTCTGGGCGTTTTGCACAAACAAGTACGTTGGATCGCTTGTTTGCGCGGCCTGCTCCGGCGCGAGCGCGGCTTCAGACGTGTGAGCGCAAGCTGCAAGCATCGACAGGGAAGCAAGTGACAAGACTTGACTCTTCATGGATTCCTCGGGTTGTGAGTGGGTGATACGCACGCCAGGTGCTCGGCGAGGGTCGCACGATAGTCACGAACTGCAAAGTCACGACAAACGCAGCCGACACCGCCTGTTTCTAACCTCGGCCGGCGCCACGACCACGGTCGTACGCTGCTTGCAGTTGCTTTTCGTCAAGACCAAGCCGGCGCATTTCAGAAGTGATCGTCCGGACCTGGCGGCCGTACGCACTCTTGACCGGCATGCCGGCGAGACGCTCGATCTCGGCCATCAGTTGTTCATCGAGACCGACTTTCGCGCGCTGCTTCGGGGACAGTTGCGCAATCGAACGAACCAATCGCCCCATCGTGGTCTTTTCCGCGCGGTCTGCTGCGCGGTCCGACGATCGCGATTCGTAGATGACTTCTTCTTCGGCTGTCGTCGACCGGAGCCGTGATTTCTTCTTGGCCACGCCGCACCATGACTCACTCGAAGGCGACAAACTACGCTCTTGTAGATTTAGCCTTTTTGGCGAGCGTCCGACCTACGGGCCTGGAATCGAGGGCTACCCGACCCACTCGCAGACCGACGTCCCGAGTGAGTGTCAGGGCGCTGTGCCTCCTCACAACCCCGTGGACCGCGCAATCGTCGAAGTTTCCTCGCTCGGGATCAGGCTAACCTGCCCCCGATGCTTCCCTTGCTGTACGCCCTGCTCGCGACCGCCAGCTCGAGCCTGAAGTCGCAGCGAGAGCTCGCTCTCGAAAACCTCGCTCTGCGACAGCAGCTGGCCATTCTGAAGCGCAGGAGACAACGCCCCAAGCTCCACAAAGCGGACCGCGCATTCTGGGTCGCGCTCTGCGGTCTGTGGCCAGACTGACAGAACGCCCTAATCCTGGTGAAGCCCGAGACCGTGATCGGTTGGTATCGCAAGGGCTTCAAACTCTACTGGACCTCGGAGAGCCGAAACCGAGGCGGTCGTCCACCGATCGATCGAGAGATCCGGGCGCTCATCGGTCGAATCGACGGCGAGAACCCGATTTGGGGAGCGCCTCGCATCCACGGGGAGTTGCTCAAGCTCGGCTTCGAGGTCGGAGAAGCCACGGTGTCGCGAATCATGCCGCGTCGGCGAAAGCCGCCGACGCAGACCTGGCGTACGTTTCTGCGGAACCACAC
>JBARTN010000118.1:0-6418 GCA_049645265.1 Polyangiales bacterium
CAGGGTATCTAATCCTGTTTGCTCCCCACGCTTTCGCACCTCAGCGTCAGTATCTGGCCAGGTAGTCGCCTTCGCCACCGGTATTCCTCCCGATATCTACGAATTTCACCTCTACACCGGGAATTCCGCCACCCTCTCCATTACTCAAGACAAGCAGTTTCGGATGCAGTTCCTAGGTTAAGCCCAGGGATTTCACAACCGACTTGCGAGTCCGCCTACACGCGCTTTACGCCCAGTAAATCCGAGCAACGTTTGCACCCTCTGTATTACCGCGGCTGCTGGCACAGAGTTAGCCGGTGCTTGCTAAGGAGGTACCGTCAAGGCGCACCCATTTCCTGGTGCGCTGTTTCGTCTCTCCCCACAGTGCTTTACGACCCGAAGGCCTTCATCACACACGCGGCGTGGCTGGGTCAGGCTTTCGCCCATTGCCCAATATTCCTCACTGCTGCCTCCCGTAAGAGTCTGGCCCGTGTTCCAGTGCCAGTGTGGCTGATCATCCTCTCAGACCAGCTACCCGTCTTAGCCTTGGTAAGCCATTACCTTACCAACAAGCTGATGGGACGCAGGCTCATCCTCTGGTGGTGCTTTGAGGCACCTTTTACCACTTTCACCTTAGTGAGCGTGGTCTTACGCGGTATTAGCATTCCTTTCGGAATGTTGTCCCCCGCCAAAGGGTAGATTACCTACGCGTTCCTCACCCGTGCGCCACTTTAATAACTCCCGAAGGAGCTTTCTCGTTCGACTTGCATGTGTTAGGCCCGCCGCTAACGTTCGCTCTGAGCCAGGATCAAACTCTCCAGTTGAACTGTTGAGCTGGTTTTCCTGCTGAGTTCTGGCGCTCCCGCCAGACGCTCAAGAGCATCACATTTTGAATTGCGTGTTGCTCTCGGATGCGGCCTCCAATCGAAATTGGGACCGCGTTTTGAATTGACCCTAGTCGTACGTTTTGTTGCACGACTCGGGACCCGAGTACGTAACTATATGATTCCGATTCAGTTTTCAAAGATCGATCGGCGGAATGCCCGCAGACCCCCTGCCAAGGGACGCCGAAGTTAGCGCGGAACCGGGGTCGGTCAAGCAGGAATGTCCACTTTCGTGGGGCCTTGCTAACTAACCGAAATCAAGGCGATTTTGCTCCGCAGATCCGGCGAATTTCTCGGATATGGCCTCGTCATCTGCTCAAAGAGGGTTTCGATCCTGATCTATGGCGACCAGGAGATGCCCATCGACGTCGTCGGCGGCGGGGTCAGCGACCCAGGGGCTAAGACACTCCCGATCGAGCACGCAGGGGTCGGTGAGCGTCTCCAAGAAGGCGACGAGCTCTTCGACGTCTTGGTCGGTGAGCCCGATCGGAGCTCGGAGCGAGTCGATCCCTCTGCCCGAGACTTCGAGGAAGTCGAGCATCTCTTGTGTGTTGCGGTCGAAGTCCTCTGACGCTGCAAGTGGGACGCTCGATGGATCGAAGCGGTCGATGGCGGCCAGCGGATCCAAGTGATGACGAACGACGTCGGCTAAGTTGTCGTATGCGCCGGAGTGCAAGTACGGACCGGTTGCCGATACGTTCAGGAGCGAGGACGTGCGAAAGGAGAAGCGGTAGTTGCGGTCGTCGTTTTCGCGCGCGCGCCCGTGATCGTTCGTGCCCAAGAAGCCGTCGCCCTTGCCGCGACCGAGTTGTGGCGCGCAGATCGAATGGAAGTCTTCGTCGGTGAAGAAATCGCCTGCATGACAGCTCGCACAGTCGGCGCCACCGTCTTCGCGTGTCCGAAAAAACAAAAGCGCGCCGCGCTTCGCCGGCTCCCCAATCGCGTCGAGGTCACCTTCTACGTATGCGCGCCAGAGCGTGTCGGTGAATACCTGCGAATCTTCGTATGCGGCGATCGCTTCTGCGATGCGCGCGTAGCTGATTTCCGTAGAGCCAAACGCGGCTTCGAACTCTGGGTCCCAGCGGCCGTCTTCTGCCAAGCGTTGCTCGAGCGCCGTACGAAGCTCTGCGTTGGTCCCATCGAGCACGAACTCGAAGCCGCGCATCTCGTCGGCCGAAGTAACCGGGAAACGCGACTGCGCTTCGGAGAGGCTAGCGCCCGCATCTGGGTCGGCCGTTCCAAAGTCGCTGTCTGGGGTTCGGGTACCACCATCATCGAGGTTCTCGACACGCGAATCCCAGAACAAGCCCTCTTCCCAAAGCGCGATGTTGAACGTCGTTGGCGCGTTTCGGGGGACCGTGAGGTCGCCGTCGGGATGGGTACGACCGGGACCGAGCAGGTCGGGGTCATCCGCGCCAACGCCGATCGACATGGGCAAGCCATCTCCTCCGCCGAGGGCCGGGTGATGACAGGTCACGCAGGCGGAATCTCGATCGCCGCCGAGGCTCTTGCTGAAGAAGAGCTTGCGCCCCAGCTGGGCGAGCGGTTCATCGATGCTGGGAATCTCGTGACCCAGAGCCGGGTCACCGCGCAGCCCGTGATCCTGAATCAAGCCTCGTAGCGCGATGTCGGTTTCGCTACCGGGGTCGGGCGTGGAGCCGTCGCAGGCGACCAGCGAAAAAATACCAATGCCCAAAGCAAGCCAAGTCCTCGTTACACGCATCGCCACACCGCCTAAAGCAGGATTAGATCACTGAAGATAACACAAGCGCCCCGCCAATCATTCCCTGGTACAAATGACAGCCCGCTTAATCGACAAATCTTTGTCATTCTGACAAACTACATGTCATGAAGCCTGAGAGCCTCTTTAGTGAGACGCAGCTACTGTTTCAGGGGCTGAAGCAATGGGGCGAGGCCTTGCATGAAGGGCTGGGGCTGACGGCCGCGACCCGGGGAATACTCGAAGCGCTCCTTCTCGGAGGGGCGGCGACGGTGCCGCAGATCGCGCGGGCGCGAGGGGTATCGCGTCAACACGTCCAGCAGCTCGTGGACGTACTCCTCGAACGCGATCTCGTCGCGCGCCGCGGCAACCCTAGCCACAGGCGATCCTCCTTGATTGCGCTGACCGACAAGGGACGGGCGCTCGTCGAGAACATTCGGGCCGAAGAGCGCAACGCGATCGAGCGCATTCAAGCGGGCGTTTCAGACCACGCAATCGAGGAGGCCGAGCTGGTGCTGACGGCGTGGCGCACAGCGCTGCAGCGCGACTCCGAGCGAAGGGCTGCGCGCTTGTAGACACCGCGACTTGATCGTAAGCCGTTTTGCGTGGGGCTCATTTACTATGCAATCCCCTTTTTCCTGGTCACCTTGGGCATCGAGCGCTGGCTCGCCTATCGAAAGGAGCAACGGGAAGGCGCGGAGGCGAAGCTGGTCGGCTTCACGACGAAGGACTCTTTCGCGAGCCTTTCGATGGGTGTGGGTTTTCTGCTCGTCGAGGCGACGCTCAAGCTTGTGCCGTTTGCAGGCCTAGCGTGGTTCTACCAGTTTCGGCTCTTCGACATTCCCGTGGTCTGGTGGTCTTGGATCCTCCTGCTCTTCGCGGAGGACTTTTGTTACTACTGGTTCCACCGCCTTCATCACGAAGTGCGCGCACTTTGGGCTGCGCACGAGAACCATCATTCGAGCACGCACTACAACCTCACGACGGCGCTTCGGCAATCCTGGACGACTCCGTTTACAGGCTTTATCTTCTGGGTTCCGCTGCCCCTGCTCGGCTTTCCGATCGAGATGATCATCATCCAGAAGTCGATCAGCCTGCTCTACCAATACTGGCTGCACACCGAGCTCATCGACCGGCTCGGCTGGTTCGGCATCGTCTTCAACACGCCTTCGCACCACCGCGTCCATCACGGGCGCAATCCGATCTATCTCGACCGCAACCACGCCGGCATCTTCATCATTTGGGACAAGATGTTCGGCACTTTCGAGCCTGAGGGCGAGGCGGTCGACTATGGTCTCACCAAGAACATCCATACGTACAACCCCGTCCGGATCGCCTTTCACGAATGGAGCTCGATGCTGCAGGATGCGTGGAACGCCAAGAGCTTGCGGGGCCGGCTTGGATATCTCGTCATGCCTCCTGGCTGGACGGAGGATGGCACCGGCAAGACCGCGCCCGTGTTGCGACGGGATTACCTCGCAGCACAGGCACTAAACCATCGAGCTATTGGAAGTTGATGGTCCGCTCGACGTTGGCCTCACAGACGAAGCGCGTCGAGCGACCATTCGAGGGCACCACAAAGTTAAACGCCGGGTGGATCGGCTGATCCACCCGGCGTGTAGCAAGCAAGCCTCAGCCGCTAGTTGCGCCGATAGCGGCGAATCCCCAAGCCAAAGCCAAGCATCAGTAGTAGTAGAACCCCGTTCGGTCCGCCTTGGCCAGGCGCCCCGACGCTACAGCCCGCGCCCCGTCCACCTTGAAGAATCAAGCGGCCTGGGCCCTGTGCTTCGTCGAGGACTTCCAAGTAGTCCGGAACGCCGTTGTCGTTCTCGTCCCCAGGCTCGTCGGCGTCATCGATGCCATCGCCATCGCTGTCTGTGTCGAGCCAATTGACGAGTCCGTCGCCGTCCACATCATCATCGTCGATCGCGTTCGAATCCGCGATCTCGTCGGCCGTGTCGATGCCGTCGCCGTCGTCGTCCTCGTCCAAGTAGTTGGGCGTACCATCGCCATCCGTGTCGTCGTCCGTCGGATCCGAATCCCCATCGGGGCTCTCGTCCGCGGTGTTGATGCCGTCGCCGTCATCGTCCTCGTCTTGGAAGTCCGGCGTTCCGTCACCGTCCGTATCAGGACAAGTCGTCGGCTGCAGCGGGCTTCCAGGTGGTGGGCACTCCACGGCGTCGGGAATCCCATCACCGTCGGAATCCGGCACGCCGGATTCGATGCGGCAGCTGCTGTCACAGCCATCGCCATCGACCGCGTTGCCGTCGTCGCACTCCTCCCAGCCAGAGGCGAGGTCGATCACGCTGACCCTGTCATCGCCGCAGACGTCGAGGTAATCCGGCCGGCCGTCGCCGTCGCTGTCCGAGCAACCCACCGCGAAGTCCGGGCATTCAACGACCGTCAGAACCCCGTCGTCGTCATCGTCGGGGTCGAGATAGTCTGGCTTACCGTCACCATCCGAGTCCTCGTTGGTCGGGTCGTTGTCCCCGTCGTAGTTCTCGTCCGCGGTGTCGATGCCGTCATCGTCGTCGTCCGGGTCGTTGAAGTTGGGGTCTCCATCACCGTCCGTGTCGGGGCAGCCCGAGGGATCGCCCACGGGATCGCCGGGCGCCGGACACTCTACGACGTCGGGAATTCCGTCACCGTCGGTGTCGAGCGGCCTGTTGTCGGGATCGAGGTAGTCGGGCGTGCCGTCGCCGTCGCCGTCCGGGCAACCAGCGCCCGGATCGGCGCACTCGAACACGGTGTCGACGCCGTCATCGTCGTCGTCCGCGTCCTGGAAATCCGGAACCGTGTCCCCGTCCGTGTCTTGCGTCGGCGCACTGGTGCCGCCGTCGTCGGTGTCGAAGGCGTCGTCGAGGCCGTCCCCGTCGGTGTCGAGGTCGAGCGGAGCCCTGTCCGCGACGCCGTTCATGTCGGCGTCGTGGCCTTCGACGAGGTCGACGATGCCGTCCCCGTCCGCATCCTCGTCGAGGTAGTCGGCCGTGCCATCCGAATCCGAGTCCGCACAGCTCGTGGGAGTGCTGCACTCCACCGTGTCGGTGATTCCGTCACCGTCGCTGTCGATATCGCGATGGTTCGGAACGCCGTCCCCGTCTGCATCACAAGCGTCGGGGTCGACGCCGCATTCGGTCGACGTGGGAATCCCATCGTCGTCGTCGTCGGGATCCAGGTGATCGGGATCCCCGTCTCCATCGGTGTCGACGCAGCCGGGGATATCGCCTGCACATTCGACCTCGTCAGGAATTCCATCCCCATCGCTGTCGGGAGGAATGCTGTCGGGATCCAGGTAGTCGGGAGCGCCATCGGAGTCGCCGTCCGGACATCCGGCAAGCACGTCCGGGCATTCGAAGGACGTGCCCACGCCATCCGCATCATCGTCGGGGTCGCGGTAGTCCGGTGCACCATCGCCGTCGAAGTCGGGCAGCGGCGCGGGAACGCCACCGGCCATGTCGATGTCGTAGGCGTCGTCGAGGCCGTCTTCGTCGTCATCCATGCCGAGTGGCGGGAAGTCCGGCGCGCCGTTGGCATCCGCATCGTGACCTTCGGTCGCATCCGGAATGCCATCGTCGTCGCTGTCCGTGTCGAGAAAATCGGGGGCGCCGTCGCCGTCCGAATCCATGCAAGCGGTGGGATTGGCGCACTCGACGCGATCCGCGATTCCATCGCCATCGCTGTCCTGATCGATGTAGTCGGGTCGACCGTCGCTGTCGCGATCCTGGCCCGTTGCGCCGATCCCGCCTTGATCGATGTCGAAGGCGTCATCGAGGCCGTCTTCATCGGCGTCGATGCCGCTCGGAACCGCTTCGGGCTCCCCATCGGCGTCCCCGTC
>JBARTN010000119.1:0-1629 GCA_049645265.1 Polyangiales bacterium
AAACCGGTGGCGCCCCTGTGATGCTTGGGATTCCCGCAAAGAGCGCACTTCCTCAGCAGGTGTAGACAGGGAACCGGTCGCGGATCGTCCGACGCGGAGTCTTGATCCGGTAATCGACACGGGAGAAGACGCGGGGCACGACCCGAAAGTGCGGGGGCTCCGGCTCGAATGGGAAATACTTGTTCCAGCAGGTGACCTTCGCTTGTGGTGCTCGTCGCGCAATCCACCATCTCCAAACGGCCAGCGAACCTGCGCGCCAAAGCCTAGCCCCTAGAACGCTCCGCGCTTCGACCTTCGCCGCTTCAACAACTCGCCGTCGCGGTCGTAGGCCTTCATCAGCTCCGGCTCAAGCTCGGCGGAGAAGAACTCGTCGAAGACCCGGAACCGCTTGGTCCAAGGATGGCGGTCAAGGACACGCGTGGGTGGCTTCAGGGGCTTGAATGCCAGCTCCGAGCCGTCGTCCATTCGAACGACGATCGATGCCACCCTGCGCATCGCGACGCCGGCGACATCGCTCTCTGGGTAGGGCGTGATCTCGCTGCCGCTCCCCGCCGTGAATACGAACCGCTTGGGGATCGGGCGGGGAAGCCCGATGCCAAAGCCGGAGTCATAGCGCGCCGGCGGGTCAAGGATGAACTCGAAATAGAAGCTGTGCGGCCTCCAGTCGCGAGGCTTGGCCGCAACGATGTTCCAGCCGACGCCGTAGAGACTCTCCCCCTTCTCCACCCTTGGGCCCTTGACGAATCCCGTGTCGTAGGCGGAGGCGCGGGTGATCGAAAGGGTGCCGGCGATGGCGGCCAAGATGCAAAGCCCCACAACGGCCGAGGCACGGAACCTGTAAACGCTCATCACCAAGAACTTCAGCATGTTCCAGCGCCTGCCGTAGTTCTCTCCTCGCGCAAAGAGCCATCCGCGCGCTGCTTGCTTCGCAATGCTAGATGGAGTTGCTCCACTCACTCGCGTTGGTCTCTCGCGGGTGGACAAACTGGGCTGCCTTTTCCCCGCTATACGTGGTTAATGCAGCCCAGCTCGGGGGGCTGCGACGGCAGAGAGCAGACGCCTGAGCGTGGGCGCTGCAACTACCGCTGGGAGGCGGTGAGAGCGCCCACGGTTTGTGGTGCAATCGCTTAGAAGACAAACCGGGCGGAAGCTCGCCGCTCGGCGCTCGATGAGATATTGGGCAGAAGCGCGGGGCCGTCCTCGGCATCCCGAGCGGCCGGAGCCAGACGCGCGTGGCTACTGATCGAGCTGGTCGAAGGTGCAGGACTTGGGGTCGCGGTCATCGCGCCAGCGGAGGATCTTCGAGCCGTGGCGGATGCGGCCGGCGGCGACGTGGTCGAAGCTGACCTCGAGGACCAACTCGGGCCGCAGCGATACCCACTCGAGGTCGCGGTCGGCGGCCCAGCGGCTCGGGTCGGCCGAGCCGCGCTCACCGGTCTCATAGGGAGCGAGCTTGTCGACGAGCTCACGCTTCTCCTTGGCCTTGAGGCCCGAGGTGTGACCGACGACGCGCAACTCTTCGTCGTCGTAGAGGCCGAGGATCAGCGAGCCGACGGTGCCCTCCTCCTTGCCCGGCCGCCAACCGACGACGACCGCGTCAATCGTCCGCAGGCGCTTGATCTTCGCCAT
>JBARTN010000120.1:0-3639 GCA_049645265.1 Polyangiales bacterium
GCGGCACGCCGAAGAAGATGGTGGGCTGTACCTCTTTGAGGTTCTCGGGCACCGCTTCGATCGACTCCGCGAAGTACACACGGGCCCCCGTGGTGATCGGAATGTGCAGCGTGAACATCTGCTCGGCAATGTGCGAAAGCGGCAGGTACGAGAGCGAGCAATCGTTCGAGTTGATGGTCGTGATTCCGATCGCGACGTTCGACGTCCAGGCGAGGTTCTCGTTGCTGAGCATCACACCCTTGGGTGGGCCGGTCGTGCCCGAGGTGTAGATCAAGGTGGCAAGGGCGTCGGGCTTCAGGCTCTCGACCCGGTCGAGGTACGCCCGCGTCTCGACTCCATCGCCTTTGGCAAGGAACTCTTCCCAAGTCATCACCATGTCGTCGGCAATCGCCGGGCAGCCTTTCATCGTCACGACGTGCTTCAGCTTCGGCATGTTCGAGCGCTCTGCCAGAACCTTCCGCCACTGATCTTGGTTCTCGACGAGAACAATCGGCGCTTCGGCGTGCGCGACGATGTAGCGAACCTCGACTGGAGAACAGGTCGTGTAGATGCCTGCGGGTGCGCCGCCGGCACCCATTGCGGCAATGTCCACCACCGCCCACTCGGGGCGATTGAACCCGAGGATACAGACCGTTTGCCCGGGCTCGAAGCCAAGCGCGATCAAGGCGCGGCCGGCCTGCGTCACCTGGTCGGAGTAGGTGCCCCAATTCGTCGGCTTCCAGCTGCCGCCCTCACGCACGTAGTACGCGGGATCGTTCAGGGTCTTCTTCGCACGTTGCAGGAGTCGATTGGGAATCGTGTCAGTAGCCACAGTTTCACCTCATCAGTTGCCGGCCGCCCACTGGCCGGGGACCGGCTAATATAGGCCGAGATCCTCACAAATGGGAAGGGCCAGAGCGGGATCCGTGTGCTAAATCCGCCCCTTCACGGAGGAGTGGCCGAGCGGTCGAAGGCGGCGGATTTGAAATCCGTTGTAGGGGCGACTCTACCGGGGGTTCGAATCCCTCCTCCTCCGCCAGTTTTGACCAGAGCTGGGGGCCGTGGGCGTGGGGCCGTGGCCGTGACCGTGACCGCGACAGTGCCAGCGCCAGTGTCAGTGCCAGTGTCAGTGTTCATGGCTAGGATCGGAGCTTGAGATGGGGTAGCGTGGCCCCCTCTTCATGGAGGCCACATGACGCTGCAAGGAACGATGCTCTCGCGGATCGAAAGGTGGGCGAAGGCCAACGGCGACGAGCCCGCGATTCACGACCGCAAATCCGATGGGACCTGGGCGACTTCGACCTGGGCCGAGTACGGGGAGAGTGTGCGGCGGGTGGGGAAGGGGCTCATCGCGTTGGGTCTGCGGCCCGGGGATTGCGTCGCCATCGTCGGTGCCAATCGGCGCGATTGGGTGATCTGCCAGCATGGCATCAACGCGGCCCGGGGGGTTCCGGCGCCACTCTACACGACGCTCTTGCAGGAGCAGATGGCCTACATCGTCAGCAATGCCGAATCGAAGATCGTGATCTGCGACGACGAGACCCAGCTCAATAAGTACATCTCGATCGCCAAGGGCGAGAGTCCGATCGAGCACATCGTCACGATGGACGACCTCGGGTCGAGCGATCCGCGTGTCATCACCCTCGACGCCCTCATGGCGAAGGGCGATTCGATCACCGATGCCGAGCTCGATGCGGGCCTCGATGCGGTGAAGATGGATGACGTGGCGCTCCTGATCTACACATCCGGTACGACCGGGCTGCCCAAGGGGGCGAAGCTCACGCACGCGGGAATTGACCTCATTGCCAATGCCGTGGCGGCGGTGTTCCCGTCACTCCTGCAGACGAAGACCCGAAGCGTCAGCTACCTGCCGCTCTGCCACGCGGCAGAGCAGGGGATGACCAATTTTGCTGGGCTCATGGTTCAGGGCGAGACCTTCTACTGCAGCGACCTCACCCAGATCAAAGACTACTTGGTGGATGTGCAGCCCACGATTTTCCTCGCTGTCCCCCGTGTGTGGGAGAAGTTCGAGGCCGCGCTTCGGGGCAAGTTGGCGGAAGCCACCGGCATCAAGGCCAAGCTGGCGAGCTGGGCTCGCAAGACCGAGCTCGAGGCGTTCAAGCAGGAGGTCGCGACCGGCCGTCCGGTGTCGAGCTTCTCGCGCAATCTCGCCAACAAGCTCGTGATCTCGAAGATCAAGGAGGCCCTCGGGCTGGATCAGCTTCAAGTCGCGCTGAGCGGCGCCGCCCCGATTTCGGTTTCGACGCTGGAGTTCTTCGCGTCGATCGGCCTTCCGGTTCACGAGGGTTACGGGATGACCGAGACCACGGCCTTCGCCTCGGTCCAGCCGCTCGGGAGGCCCAAATTGGGCACCATCGGCAGGCCCTTGCCGGGCGTCCAGGCGCGGATCGCCGAGGACGGCGAGATCATGCTCAAGGGCATCAACATGGTGAAGGGCTACCACCGCCTGCCCGACAAGACGGCCGAGCTCTACGACAGCGATGGCTGGATGCACACCGGCGACCTCGGCGCGATCGACCAGGACGGCTACATCTCGATCACGGGTCGCAAGAAGGACCTGATCATCACCGCGGGTGGAAAGAACGTCGCGCCCGCCGAGATGGAGGGCTATTTGCAATCGATTCCGGGCGTGGGGCAGGCGGTCGTGGTGGGTGACCGGCAGCCCTATCTCTCGGCGTTGATCGTGCTCGACCCGGAGGCTCTCCCGGAGCTGGAGGTCGCTTCCCAGATTTCCGGCCTGCGAGACATCCAAAGCGCCGCCCGAAACGAGGAAGTGAAGCGCTACATCGAGCAAGAGATGCAGGAGGTCTGCAACAAGAAGGTCGCCCGCTACCAGACGATCAAGAAGATCAAGATTCTCCCGACCGTCTTCAGCGTGGATGGGGGCGAGCTGACGCCGACCCTAAAGGTGAAGCGAAACATCGTGAACGAGAAGTACGCAGCTGAAATCGCTGCGTTTTACGCGGAAGGGACGTCGGCCACCCAGGCGGCGCGCGCCTGACTCTCGCCGGGCGCCGGGCTTGCGCCTAGCAAGCCCTCGGTTGGGCATGACCAGCTCCGATCTCTGAGCTAGGGTCAACGCCGAGAAGCTGAAAAACGGAGGCAAGGAGCATGAGCGAACGAGTCGAAAAAATCCTCGCGAACTACGCAGGTGAAAATCCTGGCGTCATCGGAAATCTCAGGCGACTGATGAACACCGGGCGCCTTGCTGGAACTGGCAAAATCGTGATCTTACCGGTCGACCAGGGCTTTGAGCATGGACCGGCCCGCTCCTTCGCGCCGAACCCTCCCGGTTACGACCCCGCTTACCATCCTGCGCTTGCCGTCGAGGCGGGTTGCAACGGCTACGCGGCGCCCCTCGGCTTTATCGAGTCGATCGCGCATCGGTACGCCGGTGAGCTTCCCCTCATCTTGAAAGTGAACAACAGCGATTCGCTCGGTGGCCCCGACACGCCGTGCTCGGCACTCACCTCCGCGGTCGATGACGCGGTTCGGCTCGGCTGCGCGGCGATCGGATACACGATCTACCCCGGTAGCGGGCTTCGCAACCAGATGTTCCAGGACCTTCGGGACCTCATCAACGAGGCGCGCGCGGTTGGCTTGCCGACCATCGTCTGGTCCTATCCACGTGGTGCCGGA
>JBARTN010000121.1:0-4383 GCA_049645265.1 Polyangiales bacterium
CCAGGCGCAGGTCTTTCGCGCCCTTCGCGAAAAAATGGTGCACACCGAGGTCGCCACCGACGTGCACAAGCTCAGCCAGGGCCAGGTGACCCTGCTCGATCAACTCAAAACAGCCTTCGAGGGCGGCGCATCCGAGAGCTACGACGTGCACGAAGTGCGTGGCCTTTGGGCCCAGCTCCACAGTCTGTCGTCGGATCTCAGGAAGGCCCTCGAACGCTGGCAAGAGAGCTTCGCCGACATCGAACACCTCGATATCGCCAAGGTCCTCCCCGACCTTCCACCGTATTTCGACGAGCTGGACCGTCGATTCATGGAAATCGAGCGCATGCTCGGCGGTAACTCGCCGGAGGCGGAGCCCAAGGCGGTCACGGTGACTGCAAGCAAGACTGAGCTGCACGCCCTGTCACAATTCGAGCGAGCCGCGGTGACCGAGACTTGGCGCAGCCTCGGCCGTGTTGAGGCGTTGACAGGCGCGATCTTCGCCTGCGTCCGGACGCTCAAGGGGTTTGGTCCCGCGACAACCCGACCCGTGCCCGCCCCACTGGCCGAACCAACCGCCGACCCCCTTTGGCTGCCGATCTTCGACCCGGATCGGATCAGGGCCGCGGTCAGGGCGATGGTGTCGGTGTGGGTCTTTTACCTGCTGTGGGTGTACCTCAACCCGCCGGGACACCAAGCGCTCATTCCGCTCGGCATCGCCATGACGAGCCTCCTTGGTCTTATGCCTTTCGTGAGGCCCACCTTGCTTCTGCGCGCTTTCGCCATCTGGATGCCGTTCGGGCTCGCTGTCTACGTCTTCGTCCTGCCGCACTTATCGAGCTTCCTCGGCCTCGGCCTCGTGATCTTCGCCTTTACGTTCGTCGTCGCGTATTTCTTGAAAGGCCTGAGTAGGGTCGGCGGCATGCTGGCGCTGCTTCTCATGGTGGGCATCGACAATCAGCAGACGTACGACTTTGCGTCGCAGGCAAACTCGTACTTCTGGGCGCTACTATCGGTTGCGGTTCCGGTCGCTACCTCGGCCATCACTTTCTCGCTGCGACCGGAGAAGGCGTTCCTCCGCATGATCAACCGTTTCTTCCGCAGTTTTGAGTTCGTCATATCGAGCACCACCTCGGAAGCCCGGTCATCGAGCTCCCTCGTGGAACGCTGGAAGCTGGCGTACCACCGGCAGGAGCTGCGCACGCTACCCCAGAAACTGGGGACATGGGGCCACTTCATCGACCACAAGCTCTTTCCCAACACCGCGCCCGAGCAGGTGCAGGCGCTGGTGACGAGTCTCCAGGCGCTGGTCTATCGTCTTCAAGCACTTATCGAGGCCCGCCAGACGCCGCAGGCGGACCCGCTCGTGCAGCACCTGCTCGATGACCTCCGCGCCTGGCACATCGTGCTCCAAGAGTTGTTCCACCGCCTGGCCGAGTCTCCGGAAACCGTGCCGTCGAGCGAGTTGCAGGTTCGCTTGGCGACGCGCCTCGCCAATTTGGAGAAACGCATCACCGAGACCCTCAACCAGGCGGACGCTGTGACGCTTACTGGAGACAACTACGAGAACTTCTACCAGCTGCTTGGCGGCTATCGGGGTGTCTCGGAAGCGGCGGTGGCCTATGCGGGCGTCGCCGAGAAGGTGAACTGGGCCGAATGGCGGGAAGCCCGGTTCTAAAACGAGGAGGCAGCAATGGAGGTTGATACGGGCAAGGCTCTTTACCTGTGGCTCGTGTGCGGCCTGGCGATTCCCTCAGTCGCGTTGGCGCAGGACGACCCGCCCGAGGCGCCGAAGATCCAAGATGACACGGGCGACGCCGATTACGTCGACGCGGAGCCCGAGGAAGACGACCGCCCGTTCCTCGATGGGCTCTCGTGGCAAGTCCTCGCAAGTGGATTCTACAACTTCAACGGCTACCGGGTTTCGGGTACGTACAACAACCTGGACTATCCGTACACCAACTACATGGGCTTCGGCTTGAACTTCGCCGGTGGCGACGTGACGTACACGGGGCACAAGTTCGCCATTCGACTCGATCTTCGCTGGGGTACCGCCGCCGAGCTCCTGACGCCTATCGCACCGGTAAAACAAGGCTACGTGGCCTATATGCCGACCGAGCACATCGCGATCGACTTTGGTTTCTTCGACACGATGTTCGGCGGCGAGTTCGTCGACGAGTGGGTGAACGCCAACTACACGCGGGGTGCGCTCTACTTTCTGCGACAGCCCTTCAACCACCTCGGCGTACGCTTGAGCGCGGAGCCCACCGAGCTTGTCGGCTTCACGTTCATGCTCGCCAACGGTGGCGTACGCGGCGGCACGGCGATCGCGGACGTTGAGGTGCCAGCGGTGGGCTGGCAAGTCGGCCTCACTCCGCGTGGCCAACGAAGCGTGCGCCGCCGCGGTTTGCGAGAGGGGTCTCGAGAGGTCGGTATCTTCTTCGGTGGCAACCACGCCCCAAGCGGGATCAACGGCAACCGTGCTTGGGAGTCATTCTTCGACGTGTTGGTGACCTTTGGGTACCACTGGTTCCACTTCGTCCTCAACGCGGACTATCAGATCAATCCTCACGTGCCCGACTCGGTAGGGAACACGGTTCGGTCGTTTGCGTTCGGCCACAGCCTCGCGCTGATCTTCGATGCTGCAGACCACTGGTCGGTCGGCCTACGCGGGGAGAACCTGAGTGGCAATGACGCATACCGAACATTCGGGGGTGATACGTACGGCGGGCTGACGACCGGGACGGTCACCGTTCGCTACAAGCCAGTCGAGTATCTGGTGATCAGTCTCGAGGGGCGCGGCGAATGGACGACACGCAACACGTACTTCTCGCGCAGCTCACCCACGGATCCCGTGACCGGTGATCCCATCGCGAACCAGCAGAGTTACTACGCGCTGATCCTAGGCGTTAGCGGTCATATCGGTAACTAGGTGGCCTCAACGGCGGGCCTATCCTTTGGTGTCGTGTTCCCCTCCCTCTCGAATGGATTCTCTCAAGGCTCGCGTGTTCACGGCTACGACGACCCCAAACAGGAGGTAGCCGATCACCCCAGCCGTTAGGCTCGCGATTCTGCCCCACATTGTTGTCGGAACGATGTCTCCATATCCGACCGTCAACGCCGTGATCAGTATGAAGTATATCGCGTTGCCAAAAGACATTCCTTCCGCAATTACGACTACGATCGCGCACGCCACAAGCAACAGGAAGAATGCCAAAATGGGGCCGCGGACGACGTAAACGGCGTGGAACAGGTGCCGCACAAACCGCTGGAAATCACGTATCATCGTTGGCGCTCCCTTCGCGTCGGCAGCGTACCCGTTGGTCAGCGCCGTGGCTACCACCAGAACAGCGGCCGTCCCGAACAAAGGAGTTCCATCATTCAAACCTTTGGGCGCCTCGCCCCTTGAATGTCATAGAGCTTCGTGTTGGAATGCGCCGCGACAAGGACAAGGAGACGCCATGACCAAGCAATCGAAGTCGCTCGTCGCGGCGACGACAACCCCTCTCGCTTCGATTTTCGGAAGCGGTTTCTTGATCATTGTGCCGATCCTCGCGGGCGCCGTCGCGCGCTACTCCGTGGTCGCGATGGTTGGGGTATGCGCGTTGGCGGTTGCGGTGGGCAGCGTCATCCGATTCAACATTCGATATGCCGAGCCCGTCCTAGCCGACAAACCTCCGGAGTCCACGCTTTCGATCGAACGCGCATCCGATTTGGCGCTGATCCTCGCGTACGTCATCTCGGTCTCGCTCTACCTTCACATTCTCGCTGCCTTTGTTCTCGGGGGATTCAACGCAGACACCGAGCTCAACGAGAACATCGTCACCACCTCCGTGATCGCCGTGATCATGGTGATTGGGATGACGAAGGGCCTGGCCCCGCTCGAATTCCTGGAGAGTTGGGCGCTTTGGATCACCTTTGCCATCATCGCGCTCTTGCTCGCAGGGTTCGCCTATTTCGACTGGAACGCCTGGCAGTCGTCGGCGGGTATTCAAATGCCCAAGGCGCTCGAACACACGCCTTGGGAGATCCTGACGATCCTCGCGGGCACCCTCATCGTCGTCCAGGGATTTGAAACCCCCCGCTATCTCGGTGAGGAGTTCGACACCGATACACGAATCAAGGCGTCGCGTTGGTCTCAGATCATCTCCACAGCCGTGTACATCGCATTCGTCGCCCTCGCCCTTCCGATCACGCATCTTCTCGACGGCAAGTACGACGACAACAGCCTCATCGAGCTCGCAAAGTTCGCGTCACCCCTGCTCGTCACACCTCTGATCATCGCCGCCGCGCTGAGCCAGTTCTCTGCGGCGGTCGCCGATACGATGTCCGCCACCGGAAACATGGAGGAGCTCACCCATCACCACCTCAAGGAGAAGTTCGGATACCTCCTCATCGGCGGCG
>JBARTN010000122.1:0-4797 GCA_049645265.1 Polyangiales bacterium
GTTGGGCTGTTGACATCGATGACGCACGCGAAGTGTTCGGTCCAACAGTGATCTTCCCCGTAGCTCGTGTCCGTGATGGCCAGGACGTTGACGTCCGGATCGAAAACACGGGGATAGGTCTCGCGCAGCCGGGCGATCTTGGCCCTCCCGCTGTTGACTCGTTCTGCGCTGGAGTACGTCGCTCCGTCGGCGCCGAGCTCCTCGACAGCCACATCCAACATCGCTTTGGGCGAAGCACTACTCAAGATGATCTCGATACCAGGGGAGTGACTCCGAACCCAATCGAGGTCCTCACGGGCAATCACCTGATCCGATACGTGTCGGCTCCAGACTCTGCGAGCGAGCTCGTGCAGAAGGGTCTCGTCCGCCGTCGCGAGGTGAGTGAGCGCGACCATCTGCGGTCGACGCTGTACAGCGGTCGTGGGCTCGGGACCGAATCGACTGTAGGCGAGGCGCCGAAGCGCAGGGATGCGCGAAGCCAGCTTGCCCCAGACGAGGTAGTAAATCCCTGCCCATGCCCACCTTCGCGCGCCGGTCCCGAGGTAGCGAGCGAGCTTCGCTGGCTGCGACCAATCGAGAAGCAAGCGGCCGCCAAACCAGCGGCGCGCCGGGTGTCCCGTTGCCGACTCGCCGTAGGCTTCATACGCGCAGAGCTCCCATGCGAGGAGCTCTCCGAGGTTGCGGCCCAGATGAGTGGTCTTGTCGAGGTCGAGAATCAGGTAGTCATGCTTCTCGTGAAGCACGCGAGCGCAGAGGTCCCGGAAGGAAAGCGGCGCGCCGTGATCGACGAATCGATCGACCACTCGCATCTCGGGGGATTGCTCACTCATGGGCGAATCCGCTCGTCGCGACGGCCGGTGACGGGAGCAGGAGGGCTCGCTGGATCTCGAGCACGCCTAGCTTCTCGAGCAACATGCTCATTCCAAAGCCGAGGTCGACCTCCCATGGCTGATAGGAGAACTTCGCCGACGCGGGATAGCGGTGGTGATTGTTCTGGTACCCCTCACCGAGAATCAACCAGGCCGCGAGGTGATTGTTCCGAGAGTTGTCCGCGGTCTCGAAGTTGCGGCCACCGACGGCGTGTCCGAGGGAGTTCACAATCCAGCCCTCGATCGGATGACTCATCATGCCGAGGAAGTAGCAGGCACCCAAGGCCCACATTCCGGTCGGCACGGCGATGGTCAGAGCGATGACCAGATGCAAGACATAGGGCAAAAACCAAAGTCCCTTTCGATTGAGAGCGCTGATCTCGAACTCGAGGTCGTGGACCTCGTCGGTGTATTCGCTTTGACCGCGCGCGAGGCCGATCAGAGTGCGTTCATAGCTCCTCAACTGGCCGAGCAGGACGCCGAGCACTCCGTAGTGCACCGGGCTATGGGGATCCTCGGGCGAGTCGGAGTGTCGGTGGTGCTTGCGGTGCATGCAGACCCAACCCTTGGCGTCGAGGCCTGTGAGCCAAATCCCGTAGCGGGCGGCGAACTGACGGGCGCCCGGACGGAGCACGACCGCCTGGTGCGCTAGGCCGCGGTGGTAGAAGACCGTGATGATCGTCGTGTTGAGCAGATAGGCCGCCAGGAATACGGCGGCGCAGGTCAGAATGTACATGGGGTTTTTCTCCTCGAGCCGGATGGCGCCAACAGGCGCGTAAACATTGGAGAAGTTACGCTTCAGTAACTTACTGTTGCGTAACTTACGGCACCGTAGTATCTCTGTCAAATGGCTTCGAGAAAAAAACTCACTGCGGCGGCACGGAGAGCCCAGCTAATTCAGGTTGGACGCGAGGTTTTCGCTGAAAAAGGCTACGAAGCGACCTCCGTCGAGGAGATCGCGAGCCGGGCGAAGGTCTCAAAGCCGATTGTTTACGAACACTTCGGAGGCAAGGAAGGGCTTTATGCCGTCGTGGTCGACCGGGAGATGGAATACGTGATCGGCGTGATTTCGGAAGCTCTGTCGGCAGGCTCCCCACGCGAGCGCGCCGAGCAGGCCGCCTTGGCGTTTCTCACCTGGGTCAAAGACAGGCCAGACGGATTCGCAGTGCTGACCCACGATGCCCCGACGACCGTATTGAGCTCCGGCGGCTTTTCCAGCCTCCTCAACGAAGTAGCCGAACGCGTCAGCGACGTGTTCGCGGAAGCGTTCAAGCAGGCTGGTTACGATCCCGACGTCGCTCCGATCTACGCGCACGCGCTCATCGGAATGGTCACGCTGGTAGGGCAGTGGTGGAGCGTCGTCCGAAAGCCGTCGGTCGAAAAAGTCGCCAGTCACATCGTTGCCTTGGCCTGGATGGGCCTGCGGAATCTGCCCGAAAAGCCTGACCCCATCGGCGCTCGAACGGGTTAGGCTGCGTCGATGGAAGACTCCGCGATTGTCTCTCGGATTGTGCACGAGTCTTACGAACGAGAGGCTCCTTTGATGCCCAGCGGTCATTGGTGGGAGCATCTCGACGACGATTTCGCCCGAACAGCAGAGAAGTTCGATCTTGCGCGTGCCGATCGCTTGCAGATCGGCGCTGCAGCCGCGTTCGACCATGTGGTGAGGGCCATCTTCGGCACGATGGTGGGCTCGACGGCCATTCCGTTCGGCTTCAATCCAATCGAGCTTCGCCGATCCATGCAAGACGCGGCTCTGTATGCCGAGATGGCGGAATCGGGCGATCGCAGCCGGTTTTTTCATGATCCTCCATGGGGCGTGCGCGTTCGCGCCGAGAGAGGGCGCTGGTTCCCGCGTTTCGAACCCGACGACGGTGTGTGCGAGGTGTTGCGCTTCGACAGCCCGTTCCAGCCGGTCCATCCGAATCAACACCGGCCTTATCTGCGACACGATCGAAACCGCGTCGCGTTCGCGCGCATGACTCGGCACCGAGACGGGCCGAGACCGACGATCGTTGCGATTCATGGATTCACGGCAGAAGGATACCTGATCAACGAGTGGTTTTTCGCGCTTCCTTGGTTCTACCGCATGGGCTGCGACATCGTCCTGTTCACGCTTCCTTTTCACGGTCCACGCCAGACGCGCTTCTCCCCGTTTTCGGGCCACGGTTTTTTCGCCGGCGGCACCTCTCGATTCAACGAAGCGGTCGCGCAGTCCGTATTCGACTTCAGGATCCTCCTGAACTGGCTTCAGCGTGAACGAGGGGTCGAGCAAGTTGGCGTGACCGGCCTGAGCCTTGGGGGCTTCATTTCATCGATGCTCGCCAGCGTCGAACCGAAATTGGCGTTCGCGCTGCCCAACGTGCCGATCATCAGCGTGGCGGACTTGGTTCTGGAGTGGCAGCCACTTGGCGCACTGATGCGAACCGCGCTCTCGGCCTCGGGCCTGAGCTCTGCCGATGCGCGCCGGCTCCTCGCTGTGAGTTGCCCGCTCACCTATCCTGCGGTGCTGCCACGCGAGCGGCTGATGATCGTCGGCGGCGCGGGCGACCGGCTGGCGCCTCCGAAGCATTCTAGGCTGCTCTGGGATCATTGGCAGCGCTGTCGCATGCATTGGTTTCCGGGGAGCCACAGCATCCACCTCGACCGCGGGGCATACCTGACGGAGATGGCCCGCTTCATGATGGGCATTGGATTCTTGGAGCCAGGAAGTACGACATGATCCGGGTATCGACTCTCGACGCGGCGATGCTCTACGCTGAAACGCCCGAGATGCCCATGCACACCATGGGGATCTTGATTCTCGAGCCAGAGGAGCCGCTGGGCGCGGACGGCCTCGAAGCTTCGGCGTTCAACTTGACTCGCCAACGGTTTGTGGAGCGGCTCCATCTCATTCCGCCGTTTAGGCAACGAATCGTTCAAGGGCCGTTCCAGATCGGCGACCCTCACTGGATCGAAGACCCGGCTTTCGAGCTCGACAAGCACCTCGTGCGCGTCTCGCTGCCCTCTCCGGGGGGAATGCGCGAGCTCTGCGACTTCGTTGGGAGCTTTGCCGGCACCTGTCTCGAGCGCGACAGACCGCTCTGGAAGGCCGTGCTCGTCGAGGGTTTGGAAGGGGGAAAGCTCGCGCTCGTGATGAAGATCCACCACGCAGCGATGGACGGTGGCAGGAGCGCGGCCATCGCGGGCGAGCTCATGGACATGAGTCCCGAGGGCCGGATTATCCCTCCCCCCGAGGAGCCCTGGCTCCCCGATCGAGAGCCGACGATCCCCTGGCTAGCGGCCGACACGCTTCGAACCCTGGCAGGCAAGCCGCGGCGCGCGGTCGAGGCGGCCACCAAAATGGTAGAGGCGGTCCGAGACAAGGGGCGCTCGCAACCGGCCATGTCTGCGGATAGCGAAGCCTCCGAGAAGCCACCCCTCTTCGAAGCGCCGCCGACGATGTTCAACGGCGCCCTGACGCCCAATCGCTCCGTCGCGTTCGCCGATGTCTCGTTCGACGACGTCAAGGCGATCAAGCGCGCCTTCGGAACGACCGTGAACGACGTGGTGCTAGCCGGCTGCGGTGGGGCCTTGAGATCGTGGCTTGGCACACACGGGGGCCTTCCGGATCGCCCTCTGGTCGCGACCGTGCCGGTGTCGGTTCGGCACGAAGGAGATCAAGCCGGCAACCGCGTTTCGGTGATTCGGGTGCACCTGCCGATCCAATCCGACGACCCGGTCGAACGGCTTCTCGCCATCCACCAAGAGACATCGCGGCAGAAGAGACGCCACAGCAAGACTGGCGGCGGCGACATCCTAAAGAACTTCGCCGACCTCGTGAACAACATCACCGTGCCCTGGATGGCGACTCATTTCATCGGCTTTTTTTCGTCGCGACACCTGGCCGACCGGGTTCCTCCCCTGTGGAACCTGATCGTTTCGAACA
>JBARTN010000123.1:0-29355 GCA_049645265.1 Polyangiales bacterium
GTAACCTGATCACCAAAGCGATTTCGGTACAAGCGATCGAAGTACGTCTCGTCGTAGGTGCACGCTGACAGGGCCCAGCCGACTTTCACCGCCGCACCACGGGAACGCATGATTTCGGTCTGCACGAGTTGCTGAGCCACGTATCCGTTTTCAATCTCGAGCGCCTCTTGCTTGCGCTCGACCTCCGCTGCCGGTGCCAAGGAAGACGAGCGTCGGATGTCGACGGGAAACCCGAAACGGTCGATCAGAGCTTCCAAAGGCGCTTGCGCAAGCGAAGCCGCGCGGTGCACGTCGAGCCGCGGCACGCCGGCATTGCAGGCATTGCTGTCGGCGATGAGGATGGAGCTCTTGGCGAGCCCGAGCTCCCTGCGCACCATCTCTTGGGCGAAAACGAGGATCAGCACGTCGATGGGGAGGCCGCAGCTCGCATTGTCCGTGGCAACGCCAACGCCAAACCATGTCGACTCGGTCGACTCGAGCGCGCGGGGGGAGATCACTGGCTCGTATTGCCGCCGAGCGAATAGCTCTTGGCGGTTTGCTAGCGAAGCGAGACGCTCCCCGGAAAAATCTGTCCCCACTTGTCTGCTCATCACTCGCTTCGCCGCATGTCCCGAAGGGCACCCTAGCGGACATAGCCCTAGGTCGCAAAACCTTTGAAGACTCGAAATAGTTCAGACACTTAGGTCATTAAGTTGGAGCCACCGGGCTCGGGCTGCATCCTGTAAAGCTCCGGAGAGCCGTGTGAAACTTCTTGCCAGATTTTTGACCCTCGTCTCTTTCGTCGCCCTCGTCGGCACCCTGCAGCCCAGCCGCGCACAGGACACACCATGGAATCGGCGGCTGCGCACGGGCGTGGTGCTGAACGACTCCCCAGCGGTTCGTGCCGCCGGTCGAAAGGGTCCTTTGACCGCCGACGAAATGCGCCGCCTGGGCTTGCGCCCGCGTGGTGGCGGTTTGATCGATCTGTCGTACTGGCCGCAAGAGCCCGCTGCGCCATCACGCGTGGTGGCCAATGACCTCGCGGCGGCAATGGCGCAATTGTGCCCGGCCTCCACCAGAGCGAACGAGCTCGCGGCCTACGCCGAAGCGATCGTTCGGTACAGCCAGGAGTTCTCGGTCGATCCTTGGATGCTTGCCGCTCTCGTGTACACGCAGAGCAATTGCAGCCACGAGATCGACAACAGCTACGGCGCCGGCCTCACCTTGATCAACCTGGGCATGCATGCAGCGAACATCCGTGGCGGGGTCTACCGTTTCGGCGTTTGGACGGACCAAGGGTGGACGCGAAAGGAGCTGGACGTGAGCGCGTTTCGGTTTCGGCGCGAAGCGCTCCTGCGCCCGGAACCAAACATCTATTTCGCGGCGGCCATTCTGAGCGTGTTTGCTCAGCAGTGCCCTCACATCGACCGGGTCTTTGATTCGGCATCTCACCGCCATGCGGTTTCGCACTTCGTCTGGGGAGATCGGGTCGGCGATACCGGACCCGAAGATCGGGTCCTCATCGCTCGGCGACGTCTGTTGAGCCACCATGCGCGACTGAATCAGGCCGGCCGAGGGCTCCTTGGAATCCCGTTCGTGAGCCCACTCGATGGCTATCCGAGGATCGCGACCAGCGGCCTGGGCGAGCCGCGAGACGGTGGGCGCCGCCTGCATCGCGGCATCGACTTCGCCTCTGATCAAGGCGAGCCCGTTCGCTCGATCGCTGCCGGTACCGTGACATTCGCAGGCGTCGATTGGGAACGTCGCGCGTACATCCCGCTCGAACCCTGGGGCGCCGTGATCGTTCACCAACGGCACATGGGTCCCCGCGGATTGTTCGTGGAGGTCGACCACGGGAACGGTGTCGTCTCGCTCTATGCGCACCTCGACAGCTACCACGTCCAGATCGGCGATCGGATCCAAGCAGGCCAGCGTCTCGGAGAAGTCGGGCGCACTGGAATCAAGGACTCCGGCCCCCACCTACACTTCGGTCTGTTCCAGGACGGCAAGGTCTTGGACCCCTTGGAGTACTTGGCGGATTACGTATTCCCACCAAAACTCACCAAGCGCGGTCACGCCGAGCTCACAAAGCAGCACCGGCCGAACCAGCGCCGCCGCCGTCACCGCTAAGCAGCGCGGGCGAAGCCCCGTGATCGACGCAAAGCGTCGATTTTACGGGGTCGATTCTAAGGAGTACACGTTTGCTTGTAGGGCCACTGCGCGAAGATTGCGTCGACGGCTGCGCGAGCCTTCGCTTCGAGCTCGGAGCCGTTCCCAACGACGGACTGCGCAAGACCTACGAAGCTCGGATCCGGGTTCTCGCCTTCCTGAGGTCGCGGACCGACGGGAATGAGCAAGTTGCCCACATCGAACTCGACCGGAATCGGCCTCACCCAGGCGCAGGGGTCCCACTGCCAGCCCCACCAGCCCCAGAACCAGCCGCCAACGCACTCCCAGTACGTGCCTTCGCCTGTGGTGCGGGCCAGACCGTTCGCCGCCCAGACGTGCTTGCTTTCGTCGGTGATCTGGTCCGGCTCCACGAGCTCCAAGCAAACCGGGGTGCTGGTCATTGCCTCGATGATCAGCTCGTTGACCCGTTCGTTGAACAAGCGCTCATCGGGACCCGGCACGGGGGTGCCGGGGGGCGCCAACTCCTCTGTGACGATGCTGAACGTCTCGAGCTGGGAGAAGTCGAACGTCTCGTCGTAGTCGACGATGACCTGCCCGGTCTGGACGACGGTGCCGTTGGCGCAGCTCGAGGCCAGAAGGAACGAGGCACCGACCAGCACAACAGAAAAATAGCGAAGCATGAAGACCTCCAAGTGCCCGTGGATTAGCACAGTCCGTCGGGCGATCAATTCTGCGGCGGGTCCGTTGCGCCGACGTTACGGTCGCGTTGGTCGGTGCGGGGCACGAAGCCACTGGGCACACGGGGTGGAGGCGGCACGATGCTCTCCGGAGGAATGGTCGTTCGAAGCATTCGCGTGCCCCAGGGGGCGCGCGCAACCAAGAACAGCGAGAGCAGGATCAAGGCGAGCGCGATGCCCGCAAGCCAGCGGTTCGCTTGGCGCTTCTGGAAGATATCGCCCGTGCCGACCTCCGGCGTGACGCGAGGCGCGATCTCCAGGCCGTACGTCTCCGCAAGCTCGATCATCTGGGTCAGATGGATCCCAGGGATGCCAAGCTCGAGGAACGCGCCCAACACCGAAGGCGGCATGTCTTCGATGCCTTTGGGCGGCCGAGTGTTGACACCGGGCACGAACTTACGCTTGCCCACCTTGGTGCCGACCGAGACGGTGCCGCCGCCTACGTTGACGTAGGCCTTGATCGGACGATCGCCAGCGACTTCGTGGTAGACCCGAAGACGCTCGCGAACTCGATCTTGATCGACGAGCGTGAGGTTCAATCCGCCCTTTTCCGTGTCGTCCTCGATCTCGGGCCGCCGGTCTTTCGGCTCGATTTCTGCGAGAGCGGGGATCTTGTTTCGTTCGATCGCGCGCTGGAGCATGGTCCGCCCACGCTTGGTCAGGCCGATCGCGTCATCGCCGACGCCACCGAGCGATGCAGCAACCGACTTGTAAGGAAACACCTGGCTCCTACGAAGCGCAGCTTCCATGTCGAGCCAGGTAAAGTTGGGGTCGTTCGCGCCGTACTGAGAGGCTGCAGTGCTCGAGATGATGATTGGCTCGATGCCGAGCTCATGAATCGCCGAGTAGACGGCGACATTCACCGCCGGGAACGAACCGGACAACCCGACTGCGACGACATCACCGCTCTTGATTCGGAGCTCTTTTAACCATTCGACGACGACCGCCGCAAAATTCGGGTTCACGGTGGTTTGCTTGGAAACCAGGCTGCCGCTTCCGCTGGTGATCGGTGAGAGCGGATCGCCAACCAGCCTCGAGCCCGCCGGATCGAACTTGGGCTCGACGCGGAGGCCCTTTCGCTCGGAGGCGTCGGCGATGACGGTGAATGCGTCTTGCGCCTTGCGCCCGGCAAGCATCTTCTCGGCAAAGTGCGGTTGCTGCTCTTCGGTTGGGAACACCTCGACGGCCACGAGCCCGACGACCGCCAGTGCCGCGACCAGGGCGCGCTGCACCTGAGAAGCGCCTTCCGGCTTCCAATACATTCCTCTCATATCGTTACGTCTCCAATGACCACGACCAAGAACATCCGGACGATGATCGCAGCCGTGACCAAGCTGAGCGTCGTTTCGAGGACGCCCTGCCGCTGGTACCAAATCGCGATGAGGCCCGGGATGATGAAGCCGATGACCGCTCCCTCGGCAAACGGTGTGATCGTACTGTCCAACCACATCCGAAAACTCAGGCCGACTAGGTAGCCGATCAAGATGGTGAGCGCGGTTCGGCGGCGGCCATAGACGATCGCGATTTGCGAAACCCCTTTTAGAAAGCCGAAGGTCACGATGGCGGCGAGCAAGGTCAGCCCGATGTCGACCGGCTTGTTCATGTAGAGGGCGACGTAGCCCGGAACCACCATGCCGCCTGCTGCGAGCCCGAAGAGCTCACCATAAAGAAGGCTGGCCGCGAGGCCGAGCCCGATCGACAGGGTCAACAACTCAATTTCTGGCATGATCCATCCCCCGATTGGCAAAGTACTCGGACAGCGCCAATCCCGGCCCAGCGATGTTCCCAAGCCCCATCACCAGGGCAGAGGTCTCGGCAAGGCCAAGCAGAATCTCGAATATATCCGCCGGATGAGTCCGGTCGACGAAAACCAAGCGCGTAGGGTCGAGCCCGCTCCTCACCGCAGAGCGGGCGAAGATATACTGCCCACTTCCGAGGAGAACGACCTCGTCCGCCTGCGTCCATTGCGCGTACGACTCAGCGAGCTGCTCGGAACGGTCGGCGCGGTCTGAACGGCAATTGAACACGGCGATGCGCTTTTTGAGCGCGCGATGCCGGCGGAGGGACTGCTCCCAAATGTAGCGTGTCGACGTTGGGTCGTTGGCGGCAAACCCGTTCACGAAGACGATGTGCCGACCGAAGAACTCGACCTGGGATTCGGTCATGGCGCCAGGATCTGGCTTGGCTCTCCACATGCCACGAAGGGCGATGTCGATGTCGATTCCGACCTCCTCGCACACGGCAAGAGCGAGCTCGATGTTGTCCCGATGCTCCAGATACGGGAACGCGGCCACATCTTCGGGCGTGAGCGCGCGGCTGATCGCTTCAGAGGGGTGGAAGCGTGAGCCTCGGTCCTCCGCGACTTTTTCAAAGAAGGGGCGATGATGCCGTTCGGCGGTCAGGAAGACGCCCTTGATCGGCACCGTCGCGGCAAGCGCGCGAGCGACATCGTCCTCGGTGGGGCCCATCACATCGAGATGATCCGGCCGCGCATTGGTGATGACCCCGTGCGTGGCCTGAACGAGCTTCGACTCGGAAAGCCATTGAAGTTGCGGTTGCAGCGCCATGCACTCCACGACGAGCGCTTCGGCCCGTTGGGCGGCCGCCATGGTAACCGCCTGCTTCTGCTCGATCACATTGGCGCCGCCAGGACGGTAGACCGGAACCTCCCGGCCGTTTGGCAGAATGAACCGGGGAACGGTGCCGGTGGTTTTGACCACGCAGCGGACGCCGGCCTCGCGAAGACCGGCGCCGATCAACCGAGTGACGCTGGTTTTTCCGCGCGTGCCGTTCACGTGAATGCGAATCGGAATCCGCTTGAGCCGCACCCGGTGAAGGATCAGCTCGATCGCGCCCAACACGATGAGCAGCCCACAGGCCGAAAGTAGGATGACAATCTCGATAGACACTCGACTCGCCCCCGACTGGATCGAAAGCCCCTGACGCCTGCCTCTTTATCAGCTGGCGCACATGCAGCAAGCCCGCCGATCTTTGGCATCTCACGGTGTTGCGGAGGCTTCCGATCGCGCCACTCCTAGCGCAGATGACGATGCTACATACACCCAAAGGATGAATAACTATGTAAAACACTGTCGAAGTTGCTCGCGCCTACACCCTTCGGGAGCCATAACAACCCCGAGGGGTGAAAAAGTGACGACGAGGGTTTGCCCAGGCCTTAGAAGGCTAACGCGACTTGCGAGCAAAGGGGTCATTGGGGGAGCCGGTGGCGCGCCAGGTCAAGGGGACGACCGGCCGCCGAACAGTTCCGGCTCAGAATTCGCATACGCGAGTCAGGCTTCGCTGCTTCAGAGGACCAAGGGTCGGCAGCAGCGAACGACGCAGAACCTGCTCGATCACTTCCCCGGTGGAGATGCCGGCGCCGCGCTCGACGAGATCGAGCCGGCGTGCGGCATCCTCGCCGACTAGCCGTCCGAGCTCCGCCTGCGCGGCCACTTCGACATCGCCTAGACCATGCCCGTGGCTTCGAGGTGCCGGCAGGTCCGTTCGATCCCTTCTTCGACCGAGACCGCAGGGTTGTACCCGAGGTCTCTGCGCGCCTTCTCGATGCTGAAATAGTGGTGGGTGCACATGTACCGGATCGCGAAACGGGTCAGGCCGTCTTCGGCGTTGAGCGTCCCGCCCTTGAGCGTGTCGATGCCTTCTTTGATCGCTGCAATTGCATAGGCGAGTGATTTGGGGGCAGTGTATTTCACGGGCGGAAAGCCTAGGCGCGCGGCGACCTTGCGGATGAAATCCCAAAACGGCATCGGCTCGCCGTTGGTGATGAAGTAGGCCTGGCCCGCGGCAACGCTGCTCAAGCCGTTTTTGGCGAGCGCTTCGTCGGCGAGCAGGACCGCATCGGTCATGTTGGTCACATAGGTGTAGTCGGAAAGCCAAACCCCTCGCCCGATCTGGACACGCAATTGCCCGTTGCGGCCTTTTGCCAAGAGCGTCGGCATGAAGCGATTGTCGCCAGGGCCGAAGACCACGTGAGGCCGCAAGGCACAGGTCGCCATGCCGCTTTTCCCGTTCTCCGCAAGCACGAGCTTCTCCGCCGCGATCTTGCTGTCGGCATAGGGCGCTTGGGAAACCGATGAGTAGGGAAGACTCTCGTCCCCGTTCTCGATGTCCTTGCCCTCGTAAACCACACTCCCGGAGCTGATGTAGACGAAGCGCGGAACTCCATTTTGCCGCGCCGCCGCGAGCATGTTCTGGGTGCCGCCGAGGTTCACCGCCCAGACGACGTCTTGCTTGTTCCACTTCGTGTGAACGATCGAGGCGTTGTGGATGACCGTGTCGACGCCGCGGCAAGCTTCGATGACCGCTGCCTCGTCGCGGATGTCGACGCGACGATAGTCGACGCCTTCGACCGGACATTCCGGCGCTAAATCGAGGACGATGACCCGGTCACCACGAGCCTTGAGCGCACGGGCAATCGCGGCCCCCACGAAGCCGGAGCCCCCAGTTACCAAGCTGACGGTCATGGCCTACTCCACGGTGCCGAAGATGATGTCGGGCAAGGGCGTGATCGATGCGTAGTTGCCGGAGAGCATGCTGTGATGGTGCCGATCGTGCTTTGCCGCGAGAACGCCCAAGGTCTTGAAGGGGAAGTGCGGCACGTCGATGCCGGCGTGATTGAGAATGTTGAGTGCGGTGTACGCCGTGAAGAGCGCGCCCAATGTGTAGAGGTGCACACCGCCAACCAAGGCGACTGAGCCGAAGAAGAGCCCGAGGCCGAGGACGGTCTCGACCGGGTGCAGCAAGAGACTGTCGATCTGCCTTGGATTCCTCGCGGCATGATGGACCGAGTGGACACCCCGGAGAAGCTTCCATTCGTGGAAGGGGTAGCGATGCATGAAGTAGTAACCGAAGTCGTAGATCAGGACGACGGTCACTGCCTCGAGGGCGTGGCGCCAAGCCGGCGCCGCATGGTCGTAGTAGAGATAGTCGCCAAGGCCAAACATCACGGAGAAAATCAGCGTGACCGACACCGTGATGTTCAGAGCAACGCGCCAGTAGAGCTCCTGGTCGGTCTTCGAGCGGTGGGCGTCATCACTGATCATGTACTTCTGCGCCGCCTTGGACCGATAGGCGTACATGAGCGCCGCCTGCGCGAGGCCGGCCGACGCGTAACTCACGAGAATGACGTACAAGACCTTCATGTCGATTCCTGGGGGTTCACTTTACCACCTAGTCCACCAATCGGAGAATGAGCGTTCCTGCGAGCATGAAAGCAAATATCCCAGCCGCGGCAAGCCTCGATGCGCGCTTGCTGTACGAGGATTTCACGGCCGATACCGCTCGAAACGAGGTCGAATCGCTATCGAGCTCCAGCGGCTCGCTGCTCGCAGGCAGGCTTTGGCAAAGCAGCGCCACGCCGCGCTCGATATCTCGATCGGATAGCGCCTCGTGCGTCCGCATGTGGACCTTGCCGGTGTTGAGGTGCGCCATGCAAGAGCCGCAATAGCCTGACTCGCAGGAGTGAGCCGGTTGCAGCCCGGCATCTTGGGCGCACTCGAGAAGGGTCTTGCCTTTCACATAGGCAATGGTGCGAGAGCGACCATCGAGCCAGAGGCTGAAGCTCTCTGGTGATTCGAGCGAAGCTTCATCGACCGCATCGACATGGACGCGGTCAGGATCGGCAGGGGATACGAAGCGCTCGATGTATACGAGCTCTTCGTGGACACCTGCCTCTTCGAGCGTTTTTTCGACGAGCTCCATGAACGGTTCGGGGCCGCAAATGTAGAACTCCGCGATGTCGCTGTGATGGAGAAGCTTGCGAACATCGCTTTGCTCAAGGTAACCGTTCGTCGAGTCGAAGTGAAAATTCACGGCGAGCCGGCCCGGGTGCTCCGCGGCAAGCTGGGAGACCTCGGACCCGTAGATGACCGAGCCCGCATCCTGATTGGCGTAGAGCAGTGTGATCGAACGCTTCGTGGTGGCTAGCGCGCTCTTCAGCAAAGCGATGATTGGCGTGATCCCGCTTCCGCCGGCGAAGACGAAGAGCGGGGCTCCCGGCCGGGTGTCTGGATCGAGAACGAAGCGGCCTTCGGGGACGCTCGCCATGATCGAGTCTCCGGCCTCGAGATTGTCGTTCAGCCAGTTGGAAATTCGCCCACCCGGCACCCTTTTCACACCAATTTTGAGGGTTTCACCTAGGTCGGGGCAGCTCGACAAGGAATAGCAGCGGGTCACTTTGAAGTACTCCCAGGGGAGCTCGAGCGTGAGGTGTTGACCCGCGCGATACCGGAAGGCTTCCTCCAACGCGGCCGGCACCGTGAGCTCGAACGAGCTGCACTCCGGTGTTTCTCGAATGACGGCGCTGACTTGGAGCTCGTGAAACGCGACGCTCATTGCTCAGCTCCCAAACCGGCCGCCTCGAGAGCCGACGCCAAGTGCCCCACCTTGCAGTAACTCCGCAGTAGATGCCGGAGCGCCGCATCGGCTAGGCGATCTGGATCTTCTTTGCAGCCTCGATCCATCCACATCGCCAGTCGTACTTGCTGCGTCGCAATCATCATCCTCGCGATGAGCTCGGGGTCGTCTTCGATGAGATATCCGTCCTCGATGCATTTCCGCAACAAGCTCGCGACGAGGTCCAGGCCGACGCCGAGCGCCTCGACCTGCTCCGGGCTTCGCAACAGCTCGATCGTCGACCAGGCCGTGACTTCCTTGAGCTGCATCTTGGTGAAGTCGCGGCGCTCCATGAAGAATGCGAGCTGCGTTCGAGTTCCTGCGATCAGGATGTCGAGGGAGGACATGTCCGCTTCGAGGACGCCCTGGGTGAGACGCATCACCTCGGTCAATCGGCGGCGGTGGACCGCGCGGTAGATCTCCCACTTGGACTCGAGCACGCCGTAGAGCGTGGTGAGTGAGACACCGGCCTCCGCGGCAATCCGCTGGACTTTGGTGGCCTCGTAGCCCTCCTCGCCGAACACCCGCTCGGCCGCATCGAGGATGGCCTCGCGATAGAGCTCGCGCTTCTTATCCCGGAGGGATTCTTGGGCTTTTGCGACTGCTGAGAGCGTTGACACGATTAGGTCGGAATGATAAAGGCGAAAATCAGAATGTCAATTCCGATTTCTACGGAGATCCGATTCTCGCCTGCCGATCAGGCTACGCACATTCCCTGCGTCGACCCTGCGACGCGAGAGCAGCTGGGAGAGGTCCGCGTCGACTCCGCAGAGGATGTGGATGCCGCCGTCGCGCGCGCGAGGGTCGCTCAAGAAGCCTGGAGGTCGACTTCGTTTGACGAGAGATGCGACGTGTTGCGAAGGCTGCTCGCGTACACGGTCGACCAGAAGGATGAGATCTGTCTCACGGTCCAACGCGACTCCGGCAAGACGCGAGAGAACGCGCTGATGGGGGAGATCTGGCCGACCTGCGAGAAGTTTCGCTGGATGATCAAGAACGGAGAGAAACACCTGCGCCCCGAACCTGTTTCATCGGGCTTGCTGCTGCACAAGAAGGCGCGCCTCGAGTATCACCCACTCGGTGTCATCGCTGCGATCATTCCATGGAATTATCCGTTTCAGAACATCGTCAATCCGGTGATTCCCGCGCTCATGTCCGGAAACGCGATCGTGCTCAAGCCGTCGGAGTGGGTTGCATGGTCGAGCGCGAAGTTCATCGACTCGCTTCGCAAGGTCATCGAAGAGGCTGGACACGATCCAAACTTGATCCAAGCGGTGCATGGATACGGACCGACCGGCGCTGCACTCGCGCGCTCGGCGGTCGATTCGATTCTCTTCATCGGTTCGGTTCGTAACGGTCGGCGCGTGGTGGAGGCCAGTGCGGAGCGAGTCATCCCGGTCGTGATGGAGCTCGGCGGAAAAGATGCCTTCATCGTCTGCGAGGACGCCGACCTCGAACAAGCCGTGCACGCTTCCTTGGCCGGTTGCTACATCAATTGCGGACAAAACTGTGTCGCTTCGGAGCGAATTCTCGTCTACGAGGGCATCTACGACGCTTTCGAAAGGCGCGCCGCGGAGTTGGTTCGGGAGTTTCGGCAGGGCAGCAGCCGCGAAGGGGTCGTCGATGTCGGCGCCATCGTCACGCCGCTTCAGCTCGAGGTCATCGAGAAGGCGGTCGACGGAGCGGTGGCGCAGGGCGCGCGAATCGTCGCGGGTGGCAAGCGCGCGCTGAGCGACAAGGGAGACTACTTCGAGCCCACCATCTTGGCGGACGTTACGCCGGAGATGGATATCGCTCAGGAAGAGGTCTTCGGCCCGGTGATGCTGCTCATGCGCGTCCGCGACGACGCACATGCCGTCGAGGTCGCAAACGGAGTGTCGTATGGCCTGTCGTCTTCGGTCTTCTCCAAGAACCGCGCGCGCGCCCGAGAGATCGCCTCGAAGCTGGAAGCCGGGATGAGCGCGATCAACGAGTTCGGCGGCGTCACGTACATGGCGCAAGGGCTTACGTTCGGCGGCGTCAAGGCTTCGGGCTACGGTCGTATGAACGGCCGCGAAGGCTTGCGTTCGATGTGCAACATCAAAGCCGTGCTCGATGACCGGTTCCCGATCCACCAACCGAACCGCGTCTTTCCAGTCGCCGAGAAAGACTACGGCGTCTTCAGTGGGGTAATCGAGCTGATTTACGGCAAGAGCCTCGCACAGCGCTGGCGCGGCTTTCTCAAGTTGCTCGGCCGAAAGCCTTGATGAAGCAGTACGATTACGTCGTGGTCGGCGCCGGCTCGGCTGGCTGCATCGTGGCCGCCGAGATTGCGAAGGATCCTGCCAATCGCGTGCTCTTGATGGAAGGCGGGCCGAGGGCGGAGGAGCACCCGGAGACCCTGGTCGCCGCCGGCTACAAAGAAGCGTTTATCAACGACGCTGTGATGGGCGAACGCTTTTCGGTCCCGCAAGCTCACGCTGCCAACCATCGCATCTACGCGGGCACTGGCACTGTGATGGGTGGGAGCGGATCGGTGAACGGGATGGTCTATACCCGCGGTTCCCGGGAGGACTATGCCGAATGGCCAGAGGGCTGGCACTGGGACGACAATCAAGACGACTTCAAGGCGATCGAACAGGCCCTGCGACCGCATCGGCGCCCGGCGACGAGCTGGACCGAAGCCTGCATCGCGTCCGCGGAAGAACATGGCTTCAGTTGCAAAGAAGACCTGAACGACGGCAACCTGAGCAATGTCATCGGCTACGAGTGGATGTCCTATGAAGGCGAGAGCCGGCGAAGCTCGTACGTGGCGTTCATCAAGGAAGCCGGCGAGCGTGCGAATCTCACCGTGCTCACCGGCGCGCGCGCGCACCGAGTCGTTTTCACGGCGGAAAAGCGCGCAAGGGCGATCGAGTTCGAGCATGAGGGAGCGCTGCGACGCGCGGAGGCCCGCAAGGAGATCATCCTATGCGCCGGTGCGCTCGAAACCCCGAAGTTGCTCATGCTTTCGGGCGTGGGTCCGAGCGAGCACCTTCGCGCGTTCGACATCCCGGTCGTCGCCGACCGGCCCGCCATTGGCGAGGGGCTTCACGACCACCCCAACGTGCCGGTGTTCTTCAAAGCCACCGCGGACATCGACTGCTTCTATCCGCAGCTTTACAGCTTCTTCCGCACCAACGAGGGGAGCGACCTTCCCGCCTCGCAAAGCGACACCTGCTACGTGTACTGGCCTGCTCCATCGGCGATGAGGCAGATGATGCAGCGCATGCTCCCGCCGATGGTCGTACCCCATGCTCTCTACGGCCCGAGGTCGAGACAGTTGGTGCGCAGCATGGTCGGGGCAGCGTTCAAGGTCGGGGCGATCCAGCGTTTCACCGACCACATGTTCGGTATCATTTTGATCCTCGGGAAGCCAAAGAGCCGCGGCACGCTGCGTTTGCAATCGACGGACGTGCGCAAACAAGCCGCGATCGATCCTGCGTACTACTCGCATCCGGAGGATCTGGAAACGATGCTGCGCGGTGTTCGAATCGCGAGAGCGATTGGGGCTTCGAGCGGCCTAGCGCGATGGGGCCCGACGGAGCTCATGCCCGGGAAGCGGGTCACGAGTGACGCGGCCATTTCGAGCTACGTCCGGCGGAACACGATTACCACCTATCATTTCGCGGGCAGTTGCAGCATGGGCGGGACTCGAGCCCACGCCGTAGACCCCCAACTGCGCCTACGCGGCGTGACTGGACTGCGAATTGCGGACGCCTCC
This sequence comes from Polyangiales bacterium, assembly GCA_049645265.1. GTDB lineage: Bacteria > Myxococcota_A > Polyangia > Polyangiales > Houyiibacteriaceae > SG8-38. Next base: position 13,003 of record JBARTN010000123.1, read on the forward strand.
ACCATACCCTGGACACCGGTTTCTGCGCTCAATGCCCCCAGCATGCTGATCGGCTATCGCGCCGCAACGCTCATCCGAGGCGGATCCGCCTAGATTTGAGGTGAAGTCCGGCTTGAATCCCCGTCGTGGGACTCACGTCGGATTTTCAAACCCAGCGATTGCCGTCGTAGACCCCGCTCCCCATAGAGAGACCCATGAGCAAAGCCAAGCACCTCTTCATCGCAGCCCTCGCCCTGGGCGCCTTCATGTTGCCCGGCGCGGTTTCCGTGCCGCAAGCCAACGCCGCATCCTCGACCATCATCCGCTTTGCGTCCCTCGCGCCTCCCGGTTCGTCGTTCATGAAGTTGATGAAGGCCTGGAACCGGAGCTTGAAGAAGGAAACCGAGAATCGAGTAGAGCTTCGCTTCTATTCCGGAGGCAGTCAGGGCGACGAGCGCGACTTCATTCGCAAAGTGCGGGCTGGACAAATGGATGCGGCCGGAGTGACGACGACCGGTCTTGGAATGGTCGCTCGACCGGTGCTGGTCTTGACTGCGCCTGGGATGATCACGGAATACGATCAGCTCGAGCGGGCGCGCGAGCAGTTGGGCGACCGGTTCGCAGAACTGTTCAAGGAAAACGGTTTCGTCATGCTGGCCTGGGGTGAGGCCGGCAAGAACCGCATCTTCTCGATGGAGGAGTTCGCCAAACCCGACGACCTGAAGAGGCTTCGGCCTTGGGCATGGAAAGACGATCCAGTGTTCGCTGGCTACATCACCACGATCGGCGCCAATCCCGTGCGCATGGGCGTGCCCGAGGTGTATGGCGGTTTGCAGACACGCATGCTCGATACGGTGCCTGCGTCAGCCCTCGCGGCCGTTGCGCTCCAGTGGTACACGCGCCTCAACTACATGGCGAAAGAGAACTTCGGCATCATCATCGGCGGCTCGGTCATCAAGCAAGAGAAATTCGACCTCCTGAGCGAGCATGACCAAAAGGTGCTCTTCGATACCAGCGAGCGCGCCGCGCGTGCCGGCGACGTCATGGCGCGCCGGGACGACGCTCGCGCGTACGCGTCGCTGGTGAAACGCGGCATGATCGAGGTCGACACGGCGGCCCACAAATCGGAATGGGACGCAGTTGCCAAAAAGACGCGCGAGAGTCTGACCGGCCGCGTCTACAGCAAAAGCCTCCTCGAAGCCGTCGAAAAGGCCATCGCCGCCAATTGAGGGAAAAAAGGGGACTGTCCCCTTTTAGCCGAGGTCGTCTTCGAGAAACTGGAGCGTGAGGTCGTTGAAGAGCTTCGAGTATTCGACCATCACCCAATGGCCGCAGCTGGAGATCCGCATCGTGCGCGCATTCGCGCAGCGGCTCGCGATTTTGGATGCGCCACTCACAGGGCAAAACTTGTCGTTCGCGCCCCAGAAGCAGAGCACCGGACACTGAATCTCCGAGAGCCGATCTTCCTGGTTCGCCACACGGATACGCGCAATGTTGTCTTTGTGTTGCGTCATCGCGACTTGGAAACGCTCTTCGATGACTTCGTCGGTAATCTTGGATTCGTCGTGAAGCTGAAGCCGGAAGACCTTCCGCATCGTTTCCTTGCTGATGCCCTCTTTGTAGAGGACGCGAATCATCGCTTTGATGCCCTCCATTTCCATGTAGGTCTCCCGCGTCTCGAGGCCACCAGGCGCCATCAAGACCAACTTGGCGACCAGGTCCGGGTAGTTGAGCGCCATCGTGATCGCGATCGCGCCACCCTGCGAGTTGCCGATGACAGTGACGCTTTCGATTCCGAGTGAGTCGAGGAGCGCCTTGTACTGCGCCGCGACATCATCGAGGCTGAACGCGCCTTCTTCGGGCTTGGTCGAATAACCGTAGCCCATGGTGTCGGGGACGATCGTGCGATAGCCTCGTTCGGCCAACGACGGGTAGTTCGCCTTGAAGTTGCTCCAACCGCTGGCGCCTGGACCGCTGCCATGGACAAACAAGACGGCGCCACGATCCCCGCTGCCGGCCTCGTGGTAGTGCATCGTGATGCCCTTGCCGACCTCGACGTATTTTCCTTCGGGAACTGCCTCTACGACCATGCTTTGGACCTCGAACTAGAACGCGTTCTATCCCATCAAATGCGGGCGGTCCAATGGAGGCCGCTCAACCGTTCTTGCTTCGGGCTTCTTTGGCTCGGCGGTACGCCTTGGTGAGGAGTTGCGGCGGGTGATGCCCCCATTCACTGACCTTGCCGTGGACGGTGCTCTGCCAGCCCTCCTCGATCTCGATGGCGCCGGCCCCGAACTCAAAGTGGAAGCCCGATGGCGTATATCCGTAGAACGAAAACATCTTGTCGTTCGGATGCCGGCCCAGCGTCTGGTGAACCATCCCGCCCGAGAACAGAAAGCGGTCGTAACAACGGCCGACCTCGTCCATGGACTTGGCCTGCACCATGAAGTGGTGAATGCGCTTGAGCTGCCCTCCCCCGAATGCGAGTGAGTGGTGCCGCGAATTCGCGTGCATGAAGGTAACGTTGATCTCGTGGCCGAAGTACTCGCAACGAATGTAGTCGCTGAGCTCGAAACCAAACATCGTGGCGTAGAACTCCTCGTGCTTCTCGTCGTCTTTCGAGACGATGACGACGTGCCCAAAACCTTGTTCGTCCGCCACGAAACCGGAGGGGACGACTGCGGAGACGAAGGGTTCGGCCGCCATCTTGGGGCCGTAGAAGAGCTCGATGGGATTCCCCGCCGGGTCACTCGCCCGAACGAGCGCTTGGACGCTTCGCCCGGCCGCTTGTTCCGAACTGCACTCGACGACCTGGTGCCCCGCGCCTTTCAGACGATGCGCAATCTCTTCGAGTGCGTTCGGTCCTTCGACCTCCCAGCCCACCGCCGCGAGATCATCCGCGGGCCCCGGCTCGATGAAGAAGCGCTGCTGATAGCCATCCATTCGCAGGGAAAAACCGCCGTCTCCCCGACGATCGACCAGTTGGAGGCCGAGGATTTTCGTTCCGAAATCCTCCCATGCCGAGAGGTCACTCACCTCGAAGACCAAGTATCCCGCTTGCTTCACCGCAGTCATTTGCGTTGCCTCCAGCTGGAGCATAGTACGGAGGCCGCATCTGGCTACGGAGAAAGTTGATGGAAACCACCGCACAAGCGAGAGGGCTCACGGTTCCGACTGCAGCAGTCATCGGAACCGTCGTCGTCGTCGGCACGATGTTCCCCACTTGGCTGCACCAGCGCGAACACGGCGTCTACAACGTCACCCAGATCGGCCTGGTGTTCTTCCTGGTGATCAACGTGCTCATCGCATGGTGGGAAATCGCACTCTTCGTCTGCCAAGATCAGATTCACGCCGAGTACGAGGCAACCAAAGCACCTTACCGCGGACGGGAGCTCCAACGAATCGGGGAAATTTTCGCTCGCCCAATACCGTTGTTCCGCGTTCTTTCCTTGAGCGAGTGGACCACCATCTGGTCGGGCTACTCGCTCTTCGACCCGGGCTATTCCGACCGCCGTTCGTTTGGGTACAACATCGACGTCGGCAACGGTTTCACCACGATCATTCCGGCAACTCTGTTCGCCTTCGGCATGACATTCGAGCTGATGCCGGCACGCTGGCTCGGCATCCTCGGCGTGATCCTGTTCTGGCAGATGTTCTACGGAACCGCCGTCTACTTCTTCCAGTTCTTCAACAACGGTCGCCACAAAGGCCACTCTGTCAAAGACTTGCTGCTGTTCGTCGGTATTACGAACCTGATGTGGTTCGTCTTTCCGATCTGGGGGCTCTGCGCGAGCATCCAGCTGATCCTCGACGGCTCTTACGGGGTCTTCCGCTAGATCGGCCGTCGGGCTCCCGACTTCAGCATCATTTTCTGCATCTGTTTGAAGTCCGCGACGGCGTCCGTATTGTCGCTGGAGAACGGATAATCGGCGCCGATCGCATGCGCGACCACGAGCCCGGACATGAATGAGAGGTCGTGTCCGCCCTCCGGGGTCGTGAATGTTCCGCAATAGTGGACCCCGTCCCTCCCTTGGAGATATCGCATCGTCAACATGATGATCAGGTTCTGAAGCGAAACGCTGTGCGTCGGATGCGGCAGCTCGATTCGCTTCTGAACTTTCTCGATGACCCTCTGGGAGTTGAAGGTGACCAGCATCGGGACGCCCTCATCCTTGGTGCTCGGGTTCTGGGCCGAAATCACAAACGTGCATTCGAGCGCGCCTGCTTCGTTGATTTCCGAGTACGTGTTGAAGTCGGAGAGAATTCGTTGCCGATGCTTCCCGGGCAAGATGCTGGTGTCGGAGTGAACGACAAAACTAGAAAACGCGGGATCGACATCGTCGACATACTGCGCGTTGCTCAAGAGCAGCCGCTGAAGCCAACTAGGAGATTCGAGCGCGTTCAAGACGGAGGTCGCATCGCAGGCGAAGACGACCTCATCGGCCTCGTATCGCCTGCCTTTTGAGTCCGCAATCACGAATCGGTCGTTGCGTCGCTCGACGCTGGTGATTTCGTGATCGGTGTGCACCCGGTCCGGGAATCGAGCTGTCATCCGGTCGAAGACCTGGCGGGGAGCGCCTCGCCAGGTACCCATCTGCGTCGGCTCTTCGAGCGGCACGATGCTCTCGAGCAGGGGCAGGATCACCGCCGGAACACCGCGCATCGACGTAGTGATGAAGCTGGCACAGTGGATTGGAACGAAAATCGTGTCCCAGAATGCACGAGAGATCCCAAAGAGCCTCGCCATCCAGTAGAGCGGGATGAGGTTCAAAGGGTTGAAGTACGAAAAGTGGTAGAGCGAGTGATGACGGCGCTTGGGAAGGAAGAAGTCGTTCACCTTGCTGACGAAGGCGACGAGCTTCTTCCATCTTCGGAACTCGGGGGCGAAGCGCTTCTGTGTGCCAGTCTGCCCGTCTTGGCAAAAGTGCCCTTCGGGGGTCTGCACGAAATAGGAAATCGGAAGCGTTTCGATTCCGACGCCGAGTTGGTCGAGGAGTAGCTCGTAGTTGTGGTAGTACATCTGCGGCCAGGCGACGACGAGCAGAGGGGAGTCCACGTGACCGCCATCGACGCTCCATCGAAACGTCTTCGCGTTGCCGCCGAGCGCCGCTCCCTTTTCGAAGAGATCGACTTCATACCCTGCGCGATGAAGCGCCCACGCTGCGCCGACGCCGGCGATGCCCCCCCCAACGACCGCGATGTGCTTGGTCATGCCGCCCTCCCCATGTTCATGCGCTACGAGCGTTTCGGCACCAAGTCGACGAGCGGTCCGTGGCGCAGAGTATGCCAGAGCCCCTTGTAGATGCCGAGCGATTCATAGACCGCAGCGGTCATCATCACGGTACGTGTCTGCCCGATGATCGTGAGTGGGAAACCGCTGTGTAGGAAGGCAAACGAGAGCTTGTGCTCAGGGTTGGCCCAGCCACCGGCGCCCCCCAGGCCGAAATGCCCGAACGCCTCGGGAACGTCTAGAACGAACGCGTCCGTCCGGTGGTAGCCGAGCTTCCAATGCAGCGGATAGATGGCCACTCTGTCGGCGCGTTTCGTTTGGACCTCGGATGCCTTTCGGATGACTTCTTCGGAAACCAGCCGAACGCCGTCGAGCTCGCCCCCCATGGAAAGCGGGGCGTACATCTTGGCGAGCGAACGCGCAGTCGCGACTCCGTTCAAGGCGGGCAAGCAAGCTTTCCAGAACGCGGGATGCGAGAAGAGCTCCTTGGTGTGCCTCGGGGTGAGACCACGCCGGCAGAGCTCTCGCATCTGCTTCGAGCGAACCCAGAACGGAACGCGGTAGTCCGTGGAGAGTGGCTTCGCGCCAGATCGCTGAAGCTCAGGCAATCCGACGAAATCCGGAATCCGATCCATCTGGGTATCAGCGCCACCGATGTAGAGGCCGTCGAGCTGCAGCGGTTTGGCGATCCGCTGATCGATGAACTCAGAAACCGTGAGGCCCGAAATTCGTCGAATCAGCTCACCCACGAGCCAACCGAACGTGACCGCCTGATACGCGTTGGCCGTTCCAGGGTGGAAGTCCGGCTCAGTCTTGGCGAGACGGGATACGATCAGATCCCAGTCGAGGATTTCCGGGAGCTTCTCGATGAGATGCACTAGCTTGTGGAGGCCTGCCTGGTGAGACAGCAACTGCCGAACGGTGATCTCTTGCTTCCCGTTGCAGCCGAACTCGGGCCAGTAGTCGGCGACCGGCGCTTCGTAGTCGATGAGGCCATCCGTTGCGAGCATGTGGACCGCCGTCGACGTGATTCCCTTCGTACTCGAGTAACAAATCGACATGGTGTCCCGCTGCCAGGGCGTACCATCCTTGCGCGCACGGCCGGCCCAGATGTCGACGACGGGCTTCCCCTCGAGGAACACCGCTGCTGCGGCGCCTCCGCCGTAGTGCTTGATTTGCTTGCGCATGAGCTTCGCGACCGGCGCGAATCGCGGTTCGTATGCGCCGTGAATCTCGATCTTCCTAGACATCGCTTCCACCTGCCTAGCTCAGCGCGCTAGATCGGTCCAAAGATTGCAGCAGCAAAGTCTAATAGGAACATCATGATCATGCTCGCGGTGCACGCTGCCGCCGCGGTGATGGGCAGGCTCCAATTCGCCTCGCGTCGTTCGTCGAGCTGATAGAAAATCGGGAAGCTAGCCACGAAGTAGAGCGAATAGAAGAGCGAGCCGTACGCAAGCATGCGCTCCATGTCTTTGTAGTAGAACTGACTTTCGATCCAGGGGTTCGCCATCGCCTTGGTTTCCATCCAGGCCCAGAAATAGGCGATGGCGAGAAGCAACAGGGGCCAGACGAGCGCGCCGATGGGCAGCCGAGATGTACGAATGCGGCGAAGCACGATGACGGCGGTCGTGTGATAGGTGAGGAAATAGGCCTGCGTGAGCAAGTACATGATCAGCGGGACGCGTTGCTCGCCCGATCCGACGAGCGTCGAATCCAAGTTGATCTCGATCATCGGGTAGTCGTAAACCATCCCGAGAACATCGAAGAAGTACTCCGTTCCGAAGTAGTTCGCCGCAAAGTTGAAGATCGCAATGTAGAGGTTCGCCTTGAACCAATAGGTTTGGTACCAGCGCCGGCCGAGCGGTTTCTCATCGCGGATCAGCGCGGGGACCGCCACCAGGGGCAGCGCAACGGCGACACCGACCGCCATGAAACCCCACTCGCCCACTCGATTGGTGACACCGAGGCCCATCACGAGCCCCATCATCGTCATCCAGATCGGCGAGTATGCGAGGAAGAACTTCTCGCCCCAGGCCTTGCTTGGGTTCGCAGAGAACCAACGCGGAACGGCGTTGCTCGTCATGCGCCCCGACGGCGATATCGAATGCGAATCGGTGGCTTTGGACCCAGAACCAAACCCTGAAAATCGGTTTCGATGGGATCACCGACCAGCTCGAAGTCATAGCGGTTGAGCAGGACGGCGATGATCGTCTTGATTTGGAGGATCGCGAAGGCGTTCCCCATGCACTTGTGTCGCCCGCCGCCGAAGGAAATGTACGCGAACGGGCGTTTGTCTTCTTCTCTGCCGGGGCCGTAGCGATCGGGGTCGTATTCGAGCGCGTTCTCGAACACCTCCTCGTCTCGGTGGGCGACCATCGGGGAGACCGCCACCCAGTTGCCCTTCTTGACCCGATAGCCGAGGATTTCGCAGTCCTCGAGCGCCGCGCGGAGCAGGATGAAGAGCGGGGGATGGATTCGAAGAGCCTCTTTCACGGCTCCTTCCGTCTTTTCGAGGTCGCGAAGGGATTGGAAGGTGTAGTCCTCCTCATCGGCGTAGCGCGCGTGGATCTCGCCGCGTACTTCTTCGAGGAAGCGCGGGTTTCTCAAGAGCTCGATCAAGGTCCAGGCGGTCGTGACGGAGCTCGTGTGGTGCCCGGCGAACATCGCGGCGACCAGCATGCCCGTGATCTCGTGATCGCTGAGCTTGCTTCCGTCGGAGTACTCCGCGTCGATCAGCGTCTGAAGAAAGTCTTCGCCGCGGTAGCCGGATAGTTTTCGCTTTTCGACAATTTCCGAGACCATCTCGCCGAGCCGTGCACGTGCGCGGTCCCGACGCCGGAACGCGGGAATCGGCAGGTACGGATGGATGTAGCCCCAGGCGACGATGCCTCGCTCGAGGTCGTAGTAGACCTTCGAGAACTCTTCGCTCATCTCGTTGCGAAACTCTTTGCCGAGCAGGCAGCTGCTCGACGTGTAGTTGGTGAGCATGCCGAAGAACGCGCCCGCTTCGATTTCGCCCTCGTCGCCCCAATCGCGAATCACGTCGAGCGTCTCCCGCGCTACGATCTCGGTATAAGTTCGCATGCGGTTGTTGCGCAGGGCCGGGTAGAGCGTGTGCATCTGCTCGACCATCCTCGCCGGCTCGGCGCCGTAGGCGACACCCTCACCAAAGACGGGAACCATCATCTTGTAGGCCGCATTCGGACTGAGAACCTCGTCGGGCTGCCGGAACAAGGCTTCGTGCGCCTCGGGCCCGGTGAAGAGAATCATGTCCTTGCCGAAGAGCTTGAAGCGGCCGACTCGGCCGCACTCGTCATAGGTCCGCTGAAGTAAGCCAATCGTGTCCTTCACGAAGGCCATGGTGTGACCGATCAGCGGGAGCCCACCCTTCAGCTTGGGAGGCCTCTTGAGCTTGCCCGCAGTCAGGGGCGTTGCGGCGCTCTGTGCGGGTGCTGTCACGCTGTGCTCCTATCCGGTCGCATGGTATCTGGGAAACAAAGGAGCACCAATGCGAATCAAAGCGGATTTCGATCTTTGTAAGGGACACGCCAACTGCATGGGCGAAGCGCCCGAGGTCTTTAAGGTCGATGACAACGGGTACCTCGACATCCTCCAGGAAGAGCCGCCCGAAGAGCTGCGGGAAAAAGTCGAGCTCGCCGTCAAGCACTGCCCCACCGGCGCTCTGAGCTTCGAAGACTGAGCCCTAGCGGCAAGGGCCTTCGTCTGGCGGCGGGCACTCGACGACAGCGAGCCAGTCCATCGTGAGAGCCACGCCGACGTGAATCAGGACTCCTCCCCAGATGGACCGAGTGCGCATTGCTAGCGTCCCGAGGCCGATCCCCGCGAGGATTGCGCCGAGCGTTTCGGGGAGCGGCTTGGGGTAGTGGATCATACAGTACGGCACGATCATCACGAAGATGGCTCCATAGCCGAACTTGTGCCGGAGCGCCTTGAGCATGTAGCCGCGAAAAAAGAACTCCAGCGCGAGGAACTGGACCGCATAGAGCAGCTGCCAGGCCAGGAAATGACGGAGCGATTGGTTGGCGTACTTGTAGAACGGGTACGTCCTCAGAAACTGCTCTTGCTGCGCTACGAGCAAGACGAAGGGAAGCACCAGCAGATAGAGCCCGACGTAGATCCAGAGGTGTCGGCGAAATCCCCGAAAAGAGATGTAGTAGTCTCGAATGCGCTCTCCTGGCATCAAGACGATGGTCAGCGCGGGAATCAACACATAGGTCACGATGCGAGTACCCGACCACCAGGCTCTGGCCATCAAGTCCCACTGCGGCCGCGAATAGATTTTGGGGTTGTACGGGACGAGGTCGGAAAAGGTCGCGTTGCCGCCCAAGTACCGGGCGAGCGTCAACACGACGGCGGTCGTGACCAGCACGACGACGGGTCGCCAGTCGAGTTGCTGAGCGCTCGCAGTGTCTGCCTGAGCATCGGCCTCGCGCCACGAATCCAAAACGACGCTCTTAAAAAATCGCTTAATCCAATCCATCGGGGCGCGCGACTATAACCGATTGACCACGCCGATTGTAGGCTAAGCTCTAGGACCGATGGCGACTGCCGCGAACAATCGATTGAGGAACGTGCTCGTGCTGGCGACGCTCGCAATCTGCGCGCTCTTCTGCGCTCAGGGGGCGACCGCCCTGCTTGCCGAGCGTGTGCTGAGCAACGAGGTCGAAGCCCGCCCCTCGCCCTCGAGGAACGCCGTGGCACCCTCCAGTGCTCAACGCAGACGCGATCCCGGCATCATCCTGAGGCGGAATATCTTCAATTCTGCTTTGGGCGACCTGTCGAGCGTTTCGAGCGAGGACTCCGAGCTGCCGATGGAAGACCTGCCAGCAGAAGACATCAAAACGCTTTGCAGCGGAGACATGCGCGTGATCGGCACAGTCGTGATTCCGGGCGACCTCGAACGCTCACTCGCCGCCATCGTCGGAACCGACAAGAAGGCGGGTCTGCATTACGGTGGGACCGAGGTTGAAGGGTCTCGGATTCGCGCGATCGAGTCCGATGCCGTGGTGCTTCAGAGCAAGGGCGGCCTATGCCGGCTCGCGATGTTCCAAGTTGCCGGGGCGGCCAATAAGCCGGTCTTTCGGCCGGCGAAAAAGGTCGACGTGAAGAAGACGCCGGGCACCAAGAAGGCCCCGACGGCGGATCGCAATGCCGGCTTGAGCGAGAGCGAGATGGCCGAGGGCATCGACCGCGTGAACGACCGCAACTACACACTCTCGCGATCCATGCTCAACAAGGTGCTCGACAGCGCCGGAAAAATCATCGGCATCGCCGCGGTCGCACCCAAGATCGAAAACGGCGAATCGATCGGCATGGAGATTCGAGGCATCCGGCCCGACACCTTGCTGACCAAGATTGGCATCCAAAACGGCGACATCCTCGAGAGCATCAACGGACAGTCGCTGAGCAACCCAGATGCGGCGCTCGGCGCGTACACGACCTTGCGCACGGCCGACAAGTTCACCCTCTCGGTCCGGCGCGGCGGTCAATCCATGATGATCAACTACAGCTTGCAGTGAACGCGCGGCGCCGCGACTCAGTCGGTGCGGCTCGGGGGCAGCTTCATCTCGGCGGGCAGTGAGCGCAGGTGCAGGTCTCTCTGTGGGAAGGCGATTTCGATGCCGGCTTCGCGGAACGCCGTGTCGATGCCCATGTGCAGATCGTGTCGCGCGGCGAACAGCTGCTCTGCGCTGCGCACGAAGACTCGGAGCTCGAAGGAGAGCGAGCTGTCGCCAAAGGCGACGAAGAGAACCTGAGGGCGTGGCTCTCTCAAGACACGCCTCGACTCCCTCGCTACCTGCTCGAGGACCTCGATGGCCCGAATCGTGTCCGAGCCGTACGCAATGCCGACCGAGATCGAGAGGCGCAGCACCGCGTCCGACAGCGACCAGTTGATCAGGCGCCCCGTGACGAACTCTTTGTTGGGCACCAGAAGCTCTTTTCGATCGAACGCGGTGATCCAGGTCGCACGGGTGCGGATTCTCGAAACGGTTCCACTGACTTCGCCGACGGTGACGACATCGCCCACCCGAATCGGCCGCTCGAACAAGATGATCAGCCCGGAAATGAAATTCGCGAAGATCTCCTGAAGGCCGAAGCCGAGGCCCACGCCGATTGCAGCGACTAGCCATTGAATGCTCGACCAGCCAATGCCAATCGCGTCGAAGGCGAGCGCCAGGCCCACCAAGACCACGGCATACTTCGCGATGGTCGAATAGGCATAGCGCACGCCGTGGCCCAGCCCGCGAAACAGGGTGGCTTCGAGCAAACCCGGCACGGCGCGCATGAACACCACGGTCAGCAAGATGATGAAAATGGATCGGACGAGCTCTGCAAGTGTGATCGCGACCAGGCGCTCGTCGGTGGCGAAGCGTTCGACCCCGGATGGGTCGACCTCGGAGACTGTGACTTTCTGGGTGACGTTCCAGAGCTCGACCTGATGAAGAATTCGTGTCGCTGGCAAGAGGTCGGCCCAAACGGCGAGCAGTCCGAGAATGACGATCAGGATGCCGGTGCCGATCATCAGGCGGCTGACCTGCATCGTCGGCGTCGGCCTTGCGGTAACGTCCGAAAGCTCGTCGTCTTCGAGGGCGGCGCGGCGCTCGGACACCATGGCCCAGCGGGCGTAGAGTTGAATGCTGAATACGACGAGGAAGACGAGAACGACAGATAGGTGCAAGCGAATCGCGAGCTGGAGGGACGTCCAGTAAAAGCCGTAGAGCGCTCCGAAGATGAGGCCGAACGGCACCAAAATCGAGGAGATTTGGAGCATGCGCCAGACCCAGGGCCGAATGGCCTCGCCTCCGTGCATCACCGTCGTCACGGGACCGTCGGAGCGCAATGCCAGATAGTTGAACGCAGCGACGGCGAGCATCGACAAAGAGAACGCCACTCGGCCGACCGACTCGCGCCAAAGGTCCTCGCCGCGCGCCTCGAAAAGGAAGATGATAAAGACCGCAGGCAAGGCCAGGGCTGCAAACCAGCGAAGGTTTCGCCAGAGAGATTGCGCGGCGGCGGCTGGCCATCCGCAATGCGCACCGGCGATTCCGTCCGGACGAACCAGATGCCGACACAGGCGGACGGTCGCCCAAAACGCAGAGGCAACCAGTAGACCGTATGCAAAACTACGAGTGAATTGGGTGGCCACCGGAGACAGGCCGAGACGCCAAGCCAGATACGCGGAGACCGCCGGTAACCAGAGAGCCAACCCGAGCGTAATCAGCAGGGCTTCGATGGTAGGCGCCACGGCCGCGCAGTCGGGTCTGCGCGCTGTTTCGCCAAGAACCTCGAGCCGCCGCCTGGCTCTTCGTGCCAAGGGAACGAACACGATCACCAGGATCAAGACGAGAAGATTGACGGGCCAGAACTTAGTCACTGCTTCTCGAAAGGCTCTGCCAAGCTGCGCCCAATACTCTGGGCTCAATAGCCAAGTCATCGCATCGCGCCCGTCGGAGAGAAGCTCCGGCTGCACCGCTTTGCCGCTCGGGATCCACAGGATGCGTTCGTCGATGAAGTCGAGAAGGTCCTTGGTGCGATCGATGAGCTCGTGCTGACTCGCATCGAAGTCCACGAGCTTCTGGAAATACGTCTCGTAGTCGTCGATGAGCGCGTCCATGTACCTGCGCTGAGTTTCGAAGAGTTGCTGGAGGAGCTGCTCGACCTCTCGGCGAGCCTCAGGAGAGACGGGCTCATCGACCGACGCCATCACATCGCCGACCAGCGCATCGATATCGGTCAGCGCCTGGCGTTGCTCACGAAGCTTGATCTGCTGAACCTGCACATCGCCGATTTGCTCCTGACGCATGCGGATGAAGCGCTGGTACATCCCGATGTCGGGTGCTTCTGCGCGATGCTGCCGAAGCAGGGCACCGACCGAATCCGCAAGACCGACAGCCTCCACGCGGGCTGCAAGCCGAACGAGCTCGGACTCGATTTTCGCAACCTTGGTCTCGGCTCGCGCGAGCTTCTCGCTGACATCTTGGATCTGCTGGTAGAGCCCGCCGTCCCCCGTCCAAATGGAAGCCAATGCTTCGTTTCGCAGGTAGAGCTCTTCGAGCGTTTGCTTGAATCCCTCCGGTAGAGCGGTCAGCTCCTTCAAGAGCTTTTTTGCGGCTTCATTCTCGCTCTCGACCTTGAGCAGCCCCATGCGCTGCGTCGCTTCGCGCAGCTTGGTGCTCAGAGCTTGATAGTATGCGATTCGCAAGGTCGCCCGGTCCCGACTCTTGGAGAGCAGCGCACCGCGGACCTCGTAGCTCGCGAGCTCGTTTTGATACGCCTCGATTTCCGCTAGCAACGCTTCCCGTCTCAGCGAGCCGATTTCGGAAAACGCCTCCGTTTCTGCCGCGTCGCTGCCTGCCGCGATGGGGGTGCTTTCGAGTTCTCGGAGCCGCTGCTTCGCAACCAGAAGCAACTCCGGGACCCTTCGACGTCGCTCCGCCCGCGCCTGGGATTCCGCATCGAGCTCCGTGGCCTCGCGTCGCGCCGCGGCGAGATCCTGCTCGGCCTCCACCAGCTGGGCAGCAAGCTCAGCCGCGGTCGCGGCCTCGGGCACATCGATGGCCTTCCGTTCCTGAAGGCGTACGACCTCCTCGTCGATGATCTCTGCGCGGGATTGTGCTTCTTCCCCCGCGCGCTGGTACTCCGCAGCCTTGGCCTGCCAGCTCTGGAGTCGGGCCCGCAGCTCCTGCATCTTTCGGTCGATCTCGAGCAGCTCCGGCGACGTCTCGCGCGGATCTGCATCCTCGACGGGCGAAGGCAGTGGGCTGGTCTGCGCGATCGCCGAGGTCCCAACGAGACCAAGGCCCATGACGATGGCGAGCCAAAGCGGTGCGCTTCGTCGACTCATCGCTGCTTCCGGTTTCGCATCAAGCCCTCTTGCGCGACCGAAGCGACGAGCGCTCCGTCCCTGGAGTAAATCCGACCGAAGTTCAGTCCGCGCCCTCCGGTGGTACGCGGGCTGTCGGTCACATAGAGCATCCACTCATCGGCACGACACGCTTGGTGGAACCAGATCGCGTGGTCCAGGCTGGCGATGATCAGCTTGTCGGTCAGGAAGCTGTGACCGTGTTGGGTGAACGAGGCTTCGAGCAATCCGTAATCGCTGGCGTATGCGAGGACTGCCTGATGAATCACCGGCTCGTCGTCGAGGGTACCAGCCGCACGAAACCAAGTCCGGTGAATGCCGCTTCGCGGCTTCGGGTCGAGCAGATCGACGTGATCCACCTCGCGTCGCTCGATGGGCCGGTCGAGCATCAAGAGGAAATCAATCGCCGGGTTCTCCGAGCGATCTTTGTAGGCACGCAATCGCTCTACGTTCGTGGGTACCGTTTCCGGCGGCGGGGCTTCGGGCATGTCGGTCTGGTGTTCGAGGCCTTCCTCCGGTGCCTGGAAGGAAACCGACAGGTTGAAAATCGCTTTGCCGTACTGCTTGGCCACGATACGCCGCGTCGCGAACGACCGCCCGTCCCGAATGCGGTCGACATGATAGATGACGGGAACCGAGGTATCGCCTTCGCGCAGGAAGTAGCCGTGCAGCGAATGTGCGACGCGACCCTCGACCGTTCGGCACGCTGCGATCAGCGACTGGGCAGCGACCAGGCCGCCGAAGATTCTAGGCCGGCCGTCGTGGGGGCTGAACCCACGGAAGAGATCGCGATCGAGAAGCTCCAGATCGAGGCGCTCGAGAAGGCCGGCGAGGTTGGACACCGGGGGGAATTAGCACGGCAGCTCCGCGAGCGAACGAGGGGAGGCGTAGGCCCAGAGGCGCTCCCATTGAATGACCGACCCGATGATCGCGTAATCCGCCTCACAAACCGGCCACGCAACATTCCTTCGTTGCTATAATATTCCATTATGAATGCTCATAGGCTTGGCTTGGTTCTCGCCGCGATTCTCGCGGTGGGTTGTAGTGATTCGGGAAACGGCGGCTCGGGAGGCGGAGGCGGCTCCGGCGGCAGCTCGGGGGCGAGCGGCGCGGGCGGCCAAGGTGGCGCTTCGGGTAGCGGCGGAAGCGCAGGAAGCGGCGGTACCGAAACCTGTGAATCGTCCTTACTCTGTGGAACGCCTTCGGTTTGCTGTGACGTGGGCGAGGAATGCTTCGAAGGAGCCTGCGTCCCGCCATGCGCATCCGGCATCCGCTGCGGCGGCGATGGATCGGTCTGCTGCGCGGCGGGTGACGTTTGTCTCGCCAGCGAATGCGCAACGCCGGGCGCGAGCTGCACCGATAGCTTCGACTGTCCCGAAGGCCACTTCTGTGAGCCGACGCTTTCTCAGTGCCTGCCCCAACCCACGGGCCCACTGTGCGAGCTCCGTCCCGAATCGGTCACATTCGAACCCACGATCGAATGGCACTGGGAAGGATGGAGCCTAGACGATCGCTACCACCAAGTTCAGTCGACCCCGGCGATCGCGGATGTCGACGCGGACGGCTTGCCGGAGGTGGTGACGGTCGCGTACCGGTCCACGGGGAACAACATGCTCGTCATGCTCAACGGCGAAGATGGCAGCGAGAATCTGATGATCCCGGACAGCACCTACAACGTCCGATGGGGAACTGGCGCGGCGGTTGGAAATCTGGATGCCGATGCGGAGCTCGAGATCGTCTTCATGACGATAGACCGGGCACTGGTCGTGATCGAGCATGACGGCGCGGAGAAGTGGACGGCGGACGTCAGCGGCGGGGCAATGCAGGGCTATCCGGCGCTCGCGAATCTCGATGCCGACCCCGAAGCCGAAGTCGTAATCGGCGGCAAATGGTTCGATAACGACGGAACCCTGATGCAGGACAAGGGTTGGATCGGTTGCAACGGTGAGTGGTGCATCACCGCCGTGGCCGACTTCAATGACGACGGCCAACTCGATATCGTGTGCGGCAACAAGGTCTACGAATCGGACGGAACGCTCGTCTGGGAGAACACCGCCGCACCGGACGGTTTCGTGGCGGTCGCCGACATGACTCTGGACGGGAACCCGGACGTGGTGAGCATCAGCGCCGGTAACGCCAGAGTCCTGAACGGCGTAGATGGCAGCGTGGTCTTCGGACCGGTGCCCATCCCGGGCGGTGGCGTGGGGGGCGCGCCTACGGTGGCCGACTTCGACGGGGACGGACGCCCGGAGTTCGC
>JBARTN010000124.1:0-30959 GCA_049645265.1 Polyangiales bacterium
ATCAGCTAGGATTTTAGAAGGCCCGGAGGGGATCGGGCGGAGAATTCATGGCCGAGTGGGTATACGAAGCGCGCACTCGCGCGGGCGAAGTCCAAACAGGAATCATCGAGGCGGACAGCAAGGAAGCCGTGCAGTCCAGGTTGCGCGCGCGCCAGCTCAACCCCGTCAAGATCAAGAAGAAGGGACGCCAGCTCAATCTGGGGTTCGGCGCTGGCGTCGATTCAAAGGAGCTGGTCATCTTCACTCGCCAGTTCGCGACGATGATCGATGCAGGCCTGCCCCTCGTTCAATGCTTGGACATCCTCTCGAGCCGCGGCGAGAATAAGACTCTCAATGCGATTCTCAAAGACGTGAAGGACTACGTCGAACAAGGCGGCACTTTCTCAGACGGCCTTGCGAGACATCCCAAGCTTTTCGACGAGCTCTTCGTCAACCTCGTTCGCGCTGGCGAGATGGGCGGTATCCTCGACACGATTCTCAACCGTCTCGCGGGGTACATCGAGAAGCGCGTCAAACTCGCCCGTCAGGTGCGCGGGGCGATGGTCTACCCCGTGGCGATTTTCTTCGTGGCGATGATCGTCGTGGTCGTCATGCTCGCCTGGGTCATTCCGAGCTTCAAGGGAATGTTTGCGGAGTTCGGCGCCGAAGACTCTCTGCCTGCGCTCACGCAGTTGGTCATCTCAGCCTCCGAAGGCTTCATTTCCAACATTCATTGGATCATTCTGGCAACAGCTGCGTTCGTGTTCGGCGCCACCTGGATCTACCGTCAACCGGCGGGCAAACACTTCGTCCATAGAGCGCTTCTGGTGCTGCCAATTCTCGGCCCGGTGATCCGGAAGGTCTCTGTGGCCCGGTTCACGCGTACGCTAGGCACCCTCCTCTCCGCAGGTGTTCCCATTCTCGATGCGCTCGACGTCGTGAAGAAATCAGCCGGCAACGTGGTTGTGGAAGCGGCGATTCAGAGCACCTCGGACAAGATCCGCGAGGGTCGAACGATGGCTGAGCCACTCATGGAAACCAACGTGTTTCCGCCCATGGTCGTGCAGATGATCGGCGTTGGCGAGCAGACTGGCGCGCTCGACACCATGCTGAACAAGATCGCAGACTTCTACGAAGACGAGGTCGACATCGCGGTTGCGGCGCTCACCTCGCTACTGGAGCCCCTGATGATGGTGTTCATCGGTGGCATTGTCGGCACGATCCTGATTGCGATGTACCTGCCGATCTTCTCGATTGCGGGTAAAGTCAAAGCGGAGTGATCCAACCCGCAGAGATCCCAACCGCCGATCGCGAGGACGTCAACTCGAATCGACGGCTGCAGTGGGTTCTTGGAGGGCGACTCATCATCGCAACGGTTCTGCTCGGCGCCACGATGTACCTGGCGCTGGACGCGATTCGCTACGGGCGTTTCACGCCGACCTTTCTGCTGATCCTGATCTCGGCGATCTACGGCTCGTCGATTTTATTTGGCGTTTGGCTCCTTCGCGGCCGTCGTGAGACCCGTGTCGCGACGGCTATCACGACCCTGGACGTGTTGCTGATCACGGGACTGGTGTATCTGACGGGAGGTGCGGGAAGCATTTTCTCCTTCCTCTACGGCGCGCAGATCCTCACGGCTGCGCTCACGCTCGGAACGGGCGCCGCGTACTACACCGCGGCGGCAAGCCTTGCCTGTTACTTCCTGCAGGCGCTCGCGCTCAACGTTGGTTGGCTTCCGCCACCGCCAGACCAGCCCCTGAGCCAATACGTCCTCAGCTCACGCGACTTTCAGTTGGCTTTGGTGAGCAACATGGTCGGCATCACAGCCGTTGCACTGCTGGCAACCAATCTCGCGCGGCGCGCACAAGTGGCCGGCGCGCGCCTCATCGAAGCGGAACAGAGTGCGGCGCGGCTCGTCCGGCTCAACGATGACATCGTCCGTTCGATTGCCTCGGGTCTCATTACCGCAGGCGACGACGGACACATCTTGGGGCTCAACCGAGCAGCCAGAGAGATCCTGCGGGACCGTACCGGCTCGCTCCTCGGGCAGCCCCTTTCAAAGGTGCTCCCCCAGTATGGTGCCAAGCGTCTGAGCCAGCCTCCAAGGCGCGCCGAGGAAATCGGGAAGCGCGCCGACCGAAGCGAGTTTCCGATGGGGTACACACTCAGTTCACTGCTGGACGCGGATGGGAATCCGTCTGGCTTGCTTCTGGCGTTTCAGGACTTGACCGAGATCAGGACGCTCCGCGATCAAGCGGAACGGGCACAGCGCCTTGCCGCGCTCGGACAGCTTGCGACCGGCTTGGCCCATGAAATTCGGAATCCCCTGAGCTCGATCTCCGGGTCGGTGGAAATGGTTCGCGACGGCAATTCGCTGAGCAGTGAGGATGCGCGTTTGCTCGGTATCGTCATCTCGGAAGTCGAGCGACTCAATTCGCTGGTTACCACCATGCTCCAGGTCGGCCGACCCAGTCAGATTCAAACCGAGGCGCTCGACCTGCGATCGATTGCGAGCGAAGTGGTCGCCGTCGCCCGCGGCGAAGCGACGGCCAGCAACGGTTCGGAGATCGAGGAAATCGAACCGGACGAGCCCATCGTCGCGATCGTCGATCCCGATCGGATGCGACAGGTCGTTTGGAACCTCCTCAAGAACGCCCTGCAGGCGTCGCCTCGCGGCGGTAAGGTCAAGGTTCGGACTGGACGAAATCCAGAGGGTCGTGCCTTCCTGGAGGTTGCCGACGAGGGTCCTGGAATCGAGGCAGCTCAGCGGGAGCACCTTTTCGACATGTTCTATTCCGGTCGACACCACGGCGTCGGTCTTGGGCTCGCCCTAGTGAGGCAGATCGTCGACCAGCACAAGGGGCGAATCGAGATCGTCGATCGCGAGGGCCCGGGCACATGCTTTCGGGTCACGCTGCCGACCAACGAGGACTCGGTCAGACCGCCCCCAAGAGCTCCGACAGGCGGACGCCCGGATCCTCGGAGCGCATGAGGCCTTCGCCGATCAATACGGCATCGGCACGACTTTGAGCGACCTCGCGAAAATCGTCGGCCGATCGGACGCCACTCATGAATACAGCGACGCAACCTGCTGGAATTCGCGCGATGCACTCGCGTGCCGCGCTCATGTCCACCTGGAACGTGCTCAAATCGCGAGCGTTGACACCGATGATGGTCGAGCCCGCCGCAACGGCCCGATCGACTTCGGCGGAGCTCGCGGCCTCTACGACCGGTTCCATGCCGAACCCCCGAATCTGCTGGATCAGCGCGTGGAGGTCGGAACCCCCGAGAGCGCGAACCAGCAAGAGGACGAGCGATGCGCCGACATCGTACGCCAGATCCACTTGAACGGAATCGAGCACGAAGCCCTTGTAGAGCACCGGAACGCTCACCGCCTTGGCGACTCGCCGCACCAGTAGGGGCGATCCACCGAAGCCGGGGCCGTCGGCCAGGACGCTGACGGCCGACGCCCCAGCGCGCTCGTAGGCCTGTGCGACCCGCACGCCCTCACCGGCGCTCCATGGACGGATTTCACCTGCGCTCGGACTTCGAAACTTCACCTCGGCCAGCACCGAGGGAGGTTCGCCCGGTGCTCGACGTAGGGCTCGAATTCCTCGTTCGGACCTCTCGAGCTGCGGGGGTCGCTCGACAGCTCGCATAGCGCCAAGGTGGCGGCGGCGCCTCAGGTTTTCGCGACGTTTACGCGCGAGAATCTCGGAGAGAAAATCGGTCATGCGCTTTGCGTGAAATGGGCCCAGCGTTCGAGCATTCGTTTGGCGTCTCCGCTGTCGATTGCGCCGGCAGCCCGCTCCGCCGCAGCCCTCAGATCGCCCGCGAAACCCGTGACGCGCAGCGCGGCAGCCGCATTGAGCAGGACGGCAACGCGTGCCGGACCCTGCACACCAGCCAAGACGCCGCGAATGATTTCGGCGTTGCGCGCTGCATCCCCGCCGGCAAGGGCTTCGATCGGTACTTCTGAAAGCCCGAAATCGCCGGGACGAACTTCAAACCTGCTGACTTTGCCGCCCGCCAACTGCGCAACCAAGCTCGGCCCCGCTGGGGACACCTCGTCGAGCCCGCCTTCGCCATGAACGACCCAAGCGGCGGTCAAGCCGAGCGACCCCAGCGCCTGGGCCAGCTGATCGAGCCGCGTCGGGTCGTAGACACCGACCAGCTGATGGCTCGCCGAGGCCGGATTCGAGAGCGGCCCAAGTAGATTGAAGAGGGTGCGGACGCCTAGCTCCCGGCGCACGGGCGCGGCGTGTCGCATGGCGGCGTGGTGGCTTGGCGCGAACAGGAAACCGATCCCCACTTCCTCGATGCATCTCACGACTCGCTGTGGCGCGAGGTCGACGCGGACGCCCAGCGCTTCCAGGACATCGGCGCTTCCGGCCTTCGAGGACACCGCGCGGTTTCCATGTTTTGCAACCGCGACACCAGAGGCCGCCGCCACGATGGCCGCAGCAGTGGAGATGTTGAACGTGTGCAGACCGTCCCCACCTGTCCCGCATGTGTCGAGAAGCGGGCCATCCACTTCTGGTCGAATCGTCTCGCAGTGCTTGCGAAGCGATCGGGCCGCCGCGGCAATTTCGCTTGCAGACTCGCCCTTCATGCGGAGCGCTACGACAAACGCCGAGATCTGAGTGGCCGACGCTTGGCCCTCGAGGATCGCGTCCATCGCGGCTTCGACATCGTCAGGAGACAAGTCGTGACCTGCGACGATTTCCTTGATCGCATTCGAGATCACGACGCCCCCGCCTCGGGAAGCGATGACAACCAGTTTCGAATCAGGTGGTGGCCATGCTCGGTCAAGAACGACTCGGGATGGAACTGCACTCCCTCGATCGGGAGCTCGGAATGACGGATTCCCATGACTTCGTCCTGGTCCGTCCAGGCCGTGACCTCGATCACATCGGGGATGGTGTCGCGTCTCACGATCAAAGAGTGGTAGCGCGTCGCGGTCAGAGGGCTCGGTAGATTCTCGAAGACGCCTCGGCCGTCGTGAAGGATCTCGGAGGTGCGCCCGTGCATCAGTCGATCGGCCCTCACCACGGACGCGCCGAAATGCTGTGCGATGCTCTGGTGCCCGAGGCAGACGCCAAAGATCGGAGTCACCGACCCGAGCTTTGCGATCAGATCGAGGCTTACCCCCGCCTCTTCGGGCCTTCCGGGACCGGGGCTGATCAGCACGCCGCTAGGCCGAAGCTTGCGAATCTCATCTGCCGTGATGGCATCGTTTCGCTGAACCACGACCTCAGCCCCGAGCTCGCTCAAGTATTGGACGAGGTTGTAGGTAAAGGAGTCGTAGTTGTCGATCACGAGAATCATTGCGTTCGATCGCTAGCGGCTCGCCGAGAGCGCGTCAACCAGCCCCCGGTGGTATTGGCTCGTAGCCGCGCTCTCTGAGGAACTTCTCGAGCCTCAAGTTGATCATCTCGGGGTACTCGAGAGCGGCGTAGTGTGTGGCCCCGGGGAGGAGCATGATCTCCGACCCCGGAATCCGTCGCGCCATTCGCTCCGCCGCGGACCTGGGGGTGAAGACGTCACGGGTGCCGGCGATGATCAGGGTCGGCACATCGATCAAGGGAAGGAGATCCCAACCGTCGTGCTCGCCCATGCGCTCCAGCAGATGAATGAACGTATCCATGTCGAGCATACGGAGCTTGGCGACCAACTCGTTGCCGAGCTGGTCATCGAGCGTGCCGGCGGTCAAACCGATCCGCTTCACCCACTCTCCGGGCTCGGGAAGACGCGTCGCCTGCCGCACCACGGTCTGAATCGTTCGAGGAATCGATCGGAGGCCCCGAAGGAACGGCGGCAGCAGACGCCCCACGAGATTCAAGTTGAAGACGTAGTCCCATGGCCTCCCCGCCACGCCGTTGAGAAACGCCAGCGAAGCTAACTTTTCGGGCGCGAGGCGAAACATCTCGAGACCGACCTGGACGCCCATGGACCAGCCGAAGATGGCAGCACGCTCCGCCCCCTCTTCCCGGAGCAGGTGCAGGGCGTCCCGGGCATGATCGGCAATCCGGAGGGCCTCGGGGTCTGCAGGCGCTGCGGAGCCGTAGAGCCCTCGATAGTCCCAGGAAAGAAGTCGGTATCGGTCCCGGAAGTACTGGATCTGGTGGCTCCAGGCCTCCCAGCTGCCCCCGAGGCCATTACAGAGCAGAATCGGGCGTCCCTGGCCGACCGCCTGGTAAGCGATTTCAGTGCCATCAAATGACACAAAGCGGCGTTCTTCGACAGGGGGTGGCATCATGGCGAGGCGCAAAGCCTAACAGGGACGGGTTCTTGGCGCTTGCCTTGACAAAATCGGCCTAAGACGGATAAATTTGAAATAGCTGAAATGTCTGACGAACTCCAAAAATCCAGGAAAGTCCGCGATATACGCGAGCGACTCGGCCGGCACACGGCGGCGCCGCCGCCAACGGGCGTCGAAGAAGGAGGCCTTGCGCCGCCGCCACCGACGCTAGGAGGTGTCGCACCGCCGCCCGGTTTCGTTGGAGGGCAGGCGGCGAAGCGATCCGGGCCGTTCGGAGGTGCGTCCGCGGATGCACCTGCGCAGCGGGAAGTCCGTATCGTCGTCGACGAACAGGCGGTGGCCACGGCGCACGAAGGCAAGAACCGCCGCGTTCGCAAACTGATGATGATGAGCGGCGCGGGAGCGGCCCTTCTGGGGTTGTTCCTCGGCGTTCTGGCGACGACGGTCATGAGCAAGCGCACCGCGTACAACTTCGCGGTCCGCGACGGCAAGGCTGTCTATGCAGGCGTTCGCGCCGCGGCAGACCAGGTGACAGAAGCCAAGCGGCTCCTCGACCGGGCAGCCGACGCGGCGAAGTCGAGGCCGGGAGAGGGCCCCTCCGTCGACTATGAAGCGATCGAACGACTGCGCGCCTTATCGACTCCATTTACGGCGGCCGACTTCACCGGTCTGAACTACACGAAGTTCAACGCCGAGACGGTCAACTCCTTGTTCCTGTATGCGCGGCAAGTCGGCGAGCTTTGGGACACGTTCGATAGCCTGGCCGCGAGGGTTCTCCCGGAACCGCGGCGCGCCGAGCTCGATGAGGCCGCACAGGACGAAACCGCCCTCACCAGCAGCCCGACCGGTTGCGTCCCGACGCTCGGTGAAGGGGGCTTTCGTTGTGGCTTGGTCTATGTCGACATGCCTGACATGGAGGCCGACTCGAAAAAGCTCAAAGTCCGTGCGACACGCGGGAGCAAGCCCTTCGAGAAGGAGCTCTACGTGGGCCAGGACTTGCGCCAGAGCGCCAGCAATTACGTGATTCTCACGAATCCGGACCAATCCGCCGGAGTCCTCGGCCAACGCAAGAACGCCTTCGCTTCATACCGGCGGGACTTGGCAGATCTTGTCCGCCTCATGGACTCGACTCTCGAGACCCAGGGCAGCCTCGAGAAGGGCCTCGGGGCCGTCGCAGGTCTCGAGGAAATCGCCAGCTTCTAGCCCGACTTTCGGTTGAGGCCTCGGGCGTTTCCCGGCGCACTTCATTCGACGTGCGGACACGCCAGCTGCTAAACTGTGGCCTGGGGTGCCACGATTTAGACTGCGATATCAGTCGACCAACATGGAGATGCCTCTTGGGGAGTTCACCATTGGTCGAAGCTCAGCCTGCAATCTCGCATTGGCCGACGGACTGGTGTCTCGAAAGCACGCCATGCTTCACGTTGGCCCCGACGCGGTCGTTGTCGAAGATCTCAGCAGCCGCAACGGTGTCGCAGTCAACGGGGTGCGCATCAGCGGCCCTCGCCGGCTCGAGCACATGGACCGCGTTTACATCGGCTCGCAGGAGCTCGTTCTCATCGACGCAGCGAAGCTCAAGGAACGCTCAGCCGAGACCGGCGACTACGTCGTCTGTGAATCCTGTGGCGCGATTAACGGTTCGGCCAAGCGCCGTTGCGGCGATTGTGGCAAGCGTCTCAACTCCGACGCCTCGAAAACTCTCGCCAGCAAACGTAGCGTGGATTCGAGCTCTCACGCATGGGGCGCCGAAGATACACGAACACAACGCGCACTCGACGTGATCGCAGGCATCGCGAGCAAAGCGATCGCCATGGGCCGCTTCGAGGAAGCCGAGCGCATGCTGCTCCCGCACCTCGATACGATTTTGGAACGCGCGATGGAGGATCGACCACTGAGCGACTCCGAGAAGGATGACCCCGAAGCCCTCTTCGCGGGAGCGACTGGATATGCGCTGCAGCTGGCACGAGGCCTCCGCAACTCCCGATGGATCGATTGGGTGTTTCGCATTCACACCGCGACGGGTCGTCTGATGGAGGCGGAGACGATCGAAGCTCTTCACGACCTCGTACGAGCGCACAAGTACTCCAAGACCGGCTCCCTTCGGGCGTACCTCAACGTCATCCAGAATCACTCGGCCGGCTACGGCGCGTCCGAACGGTTCCTCGTGGGACGGCTCGAAGGACTCGAGCAGGTCATTTCCGCAAACTAGGCGCGTCAGCCTGCGCAGCGCGCTCCAGGCCCGGCGTGGCGCAAGTCGCCGATCGCATCGTCCAAACGGGCGTCCGCGGGCAGCTCGTCGACCAGCGCGAGCACCTCACGAGACGGTGCCTCTCCCCCACGCCGATAGAGTCGGGCGCCGATCCCGATCCAGCGAGCGCTCCGAAGCACACAGCCAAGCCTGGTCGAGCATTCGGCGACGTCGATCACGTGGCCCGATTCGACCTCGATCCCTTGATCGAGCTGCTCCTCGAGCTCCGCGACCCCCCGGGACATCATCCGCTCGGCGTCGGTCAGGCGCCCCTGGCCGATGGCGCGGGTGACGACCTGGGAAAGCAAGTGGAATGTCCAGCCGGACGCCACGACGTCGCGCACCTCAGTGCTCACGCCTTCCTCTGTCTGGACTGCGCCGCAGTGGGGGCAGTGTGGGCTCCGGGCCGGATACGGAATCGCGCAGCCGCTGCAGAACCGAAGGGCACTCGTGTTCCGGTCGTTCTTCGTGGCGCTTTCGGGCGCCAGGAACACCAGCTCTTGGGTCCCGATGCGAATTCGATCTCCATCGGTCAACGTGGCGCGGCCGTCGAGCGTACGCCCATTGAGCTGGGTCCCGTTGCGGCTGAGGAGATCTTCCAAGGTCGGGGCGGTTCCGGAGAGATCGATTCGAATATGCCGACGAGAGAGCATCGGATCGTCGATGGTGATCTGGCCCATCGAGCCCCGGCCGATGATGATCTCCTCACCAACCAGGTCGACCTCTTGTAGATGAAACCGTATACGATACCGCACGCTGGGGTCCCTTCAGGATTCACAAGCGTACGCGCGGGATGAGGGCGGTGTAAATCCTACCCCGACCTACGTCGGTGCTACTTCTTGTCGACGACGTCGGGACTGTCGTGACGTCGAATCTCGCCGGTGATGCGGTCGGCGATGTCGGGATTCTGGTCCTCGGTGCTCTGGTCTTCGACCATATCGACCAATCCGCGGCCCGGCTCGGCCTCATCCGCCCTGTTCTTCCGGAGCTTACCGAGCTGAGCGACGGTTTTCGGATCTTCGAGAATCAAGCAGTAAAAGCCGTAGAATTCATTGTTGTCGACGGCACGAGCCAGAACCCGAGGCTCTTTCCACTCCAACCACTGCGCGGATGCGGCCCCAGGCGTGCGGACGCCGCTCTTCGTCTTCGCCTTGCCATAGCGCTTCTGAAGCGCGCCGCCGAACTCGGCAAAGCTGGCGCCTTCGAACACGGAAGCATCGAACGCGCGGTATCTTTTCCACAGACGCTCGTTGATGAAGAAGAAGAAATCCTGCGTGTTCTTGGTTCGTACCCGTAGAAGAGATTCGCCATTTTGGTGAGTGAACTCACCCTTCAAATAGCCGGAGTCGTACGCGCTGGGCGTGCCATCGAACTCCAGATACGAATCGCGAATCTCTCGGGCCTCTTCGGCCATCTTGTGGCGGAGCCTGTCCTCCTCGATCGCGTCGGTCGTCTTCGCGATCGACTCCTTATACGAGGCTTCGATGTTCTTCTTCAGCTGGCGATACACCTGCTTCGGAGACCAGCCCCATTGGATGTCGCCCATGGATCGCTCGAGCGTGCTCGGCGAACCGGCGCTAGCCCTACCCCAGTCGGCGCAAATGCCGAAGCCGAACAGCAATCCAAACGCCACCAAGAGCGCCCGATAGGATGAACGTCGCATAACCAATCCCCTCACCCCCAAGTTAGCACCGAGCCGACGCAGTCGACAAAAAGGCGCGAAAATCCCTTAGGTTTCGCTCGCTTCGAGCTCGATGAAGAGCATCGTACCTCCGGCCACGGCAGCCGGCATGAAAAGCAGATTCACCAAGGGGATGAAGAGGAGGACCCAGACGCCGGTCCCAAAGCCCGCAACGGCGGGCAGCTGGCGGCGAGTGAACGCGACGCGATCGCTGACCGACCAATCGCGTCGGGCGGCGGGCCAATCGACGTAGTCGACGCCCAGATAGACCGCCGTGAGCACGAATCCGACCAGTGAGATGACCTGGCCAATTCCCGGGATGAAAAACGACGCGAGGAACATCGGCCCCACGACTGCGACGTAGAGCAACGCCTTGCCGAGCTCCAGCCGGACCGTTCGCACGATGTCGGCGAGCATGCGACCGAACGAAAACGGAGGCGCAGGCTTGCCGGTCAGAATGTGTTCCACCGCCTCACTGAGTGCGTCGTTGAACGGGGCAGCCACCACGCTCGACAAGAGAAGGACCAACACCAAGCCGAGCAGGACGATCAGGATTGCAGCGATAAGCTCGATGATCCAGCGCAACCCGCTCAGCAAACCGCCGACCCAACCGGTTACGTCGTTCCAGCTCTCCGGGAAGAGCGACCAGAGCGCCGCACCGACGTCTTCGTTGTAGCTTCCCGCGCCGTAAAAGACGGCCACTAGCGCGAAACCCGTAATCAGAACGGGGAACAGCCAGTATCGCGCGAGCTCGAGGTGCTGGAAGTAGACGAAGCGCATGCCGCGAAGTGCGTACGACAAGCCGCGAGCGAACCCTACGGGCGACTTCACGACGGCACCGGCGCCTCGAACTACGCTACTCATAGCGCGCCGGTCGCGAACGGGATCAATGGCTTCAAATCCTGGTCGTCGAAGCGCAGTTGAAGGCCGAAGAAGTAGTCGCGTCCGCCGTTGATCACATCGTCGATACCAGCCAGAAGCCAGAATCGACGGATGATCTCAAAGCCCGCGCGAATACGGAGTCGCGGATAAATCCGGCTGCCGAACTCGAAGAGGTCGGTATTGATCTCCAGGCGATCTTGGACGAATTTGAGGTCCAAGCCGAGGCCGCCACTCGACTCGATGATGCCGAAACGAAAGGTCGCAAAGGAAATGGTCTTGCCGAACTCCGCCGAAAACTTGAGTCGGTTGGTGCGCGAAATCTCGGTCTGCTTGTATTCGTTTGGATAAAACAGTGGCGGGGGACTCTGACGGATGATGCTCTCCCTCACACTGACCGATCCTCTCGGGTCATCGACCACCTGGAAGAGGAAGTATCGTCCTTCGCGGGGTTTCAAGTAGATCGAGAAGTACGTCTTGAACGCATTCGACAGCATGTAGTACTCGCTTCTGAGCCCTACGATGGTTTGGAGTCGGTTCAGGCCACCCACGAAGCTATTCAACCCTTCGGCGACGCCTTCGACTTCGTCGATCAGCGCCTCGTCCTGCGTGAGGCGACCGATCGTGCCCTCGCCTCGCGCGGTCCGGCCCGTGACCTCTTTCACGTCCGCGAGCACGTCGTTGAGTTGTTCGGCCGCGCGGTGAATCGAGGCGATCGTGTCGTCGACCTCTGCAACTCCGCGATCGATGTCGCCTTTTCGCTTGTGGATGATGTCGCTGAGATCATCGGTGGCGAGCTCGACGTTCTCCATGATGCGAACGATTCGAGGACCCGCTTCGTCTGTGACCTCTTTGATGTTCTCGAGCGCGTCGCTGAGATTGCGAAGCGCGCTCTCCATCCGGTCGCCGGCCTCCTCGGTCCCAAACGCCCGTTCCATTTGCGCCGTGATCTTCTTCACGCTCTGAGCAATGTCGTTGACCGTCACAATGATGTCGTCGGTCTGCACGCCCTGCTCGGTGCCACGGATCTCCCCTCCATCCGGAATCACGGGCAGCCCGGGGGTCCCCGGCCGGAGAACCAATGCCCGTTCCCCGAGCAGAGAGAGGCTTCGCATGGTGACCCGGGCATCCTCGTAAAGCGTGAGGTGCGCTTCGATGCGGAGGTCAACCCGAGCGCGGTTGCCCTCCAGCCGGATCGAGGAAATGTAGCCGACGGGAATGCCGGCAACCAAGACCCGAGACTTGGCGACCAGCCCCTGAACATCCTCGAAATACGCATACACCCCGTAGCCAGAGTCCGTGGACGATCGCTCGTCGACGTAATGGTAGACAGCAAAGGTGACGATGAGTCCTAAAACCACCATCAGGCCAACCCGGGCCGCGTTCCACGTCTCTCGCATGAAGCCGGGCGAATCGTAGTCGAAGCAGAACTAAACAGCCATCGCCCCATGCCCAAAAGAGCCGGAACCCGCGGTCCTTGCAGCGATGCACGACAACCGCTATGGCTTGCCACTTGTCTGAGGGGATCGATGCGCTAACGGCGGCCGCACTGGGCGCATTGCAGGGGCTGACGGAATTCTTGCCCGTGTCGAGTAGCGGACACGTCGCCATCGGTGCGCATTTTTTCGACATCCGCGAGAGCTCACTCGCGCTCGTCATTCTCCTTCATTTGGGCACATTGCTCGCCACGGTCCTCCTGTTTCGACGAGACATCGCAGCTTTGATCCGGGAAGCAGGCGCCGCGATACGCAAACCCGAGCGCTTTGTCAGGACCCAGGAGGGCCGCACGTTGGTCGGGATTCTGCTCGCCACTCTCGTCACCGCTACACTTGGCCTGTTTCTACGCGACACGGCCGAGGCCTTCGCCACAGATCTTCGACTGGTCGGCTATGGGTTTCTGATCTCGGCGGCTTTCCTGCTCGCGAGCGGCGTTGCGCGAGGATCGAGCGACGAGGTTTCCTGGCCTCAGGCGATCGGCATCGGACTCGCTCAAGGGGTGGCCGTTCTCCCTGGGGTCAGCCGGAGCGGGGTCACGATCGCGGTTGCCATGCTTCTTGGGGTCCAGAGCAACGCGGCATTTCGGTTCTCATTTCTGGTCTCGCTGCCGGCCATCGTCGGCGCGGCGGCCTTCGAGGCGAGCGGCGCCGACGGGCTCGGGTCACTCGGACTCGGGGCCTGGGCTGGAGGTGCGACGGCCCTGGTGACGGGATACTTCTCGCTTGTTATCCTCCGCGAGATCATTCTCGTCGGACGGATGTGGACGTTCGCGATTTACCTGGTGCCTCTCGGATTTTTCCTGGTTACGCGCTGAGGCAGGTGCTGGCTCATGACGAATAGCGAAAAAGCATATGCGGTCATCATGGCGGGAGGCTCCGGCACGCGGTTCTGGCCGCTTTCGCGAGGCAACCGGCCCAAGCAGTTCCTCGCCCTCGGCCCCGATGAGCGTTCCTTGCTTCGAGCGACCGCTGAGCGCGTTTGGGACGTGCTCCCCGCGGAACGCACGTTCGTCGTCACCTCGGAGCAGCTCCGCGAGCAGGTCGAACGAGAGATTCCCGAGCTGCAACCTCATCAGATCCTCGCCGAGCCGGTGGGACGCAACACAGCTCCTTGTATCGGATGGGCGGCAACCCACGTGAAGCGACTCGACGAGGACGCGATCATGGCCGTCCTTCCAGCCGATCACTACATCCGCGAAACCGACGCCTATGTCGACGCGCTGCGGCGCGGGCTTGAAGCCGCGACACACGGCGACTACGTCACGATAGGAATTCGCCCTGCGAGAGCGGAAACCGGCTATGGCTACATCGAGGTCGGCTCGGAGCTCGACCCAGGGGTCTTTCGAGCCCGGCGCTTCGTCGAAAAGCCAAATCGCCAGCGTGCCGAGCAGTTCGTCGCTAACGGGAACTTCCTCTGGAACAGTGGGATGTTCTTTTTCCTCGCGTCTCGAATTCTCGAAGCGATCGATCAACACCTTCCCGGTCTCGGTCAGGAGCTGCAGCGCTACGATGAGGCCGCAAGAGCGGGCAACGAAGCGGCCCTGCTGCACGAAACCTACGCAACGCTGCCGGCCGTGAGCATCGACCACGGCATCATGGAGAAGGTCAGCGCAGTCAGCGTCGTGCCTGGCTCGTTTGAATGGTCCGACCTCGGGAGCTGGACTTCGGCATGGGAGCTCGCGCCCCATGATGAGCACGCCAACGTCCTGCCCGAAGGCGGCATCGCGGTCGACGCCAGCGGAAATTTCGTCGAGGCGCCCGATGGCAAGCTCATTGCACTGATTGGCGTCCACGATCTGGTCGTGGTGGACTCCGGTGACGCGCTTCTGATCGTCCCGAGGGAACGCGCCCAAGACGTGCGTGAAGTCGTCGCCGCCCTTCGTGAACGAGGCGACCACAGGCAGTGATTTCATGAATCCACACGTTTTCCGTCAGTACGACATTCGAGGACACGCCGAACGCGATTTCGACAACACGTTCGTGCGAGCGTTGGGGCTGAGCCTCGGCACCTTCTTCGCGAAGCGAGGCTTGCAGCGAATCGCAGTCGGACGAGACTGCCGCTTGAGCTCACCACGCCTGCACGAAGCCCTTTGCGCCGGGCTGATCGAAACCGGCCTTCAGCTGGTCGACATCGGCGTCGGCCCCACGCCGCTTTTGTACTTCGCCGTGCATGAGCTCGACCTCGACGGCGGCGTTCAAATCACCGGAAGCCACAACCCTCCGGACGAGAACGGCTTCAAGATGATGGTGGGAAAGGGCTCGCTGTACGGCAACGATATCGACGAGCTCCGCACTGTCGTGGAGAGCGAACGCTTCCACCGCGCTCCAGGCGGCACGATGGAGACCATCGACCCGACGCCGGCCTATGTGAAGAAGGCACAGAGCGACATCCAGCTCGGGCGGCGTGACATCCGATTTGCGATCGACGCAGGAAACGGTGCGGGCGGCCCCCTTGCCCTCGAAACGACGAAGGCGCTCGGGCTCAACCCCGTGGCGATGCTTTGCGAGATGGACGGCACCTTTCCCGTTCACCACGCCGATCCGACAGATCCGGAAACGCTCGAGATGCTCATCGAGCGTGTCGTGACAGATGGGCTCGAGCTCGGCTTCGCTTATGACGGCGATGCGGACCGCGTCGGAGTGGTCGACGCGCGCGGCGAGGTTATCTGGGGGGACAAGCTCATGATTATCCTCTCGCGCGCGCTGCTAAAAATGCACCCGGGCGCGACGATCATTGGCGAAGTGAAATGCTCGCAAACGATGTACGACGACATCGAAGCCCACGGCGGACGGGGCGTGCTTTGGAAGACGGGTCACTCGCTGATCAAGACCAAGATGAAAGAAGAGAATGCCCTCCTCGCCGGGGAGATGAGCGGGCACATCTTCTTTGCGGATCGCTACTACGGCTTTGACGACGCGATCTATGCGACGCTCCGAATTCTAGAAATCGTGTCTCGGAGCGAGGTGCCGCTTCACGAGATGCTGGCCGACGTGCCTCAGACATTCGCCACGCCGGAGATTCGCGTCGATTGCGACGACGCCGCTAAGTTCGATCTGGTTCAGCAGATCGTCGACCACTACCGGCCTACACACGCGCTGATCGACATCGACGGCGCGCGCATCCAATTCGACGGAGGCTGGGGACTGGTTCGCGCGTCCAACACGCAGCCGGTCCTGGTCCTCCGCTTCGAAGCGGACACCGAGTCACGGCTCGAGTCGATTCGGAGCGAAGTCGAGTCCGTTCTCAGGCGTTTCCGGAGCAGCTGACTTCGGGAGCAAGGGCAGCTCGATTTGCAAGGTGGCGCTCTGAACCGTCTGGCCCTCCGCCACTTGCCAGTCGCTGGGCCCGATCACGGCGCGGCGGGTCTCGTGCTCCGGACGAAAGACCAGAACTTCCTGGCCCTCGTGAATCGAAGTCGCGGGGATTCGTACGCTTGGCCCAACTCCCAGGTAGCGATACACCTTTGCGCCGGGCGGATTTGTAATGACGCGGACCCTACCCCTCTCCCCGGCGTCGACCGAAGCCTGCTCGGTCTTCGCGTCGCCGAAATTGAGCTCATCCGATGGATCGACGGCCGCGTCGGATTGAATCGCGAGCTCATAGATCAAGCCATCTTCGGTGGTCGTCCACCTTGCACCATGGGGAACGATAGCCCTCGACGGGCGAAGCCCGCGGTCGAAGATGATGAACTCGTGATCGCCATCGACCGCTAGCCCGTCGGCAATCGCCGGACCTCGTCCAACGAAGACGAAGACCTGCGCATCGCTGGGCGTGACGGTGACGTCGATGATGCCAGGCGTCACCGACGCAGCTGGGGCCGCGGCTGGCCGACGCAGCGCGTCCAGGGCACCCGAGCTGATGAGCGCGTAGAGGCTGAGGCCCACGACCGCGGCAACAATCAAAACCCCCAAGCCGCCCCGGCGCTTCGGGGGCTGAGAAACGGCGATCGAAGGCCTATCGTACGCGGGCTCGGGCGCAGCCGCGGACTCACTCACGCGCAACGGCGAAGGAATGGAGTCGGCGTGGGACACGGACCCGGCCCCGAACACAGACTCGGTCGGGGTCTCCAAGAGGGTCGCGGACCCGGCAACGGACTCGGTCGCTATGCCGGTCTCGGACACTCTCCCGGTCGCCGACGCCGGCGCTGACACCGGCGCTGGCACCGGCGCTGACGCTGGCACTGACGCTGACACTGGCACTGACGCTGGCGCTGACCCTGACCCTGACACTGGCGCTGACGCTGGCGCTGACCCTGACTCCGTCTCCTCCTCGCGGGACCACTTTCGAATCGTCGCCGTAATGGGCTCGGGCCCCGGTTGCGGCGGCTGCTTCGGAAGCTCGGCAACCGCAGCGGCTGTGTCCGGTACCGACGGCGGCCTCAGATCGGGGACGGACGCCGAGCTCCGTGCGACCGCGGGTCGCGAAGGCGGAACCGGCATCGTTTCGGGTTGGTCATGGAGGTCACCCTCCCGAGTCAACGCGCTCGGGATGCGGATTTGCTCCGTGATCGGCTCTTCCGCGTTCCATTCTTCCGATCGCGACCCCGCATGCGCGGGCTCCAGGGTCCTCGTCGCAGGATCGCGCAACAACTCCTGGAGCTCCGTGTCGAGCTCGCGTGGATCGACTCGAACGGGCTCAGGTGCTGGCGGCCGGTCGCTCTCGCGAACGAGGCGAGCGAGCACGCGTCGGGATGCGCCGCGGTTGATGGGGATGAGCGAGGCCTCGATGGCATCGTGCAGATGCCGAAGGTCGTGAGGGTTGTGCCCTGTCTTACCGTCTTTGACGAGCTGCAGGAGATGCGGTGGCACGCCGGGGCCTGCCGCGACGAGCAGCCGGGCGAGAACAGAGACCAGAGAACGGGCAGCCTCGTCCGGCTCCGCCCGCTCCGCCTCGTTGGACACGACCACGGAGCCATCCACGGTCACCCGGACGTCATCCGCGTCGAGCCTCACGGACTCCAGGAGGAGACCCTCGCAAGCCTCGAGAGCAACGAAGGCACCGATCTCGAACGGGAGTCGATCGCCGCGCCGCTCCAGCTCCTGCACCAGTTGGTCCACGCCGACGTCTCTGCCCATCGCTACCCCTCAATCCCGCTTTGGCGGGCGCACACAAACCCCATGGTCGAGCAGGTACTCCTTGACCTCGGCCACAGTGTAGTGACCGTCGTGAAAGATAGAAGCGGCAAGCGCCGCATCGGCTCCGCCGGCCGCCAGGCCCTCATGCACGTGCCCAAGGGTCCCCACTCCCCCCGAAGCTACAACCGGAATCGAGATTGCGTCCACAACTGCGCGAGTTAACAGCAAATCGTAGCCGTCCTGAGTCCCGTCTCGGTCCATGCTGGTCAGGAGGATTTCGCCGGCGCCATAGTCGGCCATCTGCCGGGCCCAGGCGATCGCATCGAGCCCGGTGTCCCGCCTTCCGCCGTGCGTATAGACCGTCCACTTCTCGGTCTCGCCTGGGACCCGCTTTGCATCGATCGCGACCACGATCGCCTGCGAGCCGTAGGCCTCGGCCATCTCTTTGATGAAGTTCGGGTTCGATACGGCGGCGCTGTTGATCGAAACCTTGTCCGCCCCAGCATGGAGGAGCTCACTCACATCGCGCCGCTCTCGAACGCCCCCGCCAACCGTGAGCGGGACCGCGACGGTCGACGCCGTGCGGTCGACCAGGTCGAAAAGGGTCCGGCGATTCTCGTGCGATGCCGTGATATCGAGGAAGGTGATCTCGTCAGCCCCGCCGGCGCTGTACCGCTGCGCTGACTCGACCGGATCGCCCGCATCCCGAAGTCCAACGAAGTTGATGCCCTTGACGACGCGCCCTTCTTTGACGTCGAGACAGGGGATGATTCGTTTGGCGAGCATCAGGCCTCCTCCAGCGCCGCGAAGGCTTCGGACAGGGTGAAGGCGCCCGAGTAGAGCGCGCGTCCGCAAACGGACGAGCGAACGCCCGCCGACGAGAGCGCGCGAAGATCATCGAGCGAGCCGATTCCGCCCGACGCGATCACGGTCGTCTCGACCTGCGACTGCAAGCCGGCAGTGCCTTCGACGTCCGGCCCCTCGCGCGTGCCGTCCTTGTGGATGTTGGTGAATAGGATGGCTCCGATGTTCCAGCCATCGACCTCCTTGGCGAGCTCCGTGACGTCTTGCGCGCTTTGCTCCTGCCAGCCCTCGACGGCGATCTTCCCGTCGCGCGCATCGAGTGCCATCACGACACCTCTAGGATAGCGTTCGCAGATCGCCCGGGCGACATCCGGCGCCTTCACGACCACGGTGCCGAGCACGACACGAGCTGCGCCAGCATCCATCCATTGCGCCGCAACATCTTCGTTGCGGACACCCCCACCGATTTGAACCTGGAGCTTCGTCTGACGAAGGATGCGTTGGATGATCGGAACGTGCGCGGGCTGGCCTCGGCGCGCGCCTTCGAGGTCGACCACGTGGAGCCGTTGGGCGCCTTGATCCTCGAATCGCTTTGCCATGGCAACCGCGTCGTCGTCGTAGACCGTAACCTGATCATACTTGCCCTGGTGCAGCCGTACGACCTTACCGTCGAGCAGATCGATCGCTGGAATCAACTCCACGCGACGTCTCCGAGGAAGTGTCCGATCAAACGGGCACCGGCATGCTGGCTCTTTTCGGGGTGGAACTGGCACGCCAGGACGTTGTCTCGAGCGATGGCCGAACAGAACGGCCCCCCGTAGTCCGTCGTGGCGACCACGAGGCTCTGGTCGGCTGGGACGCAGTAGTAGCTGTGAACGAAGTAATACCATTCCTCGTTCTCGAACACCGGGTGTCGGCTTTCGATCTGGTTCCATCCGATGTGCGGCACCTTCAGCTTGTGCCCCAGTGCATCGCGCAAGTCGGTCGCGAAGCGGTTCACGGTTCCCGGGAAAATGCCTAGCCCCTTTTCCCCAGGCGCCTCTTCGCTCTCTTCGAACAAGGCTTGCATCCCGAGGCAAATACCGAGATAGGGGCGACCACTGTCGATCCAGGCGCGCACCGCCTCGCCGATCTCTCCTGCCAGCGCATGCGCGCACTCCTTGAAGGCGCCCTGCCCCGGCATCACCAGGCGATCGGCTCGCAGCAGGACATCCGGATCCGAGCTCAGCTCGGCATTCGCACCAGCGCGCTCAAATGCCTTGGCCACGCTGTGCAAGTTACCAAGGCCAAGATCGACAATCGCTACCCGGCCTGTAGTCATTCGGTCAACGTGCCCTTGGTCGAGGGCACACCCACGACCCGAGGGTCGATTTCGGTCGCCTCCCGAAGCGCGCAAGCAAAAGCCTTGAAGCTGATTTCGATGACGTGGTGGAGATTCTCGCCGGCGTGTTGGCGCATGTGCAAGTTGCTTTGGCTCCCGCGCGCGAAGCCCTCGAAAAACACCTCGGCGAGCTCGGCATCGAAGTCACCAATCTTCGCCTTTGGAAGCGTGACGTCCCAAACGAAGTAGGGACGACCCGACAAATCCAGGGCGCAGGTGACGCAGGCTTCATCCATCGGCAAGGTCGCAGAACCGAAACGACGAATGCCGGTCTTGTCGCCTAGGGCGATGGCAAACGCCTGCCCCAGCGCGATGGCCAGATCCTCGGTGGTGTGGTGCCCGTCGATGTGCGTATCGCCGAGGGCGCGCACCTCGAGGTCGAAGAGCCCGTGCTTGGCGAGCTGTTCCACCATGTGCGTGAGAAACCCGATCGGAGTCTCTACTTGGTATTGGCCGCTGCCGTCGAGATCGAGCACCACTCGGATGTCCGTCTCTTTGGTTCGACGTTCTATCGTCGCTGTTCGTCCCATGACGCCGCTACCATAGCCCGGAAATCCTTCCAGGCTACCAAACTAGCGGGACTTCATCCGTTGGAGAACTTCTTCGAGCTTGGCCTTGAGGTCGTCGTTGTCGGGCTCGTTCTGAATCGCCATTTGGAGGTTGAGCTTCGCTTGAGCCCAGTCCTCGGACTGGATCGCTCGGTGGGCGCGCGAGAAGAACGCCCGTGCCTTGCCGGAGCGCAACGTGACTCCGCCCGGCACTCTGATCGTCCGGCGCTTCTCCTCGGTGCGATCCTCGGAATAGCGAAGCGCGCCCTTCTCGAGACCTTCGTTGTAAAGCTTGCGCTTCATGGGATCGAGGAGGACGCGGTATGCCTCGCTTCCCAGCCGGTAGAACTCCGTGTGTCGCGCCGCCTCTTCAGGCGAGCCGACGAAGTTGTCCGGATGATGGTCGCGCGCAAAACGATGGAAGGCTGTGCGAATCTCGTCCGCGCTCGCAACGGGGGTGATGTCCAGGACCTGGTAGTAGTCTAAACGATCTGCCGCGTCCGACATTGCTCAGCCTCCGAGCTTCGCCTCGTGGCGTTCGCGAAGTTGCTCGATTTGCTCTTCGGGGAGCTCACCGATGAGCTTGATGGCGATCTGTTGTTGCTGGCCCGTTCCAACGTCTTGTGCCCTGACCTGGAGTGTGCCGTCAGCGTCAATCATGAAGCGAACCGCGATTTGAACCTTGCCGCGAGCCGCCGAGCGCAGCCCGTCGAGCACTACCTCGCCAAGGAGCTGGTTCGCAGAGACTCTGCGGTCCTCGCCCTGGCAGATGCGAACAACGACGGTCTCCTGCCGATCGCGTGCCGTGGTGAACATTTTGGTTTGGCCGGCGGGGATCGCCGAGTTGCGGCGGATGATTCGCTCGCAGTAGCCGTCGACGGTCTCAACGCCCAGCGAGAGCGGCGTGACATCGAGGAGCAGCGGCGCCTGCGGAACCGTCTCGGGCGACGCGACCGCGGCAATCGCGCCCGTGACGGTGTCGACCTCTTCGTCGAGCGCAGCACGGAGCATCGCCGGGGCCTGGCTTCCAAGCTCCAATTCCACATCGGCGTGCGAGGCATCGTCCATCGGGACCGAGTCGCGACCGAACGCATCGTCTCCAAGCTCCATCATGAGCGACGAGCGCTCTTCATCCGGGGTGTCGAACCCGTCCTCGGCCTCGAGCCCGATCTGCATCAGGAGACCGGAGGCGTCCTCCGTGGTCGAGGGGTTGAAATCGAGCGGGCCCACCTGCGTGGGCTGCTCCGTGAACCGCGGCTCGCGAGCACGCGTGGGTGCGTCGAGCAGACCGTCGTCCGCGAGCGACACGGGAGGAGGAGGAGGAGGAGGCGCCTGTCCAGGCAGAGTCGCCTTGCGCGCTGCCCGGGCGACGGGCGGCGGTGGAAGCGGCGGAAGCGGCCGGCGATTTCCGACGTTGGTGATCTCTTCATCGACGTCCGCACCGCCCGCAATGCCGAGCGGGTCGCCGCTCGATTGCGCAACCTTCTTGAGCGAGACCTTGGCGAACGGGGCTTTCCGAGCAGGGACGGAGAGCGACTGCGCGTGAAGCGCTGCGCCCTGCGCGACGACCAAGTCGGGATCGATGTCCACCCGCGGCTCGCGCCCGAAGTACTCGGCGACCATTCGTTGAAGCAGTGGAATCCGCGTCGAGCCGCCAACCAAAATGACGTTGTCCAACTGAGTGGGACGCAAGCCTGCGGCCTTCATCGCATCTTCACAGACGTCGAAGGTCCGCGCCACCAGGGGCTGGCACATGTGCTCGAGCTGCTGGCGCGTCAGCGCGTAGTCCAAGTTGAGCGCCGCACCTCCATCGCCGTAGGCCAGCTCTTCGACGCAGAGCTGGATATCGGTCTTGCTCGAAAGCTGGATTTTCGCCCACTCTGCAGCCGCCCTGAGCCGTTCGTAGGCTTGAACGTCCTGCCGCACATCATAGCGATGAGTCTCGAGGAAGCGATCGATCATGTGGTCTGCGATCTCCGTGTCGACGTCATCACCGCCGAGGAACGTGTCACCCGCCGTTGCGAGCACTTCGAACACGTCTCCGGCAAGCTGAAGGATGGTGATGTCGAACGTGCCGCCACCGAGATCATACACGGCGACCCGCTCCGTCGAGGTCTTGTTGTAGCCGTACGCGAGCGCCGCTGCGGTTGGCTCGTTGACGATGCGAAGCACGTCGAGACCGGCCACGCGCCCTGCCGCTTTGGTCGCGCTTCGTTGCAGCTCGTTGAAGTTGGCGGGCACGGTGACGACCGCCCTGCCGCACTCTTTGCCCAGCGCTTGTTCGCCTACCTTTCGGACATGTCGGAGGACAAATGCGCTGATCTCACTGAGCGTGTAAGTCTCGCCGCGCGCTGCGACCAGCACACCTCCGCTGGGGCCTTCCGAAAGCTCGAACGCAAACCGCTCTTGCGCGTGTTTGACCTCATAGCTGCTGAACGGACGACCGATCAGCCTCTTGATGGAGTAGACGGTGTTCTTTGCATCGAGCAGGCGCCGCTCCTTCGCAGGCGTGCCCACCAACACATCGCCACTTGGATGAAATGAAACGACCGACGGGGTCAACGTCACTCCGTCGCTGTCCGCCAGAACCCGCCCTCCCGACTGGTCTGCAACGGCGACCACAGAGTTGGTCGTACCTAGGTCGATCCCGATGACGGGTCCGCTACTCACACTCCCCTACCCCTCGCAAAACACTCCCCAAAAAAGCTCCCACAAGGATAGCGTGTTGTTCTCGGGATTACACATTTCCAGTCGGGCTGGGGCTAATTCCCTTGGGGTTCTTGGGGTTCTTCCACGTCCACCATCTCGTCGACCTCCTCGTCCACCTCTTCGCCTTCGGCCACTGGCTCGACGTCGACGACTTGCTCGTCATCTCGGAGGCGGATCACGCGAACGCCCTGCGTGTTGCGGCCGGTCTCGCGAATCTCGCTCACCCGGGTGCGAATGACCTGTCCCCCGTTTGTGATCACCATCAGCTGGTCCTCCGGGGACACGAGGCGGAGCTTCACCAGAGCGCCGTTGCGCTCGGAGGTGTCCATTCCAATGATGCCTTTGCCCCCTCGGTTCTGGATGCGCCAGTCCGAAACCTTGGTCCGCTTGCCGTAGCCATTCGCACTCACGGTGAGAACCTGCTGCTGACTTTCGTCCTCGATGATATCCATGCCAATCACGAAGTCGCCTTCACGAAGGTCGATGCCCTTTACGCCCATCGAGTCTCGGCCCATCGGCCTGACGTCTTCGATGGGGAAGCGAATGCTCATGCCGTGGGACGTGCCAATGAGCACGTGCTGGGCCGGGGTCACGATTCGGGCGGCCAGCAACGCGTCGCCCTCGCCAATGGCAACGCCGATGATCCCCGTCTGACGAATGTTCTCGTACGCGCTCAGACTGGTTCGCTTCACCCGGCCTCCTCGCGTGCACGTCAATAGGTACCCCTCATCGACAAACTCGCGGATTGGAAGAATGGCGGCGACCCGCTCATCGGGCTCCATGCCAACGAGATTGACGACTGCCCTTCCCCTCGCCGCGCGGCTGGCTTCGGGAATCTGATACACCTTCTTGAGGTACGCCTTACCCTTGTCGCTCAAGAACAGAACGTTTGCGTGGGCGTTGACGACGAAGACCCAGCTCACGAAGTCCTGATCGCGGGTATCCATGGCCCGGAGGCCCTTGCCGCCGCGACCCTGAGCCCGGTATTCGCTGAGCGGAACACGCTTCACGTAGCCAGCGTGCGAGACCGTGACGACCACTTCCTCGTCGGGGACGAGGTCCTCGATCGAGATGTCGCCTTCGGCTTCGACGATTTCGGTCCGCCGTGCGTCT
Organism: Polyangiales bacterium; assembly: GCA_049645265.1. GTDB lineage: Bacteria > Myxococcota_A > Polyangia > Polyangiales > Houyiibacteriaceae > SG8-38. The sequence goes on from JBARTN010000124.1 coordinate 24,177, forward strand.
CCGAAGCGTTCGCGGATCTCATCCAGCTCCGTCACGATGACCTCGTCGAGAAGCTTCTTGCTCGCAAGGATGGCCTCGAGCTCGCCGATCAAGTCGCTGAGGCTGCCGTACTCCGTCGCCAATTTCTCCCGCTCGAGACCGGTCAAACGGGAGAGCCGCATCTCGAGGATGGCCTTGGCCTGCCGCTCGGAGAGCAAGTATTCGCCTCGCGCCTTGGCCGCTTGGATCTCCGCTTCGGGACGGCCGGCGCGCTTGACGAACTCTTCGAGGCCGGTGAGCGGCAGCTTCATCAGCCGCGCGCGCGCCTCGTCGGGATCTTTCGAGGACCGAATGGTGTTGACCACCAGATCGATGTCCGTGACCGCCATCCCGAGGCCTTCAATGAGCTCTCGCTGGGCGGTAGCCTGACGCAGGTCGTGCCGTGTCCGGCGAACGACGACCTCGCGTCGGTGGTCGATGAAGTAAAGTAACGCGGTCCGTAGGTCGAGGACCTCGGGACGCTGTTTCACGATGGCGAGGCAGTTGTAGCCAAAGGTGCTCTGAAGCGCCGTCATTTGGTAGAGCTTGTTCAGCACGATTTCGCCGTGAGCGTCGCGCTTGAGCTCGATGACCACCCGCAAGCCGTCGCGGTCCGACTCGTCGCGGATGTCGCTGATGCCCTCGAGCCGCTTGTCGCGGACCAGGTCGGCGACCTTCTTCAGAAGCTCCGCCTTGTTCACCTGGTACGGGATTTCGGTGATGACGATCATCTCGCGGTCACCCTTGCCAGGAAGCTGCTCGATGTTCGCCCGGGCCCGCATCACGATGCGCCCGCGCCCGGTCCGGTATCCGAGGTGTATGCCCGCCCGGCCGTAGATGTACCCCGCCGTCGGGAAGTCCGGGCCCTTCACCCCAAGCCGCCCCGTCTCGTCGTCGTCCTGCATGAGGTCGTCGACGCTGAGCTCGGCGTCTTTCATGAGTCGCACGGTGGCATCGATGACTTCCCGAAGATTGTGGGGGGGGATGTTGGTGGCCATCCCGACGGCGATGCCGCCCGAGCCGTTGATCAGCAGATTGGGAATCCGGCTCGGCAGAACGAGTGGCTCACGTTCGGAGTCGTCGAAGTTTGGGCCGAAGTCTACGGTTTCTTTTTCGATATCGGCGAGGAGCTCCGAAGCGAGGCGGTGCATCCGAACCTCGGTGTAGCGCATCGCCGCGGCCGGATCGCCATCGACGGACCCGAAGTTCCCCTGCCCGTCGACAAGCGGGTAACGCATGGAGAAATCCTGCGCCATACGAACGAGCGCATCGTAGACCGCGCTATCCCCGTGGGGGTGATACTTGCCGAGCACGTCACCGACGATGCGGGCGCTTTTCCGGTACGCACCGTTCCAATGCACCTTTTGCTCGTGCATCGAGTAGAGAATGCGTCGGTGGACCGGTTTCAGACCGTCCCGGACGTCCGGAATCGCTCGCCCGATGATCACGCTCATCGCGTAATCGAGGTACGAGCGCCTCATCTCGTCTTCGAGGGCGACCGGATGCTTCTGTGGAGATTCCGCCATGAACTACTGCTCCCACGCGCCGTTCCCCAAAGCTGCGACGCCGGCGCGAAGCTACCACGTGCGCAGGTCCCCTGCACGCGCCCTCAGGGCTTCTGAACTGCTGTTTATTGGCTGCTTCCGAGGAAGTTTCGTAAACCACAGAGCAGGGCGGGAACGGAACGGAAAATGGACACTGCAATGCGCGATCTGGATCGGATCGAAGAGCGATCGTCGAGCGAAGGGCGAGGCGTTTTGGCGCTGTCGGGTGTCGGCCTAGTGGCAGCGATCGCCGTCGTGGTGGCTGCAGTCGCGGCCCTGCCGGATGGCGCCGAGCCCGAACCCCAAGACCCCCTGCAGATGTTGGCCATCGCCGAGGAAGCCGAAGCGGGAGACGAAGCCGCAGACGCGCGGAAAGAACCCGTCGCCGAACCCGCGATCGACCCCGAGACCCTGAGCTTCCCAACGACCCTGGTGAGCGAGACGCGGCCGGAAGTCGCCGCTGCCATGGCTGCCGCAGCCGCCGAGTTCGCACACCTCGATCCGCTGACCAAGCCTCCACCGCGTTCCGACATTGCAGCGGGTTTGCCGGCATCGGTCACCGCGGGCCCCGACCGAAAGGTCGTCGAGATGGCCGCCGTACGCGACCCGCTCGTCGCCGCCACGGTTCCTACAAACACCATCTCCGCGCCGGCCGGGCACGAAGGCCGCTACACCTTGCAAGTCATCAGCTACCGGGACGCCAACGAAGCCCAGGTGTTCGTCAGCGCCCTACGCAAGCGCGGACACGCAGCATACGTCACGACCGGAACCGTCGAGGACCGCGGCACCCACTGGCGCGTGCGCATCGGGCCCTTCGAATCACGACAAGACGCGCAAGATTATCGAACGACGTTCGAACGGGAAGAAGGCATGAACACCTTCATCGTTCGGAACAAAGACTAGTCATGCCGAGGCGCGGAAAAACGCCTCGCCCTGGGAACGATCAACCATACGATCGGAGAACGGCTAGGGACGGGCGTGCTCGGGAGCGGGGTACCCGCTCGGCTGTCTCCCTAAGACACCGTACGACTGGCCTCGCCCCCCACTCCCTGTGCTGCCCATCCCGAGCCGTTCTCCTATTGAATGGATATGGAGGGAGGGGCGCGACCGAGCACGCCCGTCGCGAGCCGTTCTCCGATTGTATGGTTGGGAGCTACGGCAGCTCTTCGAGCCAGCTCGGGTCCTCGAACCACTTCGCGCGAAGCGCCGAGAGAATGCCGGTGGCTTCCATCGCCTCGATGTAGTTATCAATCAGGTTGTAGAAGCGCATGTCCTTTGCAGACACCGCGATTCCCATCGGCTCGACCGAAAGCGGCTCTGCCAGGGTGACGAGGCCGGCGTCGGGATTGCGGAGGACAGCCAAGGCGCAGGCCGGCATGTCTGCGATCATCGCGCTCGCCTTGCCCTCGATGACCATCGCAATGCCCTTCTCGTAGTTGTCTACGGCGACGAGCTTCGCCTTCGGGAGGTTCTTCTTGACGAAGGCGTGGCTGGTCGAGCTTTTCAAGGCAACGAACGTCACATTGGGCTGGTCGATGTCGTCCACCGTGTCCGCGCCCGCCAGGGCCTTCGAGGTGGTCACCAGTGACTTTCCCGACAAGAGATACGGGCCGACGAATAGGAAGTCCTTGGTGCGGGCCGCCGTGATGTCGACGCCCGACATCACCATGTCGACCTGGCCCTTCTTGAGCGCGCCGAGAAGCTGACCGAAGGGCTTCTGCACGATCTCGAGCTCTAGCCCAAGCGCGTAGGCAATCCCGTTCGCAAGGTCGACCTCCAAGCCGATCATCTGACCGCTCTTGCTCTTGACGTTGAGCGGCGGCTGATTCGCGGACATCCCGACTCGAAGCGTGTTGGTCTTGACGACACGGTTGAGCACCGGGGCCTGCGCGGTCACGGCGGAAGAAGCGAGCAAGAAGAGAGTGGTCAGCGCGGTTAGCGCCAGAAGTCGAATGCTACGGAACATGGAGCGTACCTTTCTTGGTAGTGAAGCGGGCGGCAGCCTAACTCAGCCGTGGGGCACCGCAACGCCTTAGAAGGCCGTATTTGCTCCCTAGCTACCGCAGCAGGTAGTTCCGCAACGCTTCCTTAGCCACGTAGCTCGCCTTGATCCGCCACGTTGGTTCATTGACGACGAGCGCGGCGACCGCGATTTTCGGATCTTCGACGGGTGCGTAGCCGACCCACCAGTTATACGTGCGTTGCGGATTGTAGCGGCTGAGGGTGCCGGTCTTGCCCGCGACGGTGATGCCAGGAAGGAAGGGGCGGCCCTTTGCGTCCCAAAACGCCTTCTTGGATGTTCCCTTCGTCACCGTCCGCGTCATCATCTCGCCGGTGAGACGCGCCGTCTGCCGCGGCAAGACCTGTCGAAAATTGCGCGGCGTGTGCTGGTAGAGCGTCTCACCCGAGCCGCTTTCGATTCGGTCGACGATGGCCGCGTACGGCATCTGACCGTCATTCGCGATCGTCGATGCCAACAACGCGCCGTGCAGAGGGGAAAGCTGGCTGTGCCAGAACCCGGCGGCCATTCGCGCGCGCTCGAGCCGGCTGTCCGGCACGTCCACCGGGCTTGGCGACACGGGAAGATCAAAAGGCAGGCGTTGTCCAAAACCGAACGCCGCAACGTATTGGGTCATCCGCGCTTCATCGATGTATCGGTCCGCCAGCTTCGCGAACACAGCGTTGATCGAATAGCCAAGCGCGTCGGCCAGCGTTGCGCACCAGCGATCGCGTTTGGGGCTATCGACCAAGTCGGCCGCCACCAGTCCACGCATGCCTCCGCCGTAGCAAACCGAGGTCGAGCTCTTCACGCCCGCGTCGAGCAAAGCCGACGCGGTGACGATCTTGAAGACCGACGCAGCCGGCGGCCCAGGATCGGTCGCCACCCGGGCGCTGTCGCCCTTCCCCGCTTCGTACCCGACGAAGGCAAGCACCTGTCCGGTCTTCGGATCGATCGCGACCAGGCCACCTGCCGGAACATCGTATCGACTGAACAAGCTTCGAACATGGGACTGGAGATCGTGGTCGACCGTCAGCACCGCACGGGTTCCGTCGCGGCGCGGGACCACCCATCCCTCGCTCCCGGGCTTCGCCTTCGAAATATCGACATCCGTGAACGGGGGTGTCACCACCCGAGCCACGTTCGTGGAGGTCCGTTGCGCAGTTGGCGGACTCGCCGTCAGAGCCAAGGGCGTACCGAGAACCAGGGCGACGCTCGCCAGCCCCCACAACCAGGAGTGAGAAATTACGTCGTGCACGCCATTACGCTATTGAACCGTGTTCCGGGGGTCAACAAAGCCATCAGTCCGCTGTGACTGCAATCTCGTGTCGCTCATTTTAACGCAGGGCCCGGTACGCTGTATATTGAAAGCGTGCCCTTCAAGGATCAGACGACCAGCGCCAGTCAAACGGTTCTTACCGAGGTCGGAGAGGCCCGCTCGCCGAGTGCTGCAAACCAGAACGGTTGTCTGATCGTCATCTACGGACATGAGATGGGCCGGCGTGTGCAGGTCGGCACTGAACCTTTGACGATCGGGCGCTCACCCAACTGCCAAGTTCCCGTCGACCAAGAGAGCGTCTCGCGCAAACACTGCCGGATTCACTTCGAGGACGGAGAGTTCCTGGTTCGCGATCTCGGCTCGACGAACGGGACTTACGTGAACGACGACCTCGTGGAGCCTCAAGGTCGGCTTCGACACGGTGATCAGCTCAAGGTCGGGCGCACGATCTTGAAGTTCATCGTCGGCGATGACGTAGAAGCCCAATACCACGAAGAGATCTATCGGCTCATGACCACCGATGGCCTCACGCAGCTGAACAACAAGCGATACTTCGACGAGATGCTCGACCGCGAGGTTGCGCGCGCGATACGATACAAGCGGACCTTTTCTCTGCTGATCTTCGATCTCGATCACTTCAAGAGCGTCAACGATCGCTTCGGTCACTTGGCAGGCGATGCCATCTTGCGGCAGCTCGGCGCCGTCCTGCTCGGCAGGCTCCGCGTCAACGATGTGCTGGCACGAATCGGGGGCGAGGAGTTTGCCTTGATCACGCCTGAGGTCACTCTGGATGGCGCCAAAGACCTCGCCGGGAAAATCAATCGCTTGATCGGAGACACCCGTTTCGAATTCGAGGGTTCAGCGGTCGAAATCACGGTGAGCGTCGGGGTGGCCGAGTGGCAAGCGGACTACGAAGACGCCTGGGATCTGTTCAAGGCCGCCGACGACAAGATGTACGAGGCCAAACGAGCCGGCCGAAACCAAGTCTGCTTCTAACCGGCCGCGCGATGAACGCGCTCACCAGGACTCGGGGCGACGCCAACAGCCGTCGCGGGGGATGCGTCCGGGAGCCGGCGGCGGGGTCATGCTTGCTCGGGCGCTGAATCGAGGGCGGAAGCTCGGCACCGTCGAATTGCCGATCGCCGTCGGTCCGAGCCCAATTTCAGGGACCCCCTGATTTCAATCGTGCATGTGCCCCCCACAATCCTTGACGTGCCGGGCCAGCGCCACAGGTGAGACCCTTGCCAGGAAATTGGTGCGTGGCTATGTTCGCCACAGTATTGGAAAAACTTGGGTTCCGTACGAGTTGGAGTAGAACACCACCATGAGCGACGAAGAGGAAACAATTACATCGATCCCGCCACCCGATTCGGGGGAAATCGAGTTCGGCAGCGAGCTTCCGGTTCTACCGATTCGTAACGCTGTGCTCTTCCCCGCGGCAGTGGCGCCCTTCGATGTGGGCCGCGAGAAGTCGGTTGCACTCGTCGAGGACATCGAGAACCTCGATCAGCCCATCATTGCGATCGTGGCCCAGCGGGACCCTTCGACCGACGATCCCGACCAGAACGACCTCTACCCAGTCGGTGTGGCGGCGCGCGTCCTCAAGGCGCTCAAACACAGCTCGGGCAACTACAGCCTCATTCTCCAGGGCCTGGTGCGCATTAGGGTCGAGCAGGTGGTGACCTCCGAGCCCTACCTCCGCGCTCGGGTATCGCGTCTCGAAGAGCCGGCCGCCGAAGATGTCGAGAGCGAAGCGCTCGCGATGAGTCTCCGCGACATTGCCAAGCAAGTCATCCAACTGATGCCTGAGCTGCCGCGCGAGGCCGGCTCTCTCATCGACTCGATTCAAGAGCACGGGCAGCTCGCCGACCTGGTGGCCGCGAATCTCGACGCACCGGTCGAAGAGAAGTCCCAATTGCTCGAAACGCTCGACACAAAGGAGC
>JBARTN010000125.1:0-1890 GCA_049645265.1 Polyangiales bacterium
GACGGGCGGAAGACCCGATCGGCCTGCTCGAGAGCTTGACGGAGGACCCGCGCGTGCCTGTTCGGGCTGTCGTTTATGGCTTGCCGACCCAGCTCGACCTCGACTCCGGTCCCGAGACGAATCACGATGGCCGGTTCGTGCTTCGGGGCGTGAAGTTCTGGATGGATGGATCGCCGTACACGGGAGGCGCTGCGTTCGCGGAACCCTACGAGGACACGGCGCTCACCCGGGAGCGCATGCATCTGCCAGCTGGCCACATGGGTCCGCTCAACTATGAGCTCGAGGCGTTTGCCGATGAGCTCGGCCGATTTCATCGCGCGGGCTATCACGTGGCGGTGCACACACAGGGCGAGCGGGCGGTTCAGCTGGTCCTCGATGCCGCCGAGTCTGTTCTTCAGGCGCACCCTTGGCCCGACCACCGCCACCGGTTGGAACACAACGCCTTGATCGGCCAAGAACAAATCCAGCGCGCGAAGGCACTCGGATTCGAGCTGAGCTTCTTCCCCGATCACATTTACTACTATGGCGATCACCTACCCGAAATCGTGGGAGCGCGGGTTGAACGCTATATGCCGGTGGGCAGTGCGTTTCGCGAAGGGCACCGCGCGACGCTCCACAGCGACAATCCGATGACCCCGATCGGCCCGCTTCGCGTCATGCGAACCGCCATCTTGCGAATTCCGCGCAAAGGCGGAAGCGTGGTCGGACCGGGCGAGCGGCTCACGATCGATCAGGCACTGCGCGCGATGACCACGAACGCGGCGCGGCAACTCGGCGTCGAGGAACACCGCGGTTCGTTGGAGCCCGGCAAAGCGGCTGATCTCGTGATCTTGTCCCGGAATCCTCGCGAGACGCCGCCCGAGGAGCTCGCGGAGATCGAGGTCTTGGGCACCTGGATCGACGGCCAGCCGGTCGACACTCGGAAAGCGTCGCGTCCGAACCTCGCGCTTGCCTGGCGCGCGCTTCGAGAGATGGCTGCGCGGTAGCCGTCCAACCAAAGGCGTCAGTGCGCGTCGTGGTGTTCGAGGTCGACGACCAGGCGATCGGTCGTCGTGTCGATGCGAGCGTGCTTGATGAGGAGATTGCCCTCTGCGATTGCGTCTCGAATCGTCGGCCGGGCCAAGAACTCGTCGACCCGTTTCACGCGCTCGTCCATCAAGGAGATCAGCGCAGGGAACTTCTCCCTCAGCTCAGGGTTGGCCGCGGCGGCCTCTGCAGCGCAATCGGTATGCGTCGTGAGAACGATGACCTTCACCCCGTTGAGCACCGCGAGCTCGAGCATGTCTTGCTCGGCCGGCGAGAGGACCGAGCCCGCCGTGCGCACGACGTAGTAATAGTGGCGCGTATCGCCCACGAGTTCGCTCACGTCGATTCGCCCGTCCATACAAGCGAGAACCGCCACGACGGGATGCCGCGGGGTCCTGGGAAACAGGCCACGCACGCCGCCAGCAAGCTCGTTTTGGCGTTCGAGCTCCTCCCAGATTTGCTCGGGCGTAATCGACTCGTCGTGTACGAAATCGAAGCTGCTGAGACGGTCCTGCAGGCGATACCCGAGGTTGACCAAGCCGCCGCCCAGCGTGAACTCGGCTCGCGGGTTCAGCAGCACGAGCAAGACTAGGGCGAGGAAGAGAACCCCAACCCCCATGAGCAGGGCTTTTGTCTTCGTCATGGAAGCGGAGGATACACCCGATGGGGCTCCATGGCTTTCAATTGCTGGGCGCGGCGTCGTCTCCCTCGGGGGTCGCCGCAAACATCAGTCCCACGTTGGCGATCGGCTGCGTGGTGTACACCCGCCCCTGGTAGACCAGGGTCGTCTTCGTCGTGCCAATCGAGTCCATGTACTCCTTGGGCAGAAAAAGATCGGCGCGGACGCCCGCCACGAGGCCGAAG
>JBARTN010000126.1:0-4817 GCA_049645265.1 Polyangiales bacterium
GAATCGACAAGAACGACTTGACCCGATTCGTCTCGGCGTTCGCTTGGATTTATCGATACTACTTCAAGGTCGACGTCTATGGGCTCGATAACGTGCCCTCGCAGGGGAGGGCGCTGCTCGTCGGTAACCACTCCGGTGGCGTGGCGATCGATGGTGCGATGGTCATGGGTTCGATGCTGCTCGAAGCGGAGCCGCCACGGCTTCCCCATGCGATGATCGACAAGTTCATCCACGAGTTTCCAGGGGCCTCGCAGCTCATGAGCAGAATGGGGCAGTTCACGGGTAACCCGGACCAAGCCGCACACCTCTTGAACGCCGAACGCCTCATCCTCGTCTTTCCGGAAGGGGCACGTGGCACCGCAAAACTCGCAAAAGACGCGGATTCATTGGTGGGGTTCGGCACCGGTTTCATGCGGCTGGCCCTCGAGACCAAGAGCCCAATCGTCCCCTTCGGCTTCGTCGGGGGCGGAGACGCGCTACCCACGGTGGCGAATCTCAAACGGCTCGGCCGGCTCTTCGGTGTTCCGTACATCCCAATCACGAAGTGGGGTCTGCTCATCCCGAAACCCACGCGCTTTCAACTGCTCTACGGAAAGCCGATGTTCTTCGAAGGAACCGGGCATGAGCGCGACGAGGCGGTGTGCGCAATGGTCGATCGGGTGAAACAACGAATCGCCGACTTGATCCGACAGGGACGCCAGCTCCGGGAGAGAGAGATCTCGGAAGAAGACCTGGTGCTGTGATGAAGGTTCTAGTGACAGGCATATCGGGCACGCTCGGACGCTTGACCGCACTGAAGCTCGTCCGACACGGGTACGAGGTAATCGGCATCGACCGCCGACCTTGGCCCGACGCCCCCGAAGAGATCGAGATCTTCCAAGCCGACATCCGCAAGCGGCCCGCAGAAGACGTGTTTCGAACCCATCGGCCGGACGCCGCGATTCACATGGCCACGGTCACCCACCTCGTGACACAAAGCCCGGACCGGATGCGCGTTAACCTGTACGGCACCCGCGCCTTCATCCATCACTGCGATTCCTATGGGGTGAAGCAGGCGGTTTTCGTGGGGCGACACACGTTTTATGGGGCCGCGGCCGACTCGGCGCTCTACCACAGCGAAGACGAACCCCCGATGTCCACTCACACGTTCCCCGAGTTGGCCGACCTGGTGGCGGCGGACCTCTACGCCGTTTCGGCGCTGTGGCGGTACCCGGAAATCGCGACTGCGGTCCTGCGAATCGTGTACACGCTCGGCCCGAGCAAGCACGGCACCCTCGCCTCGTTCATGCATGGCCCGAACGTGCCGCTGATCATGGGCTTCGACCCGCTCTTCCAGTTCATTCACGAAGACGACGCCGCAGAAGCGATCGTCTCTGCGCTCGCCCACAAGCTGCACGGCATCTACAACGTCTCGGGCCCCACGCCGGTGCCGCTCGCGACCATCGTGCGGGCAGCCGGCCGCCGACCAATACCCGTGCCCGAGATGTTGTTCAAGCTGGGCCTGGGCCGCCTCGGCCTCCCCCACCTGCCGGCCGGAGCGATCGATCACCTCAAGTACCCGATTGTCGTCGACAGCGACCCGTTTCGACGGGCCACCCGCTTCACGTACCAATACGACGAACGCGAAACCATCAACAGCTTCCGCACGGCGCGGTAAGCGCGCTGAACTCGATCTCGATCTCGATCTCGATCTCGAACGCGAACCCGATCCCGATCCCGATCCCGATCTCGATCCCGATCCCGATCCCGATCCCGATCCCGATCCCGATCCCTAACGTGAACGCGAACGCGATATGGGAAACGCTCTCCTCTGCGCTCCCCGGACCATATCGTCGTGCTCGGCCGCCTCAAGGGTTCGCGCTTCGCGCCGGCTGCGCCGGCCTTGACCCGGCCTGTGCGCGACGATGGGACTTGGGTCTCAACAAAGGAGATTCCATGAAGACTTACGAACTGGCTCTCAAGACGGTGTGTGACATTGCGGTGATCGACCGAATCATCGCGCGAAACGATCAAGATCTAGCTCGGCAGCTCAGGCGCTGTTTGATGAGCATGCCGCTTAACATCAACGAGGGGATGTATAGCCGCGGGAAGAACCGCGGAGCTCGGCTCACAGATGCCATGGCCTCCGCCAAGGAAAGCGTCGCCTGCCTCGAAGTGGCGGTCGCAGTCGGATACGTCGACGCGGACGCCACAACCGGGTGCTTGGAACGGCTCGATCACCTCGTCGCCGCCTTGTGGAACATGGTCCACCGGCCGTGGCGGTGACCAATCACCAAGCGCATGGGTTGCGTGAATCTTAGTCGATCGGCGAAAAGCTAAGTGCTTCCATCAAACCGTTGCGGCGATCTTTGCGCAGCCGTTGGACCCCCGAAAAGCTGCAGAATTACGTATGGACCCGGATTTCGCGACGACACAGTTTGCAGTTTAGGAACCGAGCCGAATTTGGCTGAGCTCGAGCGGGGAGGTGCCCATGCGCTATCTACTGGGAATTCTGTTTGTTGCCGCGCTGGGGGCCGCGACATGGGTTGGTTGCAGCGAAACGATTGGAAGCGACAATTGGGCGCCTCTCGACTACGAGGCCAACCCGCACAGCGCGAAGTACGACTTCTGCGACGTGGATACGACCGTCGACGAGTTCCTGGGGGACTACCCTGCGGTGAACGGGGTGACGCTGGCGATCGTTCGCGGGGCCGAAGGTCAGATCTACGAGAAGGGCTATGGCGAGCTCGACCGGGATCGGGTCAGCTCGATCGCCTCCACGGGCAAGGTGTTGTCGGCCGGGATCATTCTGACGCTCGTCGATGAGGGCTTGCTGGATCTCGATCGGCCGATCGTGGAGTACCTCGATTGGGGTGACCACTACCCCGGTGTCACGATGCACCAGATGCTGTCGATGATGGCCGGCCTAACGCCGCTGATCGTATTTCCCGATCGATGTCCCCCCACCCCTTGCGAGTGTGATCCGACGACCACGTTGCGGGAGTGCGGCCGCACCGTTTTCGAAAGCGACAGCGGGGCGACTCCCCCGGGCACGGCCTTTCTGTATAGCCGGTGGCAGCTTGCCGGCGCGGTCGCGGAGGTCGTCTCGAACAGAAGCTGGGCTGAGCTCGTTCGACAGAAGCTGGTCGAGCCCTGCGGGCTTCCAAACACCGGATATCGGAACGTGATGTACTACGAATACCCACCGGAGTTCGACGGGGATCCCACGAACTTGCCCGAGACCGAAAACCCCAGTCCGGGCGGCGGCGCGTACAGCACGGTGAACGACTACAGCAAGGTGTTGCTGATGCACCTCCGTGACGGCCTCTGCGGAACGGAGCGAGTGTTGTCGCCCGCAACGGTCCGGGCCATGCAAGAAGACTTGGTGCCGGGGGGTGTGCCGCTGTACTCGCGACCTGAAGCGGTCAACTACGGCATGGGCTGGTGGAAGTTCGATACCGAACCGGGGTTGCTGATCGACAGCGGCGCCTATGGTGCACGATCGTTCATTCACCCCGAGGAGGACTGGGGCGCGATCTTCATCCTGGAAGCCGACAGCGATGACGGGCACGAGCTCCTAGGGCGAATCGTCCCCGAGATTCGAGCGGCGATAGAGAAGGCGGACCAGAGCTGAGCGCGCCGCCAACCTGTGGCGGGTTAACTCGGTATCACAGTTGATGAGGCCCCGCGGCCGGATGTTTTACCGGCAGCTCCGGAATCGCAGGTTTTTTGACGGAAACGACCCCGCCGCCTGAACCTTCAGCCCTATGGCGGCATCGGCTGAGCGCAGTGAGCTTCGGGGGCAGATTCTCGATGGTCACTATCGAATTGGAAACACGATTGGCATCGGCGGCACTGGGATCGTCTTCGAGGCCGAGCGCCTGGCGACGCTCGAACGCGTCGTCATCAAGATGCTCAGACCGGCTCATTCCGGCAATCCCGACCTGATGAGCCGCGTTCGGCGTGAGATCGAGGTCGCGCGTCGCGTTTTTCACCCGGGCATCGTCCCGGTGATCGACCACGGCACCCTCTATGACGAATCGCCTTACCTGGTGATGCAGCACATGCGCTCCGAAAGCTTGTCGTCCTATCTGCGGCGCAGAGGACCACTCAGCGGAGCCGAGATTTCGGTGATCATGGCGCGGCTGGCGTCGATCCTGCACAGCGTGCACCGGCACGGCTACGTCCACCGGGACATCAAGCCCGAGCACATCCTGCTCAATCGGGGTGGCTATGGCGAGCTCGACGTGCACCTTCTCGACTTCGGCGTCTGCGCCGCAGAATCCGCGCCTGCCGACGAGCGCGCCCGGGAGCGCGGCCGCGTCTACGGCACCCCGAGCTATTCCTCGCCGGAGCAGGCCGCCGGCAACCCCTATGTCGACGCGCGGGCCGACCTCTTCGCTGTCGGTGTCACGATGTTCGAGGCGCTCACTGGGAAGCTCCCGTTCACCGGGTCCGACGTGACAGCGGTCCTCCGCCGCATCATTCGCGAAGACGCGCCCCGCGCCAAAGTTCTGTCGCCCTGCGTCGACGACGAGATGGACTGCATGGTCGCAAAGCTCCTTAGTCGGGCGCCCGCAACCCGTTACCCTTCTGCGCGTGCCCTGATGCGCGCGCTCGACCCCTGGCTCGCAGACCGGATCCGAACCGAGCGCGCCTTCGCGGCAACGCTGCAAGTCGCCTCGGACACGAGCAGCATTCGTCCGACCGGGCGACACGAGATGGTCGCCGCCTAGTCTTCGACCCCACTGCCAGTGAGCGCGTCGATCAGGCCGCCGACGTCCGCGGGCGCCGCCATCGCGTGGTAGCCCTTGTCGACGTAGAGAACGGTGCCGGTG
>JBARTN010000127.1:0-3869 GCA_049645265.1 Polyangiales bacterium
AGTGAACGGGTGTCGCGCACTCGGGATCCGATCATTGTGTGAGCTGCCGAACGTTTGGCCGATGCGGAAAACTTGGTGTGGGTCGGATGGGAGACGAGAGTCGTTCCCGTGGAAGGCATGAACCGTCGCGCGCGCCGCAAAGAGGAAACCCTGCGCCGGATCGAAGACGCGGGTTGGAGACTGTTCACGAACCGGGGCTATGAGGCGACGTCGACTAGAGAGATCGCCGAGGCCGCCGACATCGCCGCGGGGACGCTGTTCAACTACTTCCCAGAGAAGCGCAGCCTCTTGATCTACTTGATGCAAGGTCAGATCGACACGGCGCTGGATGAAGCGTTCGCAACGATGACTGCGTCGACCCTCGAGGAGGAGCTGACTTACGTGTTTTCGGTGTTGACCCGCTGCTACGCGAAAGAACGGCGCTTGAGCCGAGTGTTCATCAAGGAACTGCTATTCACCGATGGTCAGCGACGCGCCGAGTCCGCCGCATGGACCTTCAACCTCGTGAAGCGAGTTGCGAATTTGGTGGGGAACGCACAGCGACGCGGAGAGCTCGACCCATCGATCGAGCCGATGGAAGCCGCACAGCAGGTCTTCAGCACGCACTACTTCGGTCTCGTGACCTGGTTGGGCGGCACCATCCCGTCGCAAACCGCCCAGGAAAAGCAGTTTACGGCGTCGCTACGGCTGCTTCTCCGCGGCCTGCGCCGAAGCGCGGCTTAGCCTACCGTTTACGTCGAGCACGGCTGCCGCGATTTCCTCGGGCACTTCTTCCTGCAGGAAGTGGCCGGCCTGAGTTTCGGTAACGGGCGGGTCGCCCAGGAGCGCTTTGGTGCGCTTCAACGCACGGGCGAGGATGGGATCGCGTCGACCCCAAACCATGGCCTTCGGCCCATCGAAGCTGCCGGCCAAGGCGGCGCACTCTTCGAGGGCAGGGATCGATGGATGCCCCATGCGATCGACTGCCATGCGCGCCGTCGCCAAAGGCGCCACCCGATCACCGATGTTTCGAAATGGGTAGCGATAGGCGCGCGCGATGTTACCGCGGATGCTCGACTTGTCTCCCTGAGCGAGGTGCAAGGCGGCCTGTGGCAACGGCAAAATGCGAAAGGCAAAATCGCTGACGAGCGGCAAATGCGAGAAGCGGTGGAACGCGGTTGGTTTGAAGCCGGGCGACGGCGCATCGAGGACCGTGTTGAGCACGACCATCCCGCCGAGGCGATCTTGGCGGGTGGTGAAGGGATGTGTCCCGAGCGCTCCGCCCCAATCCTGGCAAACGAGAATCACATCGTGGAGGTCGAGCTGGTCGATGAGCGAGCCGAGCCACTTGCTGTGGTTGCGGATGGTGTGCAGTGCGAAGTCGCGGGGTTTGTCGCTGAACCCGAATCCGATCAGGTCGGGCATGATCAAACGAAGCCCCTGCCCTTGCAGGCACATCGCGACCTTGCGGTAGAGGAAACCCCAAGTGGGGTTGCCGTGCACCATCAACACCGGCCTTCCTCGGCCGGTCTCCATGACATGCATATGCAGCCCGTCGCCCACGGCGACGCGGTATCGGGTGAACGGAACTTCCTTCGAGATCCACGGGGGAAGCTCGGGCGCCGGCAACTGCTCCACGAACCGAAGAGTACCCCCTGGAGCCCCCCCCGAAAAGCACAACGCCCCCCTAGGCAACGAGATCAACCGCACAATCGGAGAACGGCTCGGAACGGGCGTGCTCAGTCGGTGGCCTGGGCTCTCCATTTGCGTAGGATGAATACGCTGATTGCGGCGACGACGACTGCGGCGATGATGAGGATGGGCCAGAGTTGGTCCCAGGGCCAGGTCGCGACCGGATGCTCTTCGATCCATTCCGCGACGCGGATGCCGACCAGAGTCGTCATCAAGGTGAAGGGCGCAACACCCAAGACAGTCGCGGCCAGGAACGGGACGAAGGCGACCCGCGAGACGCCCAATGCCCACTGCACGGTGGGCGTCGTATAGAAGATCAGGCGCAGCAGAAACACCGTTCGAAATCCGTTCGTTTGGAGTCGCTCGTCGAATCGGCGAATGCGAGGAGGAAGGCGTTGCTGAATCCAATCGCGTGCGACGAAGCGTGCGACGAAAAAAGAGAACAACCCGGTGCCAACCGTTCCCGCCCAGTTGAGCAGGAACGCCTCGGTCGGACTCCAGATGAGCGGAGCACTGAGAAGGAAGACCAGTCCGTTCACACCGAATGGCTGTAGGCACGAGTATGCTGCGATGAAGAGCAGGCCGCCCCAGGGTCCAGCCTTCCGAAACCAAACCCGCATCGTGGCAGGGTCGAGCTCCTGGTACGCGCCGCTCGCGTAGATCCAAGCGATCGCCCCGGCTAACAGCCCGGCGAACGCGATCTTCAGTAGGCTTCCGCGATCCACGCGGGGAAGCCTAGCTCAGGACTCGCGAACAACCCTGGACATCCGGAATTCAGCCGGTTAGAAATGCCCGCTAGACAGGAGGAAACCGTGCAGGAAGCAGTGAAGCCCGGTTTGCCGGCCGCCGCGACCGGGCGACGTCCGGCCATCAACACCGCGGAAACGGCGCGCGAGTTTGGGGGTGCCTTCGGGGCCGCCTTCATCATGACTCTCTCGCACGCCTTGATGCTCTACCTATGGATCGCATGGCGGTTCTACGACGGAGCCGTGTTCTATCCTGCCTCACTCTCGGATCTGGGTCCGTTCTTCGGACGGATTTGGGAGCAGATCGTCACTTACGCCTCGCCGACTTGGAGCACGTTCGCGATCTACGGAACTTTCCTGGTCGTGGAAGGATTGATGGCGGCCTACCTGCCGGGATTGGAAATCGAGGGGCTGCCGATCCCGTCGCGCAACGGCAAGCGATTCGTCTACCGATGCAACGGCATCACCGCCTGGTACCTCACGCTGATTGCAGTCGCGATTCTGCACTTCAGCGGAGTCTTCCCTCTGGAGACGATCTACGAGCAGTTTGGTGCATTCATGATCACCGCGATGATCAGCGCGAACATCGTTGCGATCCTCGTCTACTTTGGAGCCAAGGCTACCGGCAACGCGGAGCGGATGTCGGGGAGCTTCCTCTACGACTTCTTCATGGGGGCTTGGCTCAATCCTCGGATCGGCCCATTGGACCTCAAGATGTGGGCGGAGGTCCGAGTGTCCTGGCTGACCCTCTTCTTGCTCACGGGAAGCGGCGCCGCGCACCAATACGCAACGTATGGCACCGTGAGCACCCCGATGATCTTCATGGTGGTGGCCCATTTCCTCTACACCAACGCCTGCATGAAGGGCGAGGAGTGCATCCCGACAACCTGGGACATCTTCTACGAGAAGTGGGGTTGGATGCTCGTCTTCTGGAACCTGGCTGGCGTGCCGTTCGTGTACTGTTTCAGCTCGATGTACATCGCATCGCGACCGCCGTTCGAACACTCCGTTCCGTACACCGTCTTTTGCTTCGTGCTGCTATTCGGCGCGTACTACGTCTGGGACACGGCGCAAAGCCAGCGAAACCGCTTCCGCATGCAGCTCAACGGATCGTACGTGAAACGCAAGGCGTTCCCGCAGCTGCCCTGGGGAACTCTGCACGATCCGCGCTACTTGGATACCGAGGCCGGGTCCAAGCTGCTCGTCGATGGCTGGTGGCGATACGCTCGAAAGATCCACTACACGGCGGACCTTCTGATGGCCTTGTCGTGGGGTCTGATTTGCGGATTTGATCACTTCTTGCCGTATCTCTACGTGACGTTCTTCGTGGTCATGATTCTGCACCGCGCGGGACGGGACATCAGTCGGTGTAAAGAGAAGTACGGCGCAGACTGGGATCGCTACTGTGAAGAAGTCCCATACCTATTGATCCCGTACGTGTTCTGAATTATT
>JBARTN010000128.1:0-36128 GCA_049645265.1 Polyangiales bacterium
GATTCACCACAGCGACTCGGTGAGCTCGCTGTTTGTATGATTGGAGCATTTGAGAATGGAAACGACGACGTTGCAGGCTGAGGTCCGCGCTGGGCGCGGAAAGGGGCCAGCGCGTCGGCTGCGTGCAGAAGGAAAAGTCCCGGGGGTATTTTACGGCCCGGGCGTCGAGCCCACGCCGCTGACCCTGTCCCCCATAGAACTAACCAAAGCGCTCCGAGGCGAGCGAGGGCGGAACGTGGTGTTCAAGCTGTCCCTGGACGGCAAGGACGAGTTGGCCATGGTCAAGGACCTGACGACCGATCCTGTCACGCAGGAGCTCCTTCACATCGATTTGTTTCGAATTCTCGAGGACAAAGTGCTCGAGGTGAACGTTCCGTTCCGCACACACGGCCGCTCGGTGGGCGTCGTTCAAGGCGGGGTGCTCAACGTCACGCGGCGTGTTCTGCCCCTTCGCGCGACTCCGGCAAACATTCCAGTGTCCATCGATGTGGACGTGACGCATCTCGCTCTCAAAGACACGATTTCGGTCGAGGACATCGAATTTCCCGAGGGCGTGGAGTGCAACCTGCAACCCAAGCTCACCCTCGTGATCATCCTGGAGCCGCGCAAGGCCACTGCCGCCGAAGTAGAAGAGGATGCGGTCGCAGCCGCGGCAGCTGAAGCCGCGAAACCTGTCGCTGAGCCCGAGACGGCCGCCACCTAAGCAGCTGGCCGGCCGTGAGCACGCATCTCATCGCGGGCCTCGGGAACCCAGGGCCGAAATACGCGGGTAATCGCCACAATGTTGGATTCATGGTGGTCGATGAGCTGGCGCGGCGCTGCGGTGCCCCCAGCTTCCGAGACAAATTCAAGGGCGAGCTCACCAAGGTCGTGCTCGGCGACCAGGATCTCTTGCTTCTCAAGCCCATGACCTTCATGAACCTGAGTGGCGAGTCCGTGCAGGCCGCCATGCGGTTCTTCAAGGTGCCAGTCGACCGCGTCTTGTGTGTGCACGACGAGCTCGATCTCGAGTTTGGCGTGGTTCGCATCAAGGTCGGCGGCGGCACTGCCGGGCACAACGGGCTGCGCTCCATGGTCGAACACTGCGGTCCAGACTTCGTGCGCTGCCGAGTGGGCATCGGACGACCGAGCAGAGGACACCCCGAGGGTTACGTTCTCAGTGATTTCAACAGCTTGGAACGGGCCGAGCTCGGCATGGTCCTCGAGCTCGCCGCCGACATGGCCGAAACGGCGGTTCGCGAAGGGGCGCGCCAGTCGATGAATCGCCACCACAGCCGATCCTGACGACTGGCGCAGAGGCGAGGATCGGCTATGCCTCGGCCTCCCTCGCTCCAGCCATGCGCTGGGGCCGACTAGACCAGGAGGAGACATGGCAAGCACAGCGGCAGCGCCCGTCACGCGATGGGCGCGTGAATACGAGACAATTTACATCCTCCGGCCCAACGTCGACCACGACGCGGCCGAGAAAATCGTCGAACGTGCCAAGGACGTCATCGCGCGTCTCGACGGCACCCTCACGAAGCTCGACAACTGGGGCAAGCGCAAGCTTGCCTATCCCATCCAGAAGAACACCCGCGGGATCTTCGTCTACCTGAAGTACGTGGGTTTCAATGACCTCGTCGCAGAGCTCGAGCGGAACCTGCGCTTGCTCGACGACGTGGTGCGATTCCAGACCGTGCTTCTCGCCGAGGACATCGACCCAGCTTCGGTCGCGGTGGACCCTGAGGAGGTGCAGTACCTGCACGTCGACGAGCAAGAGCTGACCGAGGACACCGAGCTCGAGCGCGCCCGCAGTCTAGGCATGGTGCCGCGGGCGCCGCGTGGGATGCCCTCTGACGCTCCTCCGCAGTCGGTGGAGGCAGAACAGGCACCCAAAGCCGAGGCCGCTGCAGAGGGCGCTGAGGCCGCAGCGGATGAGGCCCCGACCGCCGAAGCATCCGCCGAAGCGGCCGCCGAAGCATCCGCCGAAGAATCCGCCGAAGAATCCCGCGAAGAATCCAAAGAAGCGGACTCCGCTGACCCCGATCGCGAGGAGGGCTAACCCATGAGCGACGATATCCGACAAGATTTTGACGTTGAAGCTGGCGGGCGCGGACGTGGCGGACGCAAGAAAGCGCCGGGTCATTCACTCCCTCCCGACTTCAAGTTCGACTACAAAGACCCGCAGCAACTTCGGAACTTCATCACCGACCGCGGGAAGATCACGCCCCGGCGAATCAGCGGCCTGAACGCGAAGCAACAGCGCGATCTGACCCGTGCGATCAAGCGAGCCCGCAATATTGCCCTGCTCCCCTACACGGCGACGAAGTGAGGCAGTCATGGCATCTACCGTCGAAATCGTATTGAAAGAGAACCTCGAGCACCTCGGCTCGATCGGCGACGTGGTGCGCGTGCGCCGCGGCTACGCTCGCAATTTCTTATTGCCTCGCGGTCTCGCGGTCGTTGCAAGCCGCGGGAACGTCCGACAGATCGAGCACGAGAAGGCCATTCAGGCTCAGCGCATCGCCAAGCTTCGCTCGGAGCAGGAGAAAATCGTCGCGGAGCTGGCCAAGGTCACCGTCATGATCGCCAAGGAAGCGGGCGAGGATGGGAAGCTCTTCGGCTCGGTCACCTCGAACGACGTACTCGACGGCCTCAAGGCCAGGGGCGTCGAAGTCGACAAGAAGGAGCTCGTCATGCCGGCTCAGGCCATCAAAGAGGTGGGCAGCTACGAGGTAGGCGTGAAGCTACCGTACGGCTTGACTGCGACCGTTCAGCTCGAAGTCAAGACCCGCGCTTAGGCGTTCGGAGGCCCCGAGTCGGTGGCGATGCGGGGCCCAAGGGTCCGCGCGTCACAATACCGCTTCCACCCGCTGCCGCCAGGCGCTAAAACCAGGCTCGAAGGGGCAAGACAATCATTTCCGAGCATAGATCCGGGCAGGTCCCACCGAACTCTCTCGACGCGGAGCGAGCCGTGCTCGGGGGCATCCTTCTCGAGAACGATGCGATGAACCTCGTGGTCGAGGTGCTATCCGCCGACGACTTCTACAGCGAGGCCAATGCCAAAATCTTCGACGCGATGACGGAGCTGTTTCGCCGGAGCCAGCCGGTCGATCACGTCACGCTTCGGGAATCGCTGGTTCACAGCGGGAAGCTCGCCTCGATCGGTGGCGACGAGTATCTGCTCTCGCTCAGCAACACCATCCCCAGCGTCTCGAACATTCAGTCGCATGCGCGGATCGTTCGCGAAAAATCGGTCGTCCGCTCGCTCATTCAGGCCTGCCACGAGGTGGTTTCCCGCGGCTATGGAGACTACGGCCCGATCGAGGAGTTCCTCGACGACTCGGAGTCGTCGATTTTTGCGGTCGCCAAAGAGCGCGCGCGAAATCCTTACGAGCACGTCAAGGATGTCGTGATGCGGACGTTTCAGGAGATTCATGAAGCGGCCAATCGCGGCGAGGCAATCACGGGCCTTCCGACGGGCTACAAGAAGCTCGACGAGATGACCGCCGGTATGCATCCCGGCGACCTGATCATCGTCGCCGGGCGTCCCGCCATGGGCAAGACATCTTTCGCGCTGAACGTGGCGCACAATGCCTGCGAGAAGACCAAGGCGCCCGTCGCCGTGTTTTCGCTCGAAATGCCCAAGGGGCAGCTGGTTCGCCGCCTGCTCGGAAGTCAAGCCCGTGTCGACGGCAACCGCATTCGAACCGGGCAGCTTCACAAGGACGACTGGCCGAAGCTCGCGGACGCCGCCGGGACCTTGAGCGAAATGCCGATTTGGATCGACGACACACCGGCGATCACGCTGCTCGAGCTTCGCGCCAAAGCCCGCCGTCTCAAGTCCGAGGTGGGGCTCAGCATGATCGTGGTCGACTACCTTCAGCTGATGCGCTCGGGGTCGCGCAACGACTCACGCGAGCAGGAGATCAGCGAAATCAGCCGGAGCTTGAAAGCGCTCGCCAAGGAGCTCGAGATTCCCGTGGTCGCGCTCTCGCAGCTCAACCGAGGCGTCGAATCTCGCGGCGTCAAAGACAAGCGGCCGCAGCTGTCCGACCTTCGTGAATCGGGCGCCATCGAGCAGGACGCCGACACGATCTGGTTCATCTATCGTGACGAGGTCTACAACCGCGAGAGCGATGACCGCGGCATTGCCGAGATCATCATCGGCAAGCAGCGTGCCGGCCCGACCGGTACCTGCCGGGTGCGGTTCTTCAACGAGTACACCAGGTTCGACGACCTTGCAGAGTCCGATTACTACGGCGGCGCCTCGCGCGGCGCGGCGGATTTTCGGGATAACTAGGGGCTTGCGCTGCCGGGGATGTTTGGCGGGGCGGGGGTGAACTGGTTGGGTGCTTTGGTTTAGTTACACCGCCCGCCCACCCCCGCAAGCCACCCCCGCTAAAGATTCTTCACCTCACCACTGAGCCCCTGAAGAACCTTTTTGGCGTCGCCGAAGATCATCATGGTGTTGTCGTACTCGAAGAGCTCGTTCTTGATGCCAGCGTAGCCTGGACTGAGGCTTCGTTTGACGACGAAGACCGAGCGGGCCTCGTGAGCGTTGAGGATCGGCATCCCCGCAATCGGGCTCGTCGGGTCCTTGCTGGCGGCCGGGTTCACCACGTCGTTGGCACCGAGAATGATCACCACGTCGGTGTTCTTAAACTCGGGATTGATCACGTCCATTTCGAGGAGCTCCTCGTAGGGGACGTCGGCTTCGGCGAGCAGGACGTTCATGTGGCCCGGCATGCGGCCCGCGACGGGGTGGATGCCGTACGTGACCTTCGTGCCGCGGGCCTTGAGCATGTCTGCGAGCTCGCGGACCGCGTGCTGCGCCTGCGCGACCGCCAATCCATAGCCCGGGATGATGATCACCGACTCCGCGTTCTCGAGGAGCATCGCGGCCTCTTCGGGGCCGCAGGAGGTCACGCTCGTGTACTCGTCGCTGCCACCGCCACCGCCACCGTCGGTGACGCCGAAGCCCCCCACCAGGACGTTGAGGAGCGAACGGTTCATCGCCACGCACATGATCTGCGTGAGAATCAGGCCCGCTGCGCCCACCATCGCGCCCGCGATGATCAGGAGTGGGTTCCCGATGACGAAGCCGGCCATCGAGGCCGCCACGCCGGAATACGAGTTGAGGAGTGAAACGACGACCGGCATGTCGGCACCGCCGATGGGAATCGTGAGCAGAATTCCGAGAATCAGAGAAACCGCGGCGAGAGCGAGCACCCAGATGATCGATTCGGAGGCTCCTGCGGCCACCGCAATTCCGCCGAACGCGAAGGACGCAAAGAGCAGGCCGAAGGTGATGTAATGCCTGGCTGGGAGCAGGATGGGCTGGCCCTTCTTCAGCTTCCCTTGAAGCTTGAACAAGGCGATGAGGCTGCCCGTGAAGGTGATGCCGCCGATCAGGATCGAGAGCATGACCGTGATGGCCTCGTCGGTGCCGAGTGCTTGATAGACCGTGCCGGCGGGTGCGCGTTCTACGACCACGTCCCAGTAGACCGAAGTCGCCACGAGCGCGGACGCAATGCCGCCGAAACCATTGAACAACGCGACCATCTCGGGCATCGAGGTCATCTGAACTCGGATGGCGAAGGCAGCGCCGATAATCGTTCCAATCAGCATACCGCCGGCGATCCAGCGGTAGTCGACCAGGCCAAGCTCGAGCAGCGAGCCGATGATCGCGAGCAACATGCCGACCGCCGCGAGCGTGTTGCCTCGGCGCGCGGTCTTCACCCTTGCGAGCTGCTTGATGCCGAAAATGAACAGGATCGTGGAGAGCAGATAAATGATCGGGACCACGGTCGAACGCATGATCTCTTGACTCATTTGCGAACCGCCTCTCGGCCTTGGGCTGCGACGGTTTCGTCAGCCGGCTTGAGAGCCTTTGGCTTCTTCTTTCCGAACATGCGCAGCATTCGGTCGGTCACCAGAAACCCGCCGACGACGTTGATCGTTGCCGTGATGATGGCGAGCGCGCCGAGAATGTTGGCCACGGTCGGCGCACCAGTCGTTGCGGCGGCGATCGCGCCGACCACCGTGATGCCACTGATGGCGTTTGCGCCGCTCATCAAGGGGGTGTGTAAGGTCGGCGGCACCTTGGTGATCATCTCGAAGCCGACGAAGCCGGCGAGGACGAATACGTAGATGCCTATGAGCAGAGGTCCCAAAGTCACGTTCGGTCTCCTTTCCTAGAGAGCCTCGGCGGTAGGTCCGTGCCGGACTTCGCAGTTGTGGGTGAGAAGGGCGCCGTCGACGACCTCGTCCTCGAGATTCAACACGACTTCTCCCTCGGACACCGTGCTGAGCAGGAGAGCCTGTATGTTGCGTGCGTAGAGCAAGCTCGCGTCCGCAGGCGTCGCGGCGGCCAGGTTGGGATGCCCGATGATCGTCACGCCGCTCACGACCACCATTTCACCGCTTTTGCTGAACTCGCAGTTGCCGCCTTGCTCGACGGCCAGGTCGACGATCACCGCACCCTCACGCATCTCCTCGACCATATCTTTGGTGATCAGCTTCGGCGCCGGGCGTCCAGGGACCAGTGCCGTGGTGATCACGGCGTCGGCGGCCACGACTTTCTGACGGACGATCGCCCGCTGGGCCTTGAGCTGCTCTGGAGTGAGCTCGCGCGCGTAACCGCCTTCCCCTTCGCCACTTTCGTCCATCGGGAAGTCGATGAAGCGTCCGCCAAGAGACTCGATCTGTTCTTTGACGCCGGGTCGAATGTCGGAGACTTCGACCACCGCGCCGAGACGTCGGGCGGTCGCGATCGCCTGAAGCCCAGCTACGCCCGCGCCCATGATGACGATCTTCGCGGGCTGAATCGTGCCGGCGGCCGTCATCAGCAGGGGGAAGTACTTGTCTAGGTAGGTCGCGGCCATCAGCACGGCCTGGTAGCCCGAGATCGAAGCCTGCGAGCTGAGCGCGTCCATCGACTGGGCGCGGCTGATTCGCGGCACGAGCTCCATCGCAAGGGTGCTGATCTTGCGGTCGCGCAGAATGCGTACCGAGTCGAGGTTCTTGTGAGGGGACATGAAGCCGATCAGGAGCGCGCCCTCCTTGATCTTGGACGCTTCGGCCGG
Organism: Polyangiales bacterium; assembly: GCA_049645265.1. GTDB lineage: Bacteria > Myxococcota_A > Polyangia > Polyangiales > Houyiibacteriaceae > SG8-38. The sequence continues at coordinate 7,068 of JBARTN010000128.1, forward strand.
GGTGATCGGATAAACCCGAAACACGATGTCCGCACTCCCCCAGGCAGCTTCCGCCTCGGCGCCGGAGACGACCTTGGCGCCCGCCGCGCGATAGTGCTCGTCGGTGAAGTGGGCGTGTTTGCCCGCTTCGCTTTCTACGACGACATCGAAGCCTTCTTTGACGTACCGCTTCGTTGTTTCTGGTGTGCAGGCGACCCGAGTCTCACCTTCGGTGATTTCCTTGGGCACGAAAACCTGAGGCATTCATTCCTCCTGCGCAGGCCCTGTGATGAAGCAAACCCGATTGAAACAGTCAACAACCGGCCACCTGCGTTCGGGGTTGTTAGTGGCGATTCAGGGTCGTGTCCAGCGGCCAACGAAAAACTGTCGGCGCACCTTTTGCGTTTGGGTGCGGCCTGCTAGATCCGCCGCGCCACATAGGAGGACAGCAGCATGAGGAATCCTGCGAAGCTCGACGAGCTCGCAATCAAGACGATTCGAGGCCTGAGCATGGATGCGGTGCAAGCGGCCAATTCCGGGCACCCCGGTACGCCCATGGCGCTCGCCCCGCTCGGCTGGGCGCTTTTCTCCGAGCTGCGGCGGCACGACCCGGCCCATCCGGACTGGCCGGACCGCGACCGCTTCGTCTTGTCCTGTGGGCATGCATCGATGCTGCAGTACTCGCTGCTCCACCTGAGTGGTTACGAGGTTTCCCTCGACGACATTCGCAAATTTCGGCAGTGGGGTAGTCTCACCCCTGGTCATCCGGAGTCGAATGTCACGCCAGGCGTCGAGACGACGACCGGCCCTCTCGGGCAGGGGGTCGGCAATGGCGTGGGGATGGCGATGGCGGAGCGGCACCTCGCGGCCCGTTTCAACAAGCCGGGGTATACCCTCTTCGATCACCGTACCTGGGTGATCGCTTCGGACGGCGACATGATGGAAGGCGTGGCGTCCGAAGCCGCGTCGATCGCCGGTCACTTGAAGCTCGGCAAGCTCGTCGTTTTCTGGGACGATAACCGGATCACGATCGACGGCAGGACCGACCTGAGCTTCAGTGAAGACGTCCGCGCTCGATTTGCTTCCTACGGTTGGCACACCGAAAGCGTGGACGACGGCAATGACATCGCCGCCGTGATCGCGGCGTCCCGAGCGGCGGTCGCCGACGATCGTCCGAGCTTCATTCGGGTGCGGACCATCATTGGCGATCCGGCGCCCAACAAGCGCGACTCGTCGGCTGCGCACGGCGCGCCGCTCGGCGAGGACGAAATCATCGCCACCAAGCAGCTCATGGAATGGCCGACCGATTCGTTCTTCGTGCCCGACGAGCTCGCCGCTGCGGCGGAATCAATTCGAGGGCGTGGTGCCGAATGCTATCGGGACTGGGAGGCGCGTCTGGCAGCCTACCGCGCAGCGTTCCCGGATGCGGCCAAGGACCTCGACGCGGCCTTAGCGGGTGGGCTTCCGGCCAGTTGGGATGCTGACCTTCCGACCTTCGACGCGGACCCGAAGGGAATGCCGACCCGAAAAGCGAGCGGAGCCGTGCTGAATGCGCTTGCCGCCAAGCTCGATGGGCTCATTGGAGGCTCCGCCGACCTCGCAGGCTCGAACAACAGCCACATGAAGGGCTTTGCCAGCTTCCTTTCGGGTGCGGAGGGGATTCCACGCAACGTCGATTGGGGCATTCGCGAGCACGCCATGGGTGCCGCGATGAACGGCATGGCGCTTCACGGCGGCGTGATCCCTTACGGTGCGACCTTCCTCGTGTTCAGCGACTACATGCGGCCTTCGGTGCGACTCGCCGCGCTGATGAAGCTCCACACACTCTACATTTACACGCACGACAGCATCGGTCTTGGCGAAGACGGCCCCACTCACCAACCCGTAGAGCAGGTCGCCGCCTTGCGTGCGATACCGAATCTCGCGGTGTTCAGGCCGGCGGACGCGAACGAGGTTCGCGAGTGTTGGAAGGCCGCGCTTCAATGGGACGGGCCGGCGGCGCTCGCGCTAACCCGGCAGAACGTGCCGATCTTCGACCGAGACGCACTTGCGAGCGCCGAAAAGGCGAAGCGCGGTGCCTACACCTTGCGTGAGGCAGGAGGCGGCGGCCCGGATGTGATTCTCGTCGCCACCGGTAGCGAAGTCGCGATTGCGATGACCGCCGCGGATCTTCTCGAGCAAGAGGGCGCCGCCGTTCGGGTCGTCAGCATGCCCTGCTGGGAGCTCTTCGAAAAGCAAGACGAAGCATACCAGCGGGAAGTCCTTCCACGAGGCGATGCCGTCAAGGTCGTCGTCGAGGCGGGGATTCGCCAAGGCTGGGACCGCTGGGTCGGCAATGACGCGGCGTTCGTCACGATGGATCAGTTCGGTGCATCAGCACCCTACGAGGTGCTCTACGAGAAATTCGGCATCACCGTCGAGCGCGTCGTCGCCGAAGCGCAGCGATTGTTGTCTTAGCTGGCGGCAGCGATGGCTGCGTCGTAGTTGGGTTCTTGGACGATGTCGGCGACCATCTCGGTGTGAACGACCTTGTCGTTTTCATCCACGACTACGATTGCGCGCGCGGCGAGTCCCTTCATGGCCCCGTCAATCATTTCCACTCCGTAGTCCTGAAGGAAGCTCCCGCGGAACGTCGAAAGCGGAACCACACCTTCCAAGCCCTCGGCAACACAGAAACGCTTCTGAGCAAACGGAAGGTCAGAGCTCACGACCAGCACAACGGCGTTGCCCAGGCTTGCTGCGCGTTGATTGAACGTGCGTGCTGCGGTTTGGCAAACCGGTGTGTCGTAGCTCGGGTTGATCGTGAGGATCTTTTTCTTTCCTGCGAAGTCGGCAAGCGTTTTCTCACTGAGGTCGTTGGCGACCAGGAGGAAGTCGGGGGCGGTGCTGCCTTTGGCAGGCAGGTCTCGATTGGTTTGAACCGGGGTTCCTTTGAGCGCGGTGGTGGCCATGATTCTCCTTCTGAGGCACGAGTAGGCTGGTCTTATAAGGACTTCGCCCAAATTTCCAAGCGGTTGCCCTCGATAAAGAAATTCATTATCAATAGTCGATGAACCGGTCCCTCGTCGATTTGCCCCTCGGCCAGCACGCCGAAATCGCGTCGATCGACTGCGAACGCCGCCTCTCGCGGCGCCTGATGGAGATGGGCCTTCTCCCCGGGACGAGGGTTCGAGTCGTGCGTGTCGCACCTCTCGGAGACCCGATCGAGCTCCGGGTCCGCAACTATTCCTTGTCGGTGCGCCGAGCCGAGGCGGCCAAAATCGCCGTCCGGCCCGAAGGAGCGGTGTGAGCAACGAGGCCTCCCCGCAGGTGCTGATCGTAGGCAATCCCAACTGCGGGAAGAGCACCCTCTTCAATGCCCTTTCGGGCGGTAGCGCCCATGTCGGCAACTACCCGGGAGTGACCGTCGACCGAACCAGCGCGAGCCTGCCTCTCCGGTCGGAGCCGATCGAGCTCGTCGACGTGCCTGGCATGTACAGCCTGACGGCGAGCTCGCCAGAGGAGCAGCTGGCGGTCGATGCCTTGACCGAAAGCAATACGCGGGCCGTGATTTGCGTCGTCGACGCGACCAGCTTGGAGCGCGGGCTCTATCTACCTTTGCAGCTCATCGAGTCGGGGGTCCCGGTACTCATTGCGCTCAATATGATGGACGCTGCCGAGCGCATCGGCCTTCGCGTCGACACCGAACGCTTGTCGGAGCTCTTTGCTTCGCCCGTGATCCCCGTCGTTGCGACCAAGCGGCGTGGCCTGGACGCGCTCCTGGCGGCGCTCGAGAATCAGCTGAAGCCCGGCAGTGGGATCTCGAAGCCTAAGGTGGCCTACCCAGCGGAGCTCGAGGCTGACCTGGCAACCCTCGCACCGGTGATCGCACGGTGGCGTCCCGAGACGCCAGCGAGTCAGCATCGGGTGTTCGCACTCTGGTGTTTGCTCTCCCTGGGCGAAGACAGTCTTCGTGGCGTCCCCGATGACGTGCGGCACGCCGTTGGGAGCATTCGCGGAGCGGCCGCCGAACGTGGACGTAACCTCGATCTCGAGATCATCTCCTCTCGCTACGTTTGGCTCGACCTTGCCGTCGCCGAAACCTGCTCCTTACCCGGTCCTCAGCCCACGTGGAGCGAGCGCATCGACCGCGTGCTGACGCATCCGATCGCCGGGATTTCGATCTTCGCGATGGTGATGTTTGGCATTTTCGAAGCGCTTTTTACAGGGGCCGAGCCACTGATCGGCGCGATTGAGACCCTCACCGGTTTCATCCAGGCGCAGGCCGCAGCGATTCTGCCCCCGGGGGTCCTTCGGGACTTGGTCGTCGAAGGCATCATCGCCGGGGTTGGAAACGTGATCGTTTTCGCGCCGCAGATCCTGATGCTCTTCCTCTTCATCGGCTTTCTCGAAGACTCGGGTTACCTCGCGCGCGTTGCATTCGTCATCGACCGAGTGATGAAAGGGGTGGGCTTGCACGGCAAGGCTTTCGTTCCTCTCCTCTCCGGCTTCGCCTGCGCGGTTCCCGCCGTCATGGCCACACGCACCATCGAACGCCGCCGTGATCGCTTGGTCACCATGTTGGCGCTTCCGCTGATGTCCTGCAGCGCGCGCTTGCCCATCTACATCCTCGTCGTAGGCACGGTGTTCGCCGGGCAGTCTCTTGGATGGTTCAGTGCAGGGGCCGTGGCGCTCTTTTCGATGTACACCCTGTCGGTCCTGGTCACGCTCGCCGCTGCCGCGGTCCTCCGGCGCACCGTGCTTCCAGGCCCCGCGCCGACCTTCGTGCTCGAGATGCCGCCCTACCGCTGGCCCTCCGCCGGCATCCTCTGGCTCAACGCCTGGCGCCGTCTCCGAGTCTTCCTGGTCGACGCGGGCACGATCATTTTGGCGATGACGATTCTCCTTTGGGCCCTGCTGTCGTTTCCAAAGTCGACTGAGGTGTCCGAGCACTACGCTGCGGAGCGCGCGCGGGTCGAGCAGTCGGCGTCGTCCGAGGCGACGAAGGCAGAGGCGTTGCGAGCGCTCGATTCCCGAGAAGCCGGCGATCAGCTCGCTCACAGCCTGGGTGGCAGGTTCGGCCATGCGATCGAGCCTGCGCTCAGGCCGATCGGATTCGACTGGCAGATTGGGGTCGGGATCATCGGCGCGTTTGCGGCGCGTGAGGTGTTCATCTCGACGCTCGGCGTGGTGTTCGGAATCGGGGAGGCGGACGAGCAAAACAAGCCTTTGCGGCAAGCTCTCCGCGACGCGCGACATGCGGACGGAAGCCCGGTGATGACCCCGCTCAGCGGCATTTCACTCATGATCTTCTTCTTGCTGGCCTGTCAGTGCATGAGCACCATCGCCGTGGTTAAAAAGGAATCCGGCTCCTGGAAATGGCCGGTGTTCCTGTTTTCGTACATGACCGTACTCGCGTACCTGGCCTCTCTCGCGGTTTATCAGGGTGGTCAGCTTCTTGGTTACGGATAGGGATTGAGTATGCCGTGGCAGCAAATCGTGGCAGGGTTAATCGTCGCGTTTGCCTGCGTCTACGTCATACGGCGGTTTCGCGGCAAGAAGACCCGTCCGCGTCGCCCTAGGGGCCCGGACGTGCCCGTTTCGAGACTGACACGAAAACGCCCGCCGTCAGATTCGTGCGACCACTGAGCAGAAGAACTACATTGATTTAGAAATGAGCCGATCGGCAACCATCGAAGGGCTACGGAAGTTTCGAAAGAAGCTGCTGCGTGAGCGAGACCCATGGCACGACACTTCGCGCCGGTTTCGCATTCGTCGGTTTGCCGGCCCGGAGTGCTTTCTCGAGCACCTCGAAGGGGTACGGGTCGCGCACTTGACCGACCTGCATGTCGGCCGGGTCACGCCGATGGAGGTCCAGTACGACGCGGTCTCGATGACCAACGCGGGCAAGCCGGACATCGTGGTGATTAGCGGCGACTTCGTCTGCCACAGCCAGGTGTATCTCGACGATCTCACGGAGGTGATCCGCCAGATCGACGCGCCAGTGTTCGCCGTCCTCGGCAATCACGATCACTGGGCGGGAGCGGGCCCGGTGCGGGAGGCGCTTCGACGAGGCGGAGCCGAGGTGCTCGACAATGTGAACACCACCATTCACGTCGGGCACCAAGCCTTGCAAGTCGTCGGCCTCGACGATGCCTATACCGGTCATGCTGACCGACGTGGGGCCCTGAAGGGCCTGCGTGCCGATTTGCCAGTCATCGGGCTATCGCACATCGCTGAGGAAGCCGATGCGCTTTGGGAGGCTGGGGTTCCGCTCGTGTTCTCCGGTCACACGCACGCCGGGCAGATCACGGTCGCGAGGCTGCACGAGCTCTCGGTCGGGAAGCTCGCCGGGCACAAGTACATCCACGGGCTGTACGGTTCGCGGGGCACCGAGGATCCGAAGGGTGCAGTCTATGTTGGCGCCGGGGTGGGGGCCGCGATCGTTCCTTTGCGATTGGGTGAGCGCGCCAAGCGCGAGGTGGCGTTCTTCGAGCTCGGCACGCAGCCAGGCGCTTTCGACGAGCATCACGGTGAGCAGGAGGCCCATCCGGGCCGCATTCCGTCGGAGAAGACCAAGGATCGCCGAGCGCAGGCGGTGCTTCGCAAGCAGCAAAAGCGCGAGCGCCGAAACGGCAACGGCAACAACGCCGGATTCAAGTCCTGAGGTGGGATTGACTATCCATGGCCGGCTAGGAATTGCTCGGCCTCGAGCGCGGCCATGCAACCGCTCCCGGCCGCGGTTACCGCCTGGCGCCACTTCTTGTCCTGTACGTCGCCCGCTGCGAACACACCGGGGACGTTGGTCTGTGTCGAATCGGGCTTGGTCACGATGTAGTCCTGCTCGTCCGTGGCGATTTGGCCGTTCAAGAACGCAGTGTTTGGCGTGTGGCCGATCGCGAAGAAGAGGCCTGCCACGGGAATGTCCCGCTCCTCGTCGGTCTTCAGGTCTTTGACGCGGACGGCCTCGAGGAAATCCGTTCCCTTGGCCTGCGTGATGACTTGCGACCAGAGGATCTCGATTTTCGGATTGTTCAACGCGCGCTGCTGCATGATCTTCGAGGCGCGGAGCTCGTCGCGCCGGTGGACGAGGTACACGGTCGAGCCGTACTTGGTGAGGAAGGACGCCTCTTCAACTGCAGAGTCGCCGCCGCCGATCACCGCGAGTGGCTGATTGCGGAACGCCGGAAGCGCGCCGTCGCAGACCGCGCACGCCGAGATGCCCTTCTGCCAGAGCTCTCCATCGTTGGCGCCTGGGATCTCGAGCCGCTTGGCGGTTGCGCCGGTCGCGATGATGACCGAGTCGGCGCTGCCCTCCTGGGCGTCGGCTTTGAAACGGAAAGGCCGGCTCGACAAATCGATCTCATTGACCGTCTCCGTGTAGATCGTCGTACCGAAACGCTCCGACTGCGCACGAAAGCGATCCATCAGCTCCGGGCCCATGATGCCCTCGGGGAAGCCTGGGTAGTTCTCGACGTCGGTGGTCGTCGTCAACTGGCCGCCAGCGGCGATGCCCCCGGCAATGAAGCCTTCGAAGAGCACGGGTTTCAGCTCGGCGCGCGCGGCGTAAATCGCTGCGGTGTGGGCTGCAGGCCCGCTTCCGATGATTAAGAGTCGATGGCTCATAGTGCTCCTTTTGACGCCCGGGTTATGCATACCCCCGGCCAGGAGCGCAACCCCTAAGGGATCACATCGGACACGTGTGCGCCGATCGCAAGGGCAGCCGTAAGCCCTGGAGATTCGATACCAATCAGATGCACCATTCCGGGCTGTGACTCCGGATTGTAAATCACGAAGTCCGCGAATCCACCCCCGGGACCGACGAGCTTCGGCCGAATCCCACTATAGTCCGGCGTCAAGTGCTCCGGGCGGATCGCCGGGAGGTATCGCGCGATGGCTTCAGCAAAGCGTTCGACGCGGGACTCGTCGACCGAGTAGTCGATCGCATCGACGAACTCGGCGTCTGGTCCCGCGCGCCGCGACCCGGTGATGTCTGCAGTGATGTGAACACCGAGCCCTCCGCCCGAGGGCAGTGGATAAATCAAGCTGTTGCGCGTCTTGGGAGCACCGGAGCCAAGCGCGAAATAGGAGCCTTTGCACGGATACAGCCGCCACGGTCGCTCAGCCTGAGCAAGCCCCGATTTCTCTGCGACATCGAGCGCCGAAAGGCCAGCCGAGTTCACCACGCGCTGAGCCAAGAGCTCCATCTGGCTTCCCGTGCTGTCCGTGGTTTGAACGAGCCAGCCAGCTTCCGTCTTTTGGATCTCGTCGACCTCGGTGTGATAGACGACCATGCCGCCGGCTTCGATGATCTCGTGAACGAGGCTCGCGATCAGCTCGTGCACATCGACGACGCCCGAGGTTGGGGAGTGAAGCGCTAGCTCGCAGCGGAGCTCGGGTTCCTGCTCGCGTGCCTCGGCTCCGGTCATCAAACGAAGCTCGCCCGCCCCCACGTCTCGTGCATGGCGGGCGATCGCGCGAAGACGCTTCTCGTCCTCCGCGCTCGTCGCGACGATTAGTTTCCCGGTATGCTTATGAGGCACGTCGCGCGCCTCGCACCAGGCGTAGAGGCGGCGGTTTCCCTCGATACAGAGCCGCGTCTTCAGGGTGTCCTGAGGGTAGTAGATCCCCGCGTGCACGACTCCGCTATTTCGGCTCGAGATCTCGCGTCCGGGACCCACTTCCCGCTCGATGACCAGCACCGACTCGAGCCTCTTTGAGAGCTCGTACGCGCAAGCGAGGCCAACCACGCCTGCGCCGATCACCACCGCATCCACCGCTTCGGACATGTCCACCCCTCACAATGCCATTAGAACCCGAGTGGATCGATGCGCTGCTCGGGTAGGCGAACCGAGAGCTGCGGCATGGGAAGCTCCCGCTGCTTTCTGTAGGCCTCGTAGTGCACCAGGACCTTGCGGACGTATCGGTGAGTCTGCGTGAAGGGAATTCGCTCCAGCAGGACATCGAGCGGGGCTCCCGCCGCACCCTCTTGAATCCATCGGCGCACGTTGTGGGGCCCACCGTTGTATGCGGCGATCGCCAGCGGAAGGTGCCCATCAAACCGCTGGATCAGGGAGGTCAGGTACCAAGCGGCGAACTCGAGATTGAGGTCTGGGTCGAGGAGGTCGGCGGGAGTGAAGTCGTCGTGGCCGAGCGTATGGGCGATCAGCTGTCCTGTTCGTGGCATGATCTGCATGAGGCCCACGGCGCCTGCATACGAGACGATGTGCTTTTGATACGCGCTTTCGACTCGCATCACGGCGAGCAAGAGGTTGGGGTCGAGCCGGTATCGCTTCGCGGCGGGCACAACAAGCCATTCGTACGCGCGCGGCAGCGTCTCGAGGAAGTCCGGACCGGCGAAGCCACCGGCGGTGCCCATGTCGCCGAGAGTGGCCGCCGCCATCGAAAGTGTGGCGCGATCTTGATCGGAGAGACCGAGGCGCGCGGCCCGAACATCACTTGCTATCGTTTCTTGCGGTCGGCTGTCTGCACGCGCCACGCAGTCCAATCCAGCCCTCGCGACGGGTTTCCCCAGCGCGTCCCGCCAGCGCAGGTAGGCCTCGAACAACTCGGTCGTCGCTGCGTCTCGCTCGCCGAGTCGAAGAAGGTCCACCGCGCGCGCGATCCACGGGTAGCTGTCCAGGTGCCGCTCAGCGATCGGCCGGAGCTGTTTGGCGAGCGCACGGTTGGATGTTCGTGGAGGGCGGGGAACGATCTGGTCTTCCGGATTCGAGAGCCCTTCCTCTCCTGCGCTCGGGGCGCCGTGCTCCACGCGCCGCAGCCCGTTGCCGGCCCAAAGCGCATAGTAATCGTCGCCAGCGAGCGCGGCTTCGGCCTTGGCCCGCGCGAAAAACAGGGCTGCCTGCGCGGGCCGTTGGGCGCGTTCGTGCGCTCTGGCCAGATGATAGATGGCGGCGGGTCGGTAGCGGGATCCAGGGCGTTTCGCGATCTCATGCAGAAGCCCGATGAGGAGTCCTTCGCCGCCTGTCCCGACGGCGGCCATCGCAGCCTCGAATAGCAGGGCGGATGGCGCCGCGGCTCGCCTGCTCAGAGAGATGAGGAGACCGTCGACCTCCTCTTCAAGCCCCGCTGCCGAAGCTACGCGAACCATATCGACGAGCCGGTTCGTCGGAATCGACACATCGGAGCGACCCGCACGCAAGTTAACAAGCTGCAGGCGCGCCCGTTCCGGGTCGCGCGCGCCCACGGTGTCTGCCATGTCGTTCGCGCGGTTCTCGATGAGTTGGGCCGTCGCCACGTTTTCGATCTGGAAGAGCTGTGCCGTTCGCAAGTACGACTCTGCCGCCTGCCAGCGCCCCTCGTCTCGCGCGAGTCGGCCTGCCAGGTAGTGGACCTCGGCGTGCAGGCTGCCCGATAGAGGGCGGTCGAGGAGCTCCCGGATCGTCGCCTTGGCTTCGTCGAGCGGGCCGGCGCGCACGAGGAGGCGCGCCCGACGCACTTGCTCCTCGTCAGTCATCGAGGGCGTGTCGTGGCCGCGCGCCTTAAAGCGGGCAAGCTCGGACTCGGCCCAGGCGGCGGTCCGGGTTCCCGGGTGGTTGACGCGAACCGTGTGCATCACGTTCATCGCCTCCTCGTAGCGCGATCGGCGCGTGAGGCTCTGCGCCTGCTCGAAGAGAAGCTCGGTCGCATCGGGCACCGAGGGGTAGGTCGACAGAAGGTCGTCCAGGGCCTGGTCCGCGCCTGGGTCATTCGAGCGAAGAAGCGCCAGCACCCGGCCGAATTCGGCTTCGACTCGGACGGATTCATGTGGGCTATGCGAGGCCTCCCTGAAGAATTCTGCCGCCCGTTCCGGTCGATTCCGTAGAAGCTCGAGCCGCGCAATCTGCAGCGCGATACGGTCGCTGATTCGGGGGAGCCCCCGATGGGCCAGGTCGAGCTGCAGGCGGGCCTCTTCGTAGTTCGCCGCCACGACCTGCTCACCGGCTTCGCGATAGGCTTCGATGGCTCGTGTCGCGGGTGGCCGAGCCTCAGCGATCGCAAACGCGTCGAAGTACGGACCGCACATGGGTCCGCGCCATTGCATCAGATCGATCGGTGCGTTGCTCGAGTTGGGTGCGTCCGCCATGCACATCGGTACGTCGGGTGATGCGCGGACCGGCAGAGGAAGCGATGCGAAGAGCAGCGCTGCGAGGGCCGTTGCAATGGGAACGCGAGGAGCCAAGCTCCCTACAATATTGCAAATTTGTGAGTTGAGGCGCAAAGATTGAGTTGCAGACACGCCTCTTTATACGCAAACGGCCCGAGAGCGCTTCATTCCTGCAAAGGTTCGTCCGCCACCTGCTCTTCGCTCGTCTCGATTTTGCTTGCCGGATCGTCGCTCGGCTCATCTTCGACTTCGGGTTGCAGCACGGTGACGACACCGATTCCGACGAGCACGGCAAAGCCGATCAAGAGCAACGCGGTCCTCCACTTCGGTGTTTCGTATCCTTCGTCGTCGGTGCGCATCTGCTCAACCCTCGAGGTCGGTCAAGGCAGTGCGAACGGCCTCCACGGTGCCGTCTATCGGCACGTCTTGCGACTCGCTTTCCGTACGCTTCTTTAGCTCGACGGTGCCCTGTTTGAGCCCACGGGAGCCGACCGTGATTCTGAGAGGAATCCCTAGCAGATCGGCATCCTTGAACTTCACCCCGGGCCGCTCGGAGCGGTCGTCGAGGAGGGCTTCGACCCCTTCCGCACGGAGCGCGTCGTAGATCTCGGTGGCCTTCGTCAGAGACGCTTCCTCCTTGCCAATGGGTGTGATGATCACTTGATAGGGAGCGACGCGGACTGGCCAACGGATTCCGTGCTCGTCGTGATGCTGCTCCATGATGGCGGCGATCAGACGACTGACGCCGATACCGTAACAGCCCATGACGATCGATTGGCTGCTCCCTTCTTCGTCGAGGAAGGTTGCTTGCATCTTGTCGCTGTAATGGGTGCCGAGGACGAAGATGTGGCCGCCTTCGATGCCACGGTAGAGCTCGAGCTTGCCGTCGCAATTGGGGCAGGGGTCGCCGGACGCCGTTTGCCGGATCGACACGACCTCCGCTTCGAAGTCCCGGCCGTGGTTGACGTTCTTGTAGTGGTAGGGAGTTTCGCTGGCACCCGCGATCGCGTTTGGCACGGCGACCGCGTCCGGGTCTGCGATGATGCGCCCGGCGAATCCGACCGGGCCAACGAATCCGATCTCGGTTCCGGTTGCTTCTTTCACGGCAGCGTCGGATGCAAGAAGGACCTCTTCGACGCCGAGGTGTCGGGCCAAGCCGAGCTCGTTGACTTCGTGGTCACCGCGAACGACCGCCAGGCACACTTCCTCGCCGGCAACGTAGAGCAGTGACTTGAGCGTATGTGCTGCTGTGGTTTCACGGCCAAAGAAGCCCACAACCTCCTCGATCGACCTCGTGTTGGGCGTTTCGACCTTCTCGAGCGCCTGAGGCTCGGCCGAGCTGCTCGCGGGGGGCGCCGCCGGGCCGGCTTGCGCGACCTCTGCGTTGGACGCGTAGTCGCAGGCGCCGCAGGCGACGATCCAGTCCTCCCCCGTCTGCGCCAGGACCTGGAATTCGGCGCTCTGCTTGCCGCCAATCGCGCCGCTATCCGCCTCGACGACACGGTACTCGAGCCCAAGCCGCTTGAAGATGCGGTGATAGGCGTCGCGCATCTGCTCGTAGCTCTGCAGGGCCGCTTCTTCGGAAACGTCGAAGGAGTACGCGTCCTTCATGATGAACTCGCGGCAGCGGAGCAGCCCTGCCCGGGGTCGCGGCTCGTCGCGGTACTTCAGCTGGATCTGGTACAGGTTCAGCGGGAGCTGCCGATAGCTCTTGACCTCGCGACGCGCGAGGTCGGTGATGATCTCTTCGTGGGTTGGCGCCAGATGGTATTCGCCGCCCTTGCGATCCTTGAGGCGTAAGAGGGTGGGGCCGTACAGGTCCCAGCGCCCGGTTTCCTTGAAGTACTCCCCGGGCAGGAAGGTCGGCATGAGCAACTCCTGTGCTCCCGCTGCGTCCATCTCTTCCCGGATGATCTGCTCGATTTTGTGAAGGACCCGCGTCCCCAGCGGGAGCAGCTCGTAGATCCCGGCGCCAACCATTCGTGCATACCCAGCGCGAAGCATGAGCACATGCGACGGCATGGTCGCGTCCTTGGGAACTTCCTTGAGCGTCGGAATGAAGGCGCGCGAATACCGCATCGCGCCGTCCTAGCAGGCAGAGGGGAGAGATTCCACCGGGGTCCGACGACCCCGGTGTCTCCCATCGCGAATCAGATTCCGATGACGAAGCTGCAACTGGTGGTGCCGGAGCCGCCAATGTTGAGGGTCTGGACGTTCTTGGCGTCTTCGACTTGGTAGTCACCGGCCTCGCCCTTGACCTGCTTGACCGAGTCGAGCACCTGGCGGACGCCCGTCGCGCCGACCGGGTGGCCCGCCCCGATGAGACCGCCGCTCGGGTTGATCGGAGTCTTGCCGCCTAGGGCGATGTCGCCGGCTTCGATCGCCTTCCAGCTTTCGCCGGGCGCGGTGAGGCCGAAATGGTCGATCGCCATGTACTCGGAGGTGGTGAAGCAGTCGTGCGTTTCGATCGAGTCGATGCCGCTCACGTCGGCGATGCCGGCGCGCTTCATGGCGCTGGTGACCGTGCTCCGCACGTGCGGAAGGATGTACTCCGCGTCCGCACTTTCCGCGACCTTGTCCTCGAAGCGCATTCGAGCGGTGTTGTGGCCCCAGCCCTTGATGCGCGGGATCGACTCGAGCGGCACGCCCATGCGGTCGGCCCACTTCTTGGCGTACTCGGGCGACGCGAGAAGCAGCGCTGCTGCGCCATCGGTGACCTGCGAGCAATCCGAGATGTGAATCCGCCCACCGATGCTGCCGTTGAACTCGTCCCGGCTCATCGCATGCTCGTAGTTCATGTACCAGGTGCGGGTCTGCGCGTTCGGGTTGAGCTTGGCGTTCGCGTAGTTGATCGTGCTGATCTCCGCGAGGTGCTCATCCTTGAGCCCGTAGCGCTTGTCGTACTCATCACCGAGCTTTCCAAAGAGCTTGGGGAACGGAAATTCGATACCCTTGGCTTCGAGCTCATACCAAGCTGCGGTGCCGAGGAAGTCGCCGCCTTCTCCTGCGCCGACGGTCTTCATCTGCTCGACGCCGACCACGCAGGCCAAGTCGTAGCGATGCGCTTCGATTTCAGCCGAGGCGGCCAGTATCGCGATGCTGCCCGATGCGCAGGCCGCCTCGTGTCGCGACGTTGGAATCCCGCTGAACGCCGGGTCGATCTCCAAGAAGAACGCGCCAAGGTGCCCTTGCTTGCTGTAGAGCTCCGCGGCGAAGTTGCCGGTGTGGGCGACTTCGATGTCGCCTGGCTCGATCTTGGTTTCCTCGAGCGCGCCGAGCACCGCTTCGCGCATCATCGCGACGAAGTGCTTCTTCTCTTTGCTCCAGTTACGAGCAAAGTCCGTCTGGTAGCCGCCGAGAACGTAGACTTCTGGAACCTGTGCCATTTCTTTCACCAAAACCTTTCGCTCACGCAGCGACGAAGAACTTGCCCACATTGACCTGTGGGTCATCGAAGAAAGTCGTACCCTTTTGGGCGTTTGCCAGTGCAGGCGGCACCGGAAGGCCGGCCTTTTCGATCATCTCAATGGTGGGTCGGAGGCCGATCGTGTCGACCAAGACGCTCGGGGGAGCCCAGTTGAAGCCGTAACCCATGATTCGGTCGATACCGGAGATGTCGTCGGTGACCTCGCCGACCCGGTGGAACGAGTAGCTGATGTACCCAGCGATGACCTTCTGTGCGACCGAGGCGTAGGGCCCAGTTGCGGCGGCGAATGCCTGCATGCCTTCGACGTAACGTCCGACACGGTGCAGATTCGCGATCTCGTCGATGAAGCTGAGGTCCGGACGGGAAATCGACGCCTGCGGAACGTACTTCCGTGTCTTCGGGTCGAGCACGATGCGCTGTCCGCCGTCGTCCTTACCGAAAAAACCTGCGCCGGTCTTGCGGCCGAGGACGCCCTTGGCCATCAGGTCGGCCATGTAGCTCGGAAGCTTCAAGGTCTCATGCGCCTCGTCCGGAGCGAACTCGTAGATGTTGTCGACGATCGCACGATGGATGTCCCAGCCAACCAGGTCCACCGTGGCGAGCGGAGTCAGTGCGCGTCCGGTATACGGACCGACGAGCTCGTCGATCAGCAGCGGGCCGTGCTCCTCAGCGAGGATTGCGCACTCGTTGAGCAACTTGAAACCGACTCGGTTGCCGGCGAAGCCCGCGGTGTCCGCCGTTCGAACCATCGCGCGCCCGAGAAGCTTCGTGCAGTACTCGTCGAGGAAGTCGACCAGCTTGGGGTCGGTGTCCTTTCCAGCGATCAGCTCGGTTCCGACGATGACGTTCGGCGGGTTGAAGAAGTGCAAGCCGAGGAAGTTCTTGCGAAAAGAATCGCTTCGGCCTTCGGCGAGCTGATTGATCGACAGACCCGACGTTACGGTCGCGACGATCGAATCGGGGCGACGCACCTTATCGATGCGGTCGAAAAACTCTTTCTTGAGTGGGAGCTGCTCGGTGACCGCCTCGAAGATGAGGTCGGCTTCTCCGACCACGCGATCGAAGTCCGCGTCGTAGCTGCCGGTGTCCACTCGCTTGGCCACGGTGCCCGACCGCACCATCTTCACCGCCGCGGAAAGCCCGCCGTCGGCCTTTTCCTTCGTTCGTGCCAAGAAGGTGACCCGCGGTACCGCCGTCGTGAACAGCGCGCCGCTTCCAAGGCCCATCGCGCCATTGGCACCGAGGACCACCACGTGTTTGATCGAGCGTGAGCTCAGCAGATCCGAGGACCTGCCACCTGCTACTGCTCTGGTCGCCGCCAACATCTCTTCTCCTTTCGCTGCCTCGGCTGTTTACAACTTAACTAGCCGGGAACGCCAATGTGGGCGCAGAGGCTTGCCGAGTCAAACGAAAGCGTGCAAAAACAGGCATTTACAAACGATTTACAAACAGGTCAGTGACCGATTTTCGGCCAACTAGCCGGGATGAAAGCGATCTCCTTCGGGCCGTGTTAGGGAAGCCTTCCCATGGAGGCAGGCAGCATTGCTGAGGAGCTCGGAGTCACTGAGGAGGCCGTTGAGCTCTTCCGCAGCTCGGACGCCATCGACTTGCACATCGAGTCCTTCGTTTGGCGCCGGATCTTCGGCTACGACCTGAACCGGGTTCATCGAGGTGGATTCCTCGGGCGCAGCTTTTTCGGTCATGCGGACTTCCCGACGGCGCGGGAGATCGGGCTCGCCGGTGCAACCTGGGTGATCTCGACCAATCCGGCCCGGTCCTCGCGCGGCCGCCGACGCGCATTCGAGAAGAACCTAGGCGCCCTCCGAACGCTGCTCGAAGAGGCGTCCGGGGTCAGACACGTTCGGACCGCTGCAGAGTTTCGTGCAGCGCGAGCCGCCGGCGACCACGCGGCCTTCATCGGCATCCAAGGTGGAAACGCTCTGGACGACGGCATCGACGCGCTCGAGCTGCTTGCCGATCAGTCTGTCTTGCGCGTGACGCTGCTTCATCTGACGTCCTCGCGTCTCGGCGCAACGAGCGCACCGGGTGGGAGGCGAAGCGCGGGACTGACGGACTTCGGTAGAGCGTACGTCGAGCGGTTGAACGAGCTTCGCGTTGGCGTGGATCTCGCCCACATCAGCCGCCCAGGCTTCTTCGATGCGGTCGAGGTACACGACAAGACGCTGCCCTTGTTCGTGACCCACACGGGATTGGCCGGTGTCTACGAGCATTGGCGCAACATTACCGACGAGCAGGTCGCGCTGGTGGCCGACAGCGGGGGCACCGTCGGGGTGATGATGCACACCGCATTCCTCGGCCGACGCGGCGTCACCGTGGCTACCGTGGTCGACCATCTCCAACACGTCGTCGACACGGTTGGCGAAGACCACGCATCGATCGGCACCGACTACGACGGCTTCATCATCCCACCGAAGGACTTGCCCGGGATTTGGGCCTTTCCGCGTTTGGTCCAAGAAATGCTCGACCGCGGCTGGTCCGAGCAGCGGATTCGGAAAATCCTGGGTGGGAATGCGCTCCGCGCGATCGAGGTGTTGCGCGGCTAACCCTGCGCGCACAGGCTCTGGTCATGTCACTCCTGGAACAGATCAACGCCGACCTCAAAAAGGCCATGCTCGAGCGCGACGAGTTGACCCGCGACACCCTTCGCTTGGTCAAGTCCGAGCTGCTGACGCTCGACAAGCCCGACGAGATTGCGGTGCTTTCCCGCGCCGTGAAGTCGCGGCGGGACAGCATCAAGAGCTACGTCGAAGGCGGCAGGCAGGACCTCGCCGACAGGGAGCAAGCCGAGATCGGGGTAATCGAGCGCTACCTCCCGAAGCAGCTCAGCGAAGACGAAGCCCGCGAAGCGATCGCCGCGATCGTCGAAGAGCTCGGCGCTTCGAGCAAGAAGGATCTCGGTCGGGTCATGAAAGAGATCAAGGCTCGCTTTCCTGGCCAGGTCGATGGAAAGCTGGCTTCGTCGATCGCGGGACGGCTCCTCGACTGAGTGGCTAGCTAGTCGGCTCGTCTCGAGTCGACCACCAAAGCCGATATCGCTCCTGGATCGCTCGACGATCGTCGCCTGGCATGTTGACGCGGTAGCCGTAATCCTGAGCCGATGCACGCGCGAGATCGCGGCTCGCGATGGCACGGATCTCGGGCTCGTCGTGATCGAGGCTGTCGATGAGCCACTCGACCCGCGAACGATCGCGATTGTCGGAATACCAGGCGCTCCAATCGGCTTCGGCGGCCCCGAAATCTTGCGCTGTCAGCATGCGTAACACTCGCCACGCTGCTTCGCCGACGACGCCGTGTGCCGACAGAACGGGAATTAGCACCCCGACGCAGCCTTCGTCGCGGAGAACGGCGAGTGCGCGCATCGCTAACAAGCGCGAGCGCTGGTCGGAATCCGATGCGAGGGCAAGCGCACGAAGCGACTCCTTGAGCCCTTCCACCCCTTCCTGCTCGTGGAAGACCTCCAACGCATAGAGCGCGTTCCGAGAGACACCTTGATCGTCGTCGAACAAGGCCGCGGCCAGCGGCTCGATCACCAGGGGGTGCGGCAGCTCTGCGGCGACCAGTGTTGCGTAATAGCGAAGTTCGGTGTCGTCCGACTTCAGCAGCTCGGCGACGTAGGGCGCCGCCGCATCGCCAAACGCCACGAACGTTCTGCACAGGGCCGATACGCTTCGGCCGCGCGGAGGCTGCACGTGCGGCTCCCAGCGATTGAACCAGAGCCGCCCCGGGAAAAGGTCGGTCAAGATCGGAAGAACGTCTTCCCCCATCGTGAGAAGGGCGGTGTGCTCGGGCGCTTCCTCGTTTGGGCCGTACGTTCCGAGCTGGGTGACCGTGTTGTGGGCGCGCGCGGTGAAATCGGGTGGCTCCGGAGGCAAGAGGCTTCGGGGAGCCGTCCCAACGGCGCTCAGCGAGCTGACGTTCAGGTGCTCGACCAGGAACTTCATGGTTGTGGCTTTGGCGGCATCGCCTCGCGCCGGGGGGATCCCCGTCCAACGGCGAAAAGCCCTGCCGAGCTCGCGGTCAGGCCACCACTTGGCCTCGAGGCTGTCACCCGGAGGTGGGCTCGAAGTCCGCCAACGGCCGTCGGGGGGATTGGACTCGGGAGCGTCACTGGGATTCGCCGCGTCGACGCGGTCCGAGGGCGCGTTCTTGATCAGATAAGTCGAGTCCGATTTGTTCCCTGACTCCATCGACCACGAGGGTACACCAATCGGCCTCAAACGAGCATTTTGATCTGCCGCTCGTCCTGTGGGCTGCTGGCTCTGCCGCTCGCGGCTTCCCGAAGAAGCTTCTTGATGCGAAGCCCGAGGACGTCGATCTCGGTTGATGCGAAGTTCTCCGCCCCGAAGCGCGCCACTTGCTCGGTCTGGCGCCTGAGGATTTCCATGTCCTGCCGAAGGATGCGCATCGCCACCGGCCTGAAGACCGTCCGCAAGATCGCGTTCGGGATGGGAGCCATCACTGCCACCGTGGCAAACATGTCCGTGACGGTCGGCGTTCGCGGCGTCAGTGCGGTGGTGGCGATGATGTGACTGCGGTCGCTCAACCGGTACTCCACTTGCGCAATGCAAGGAAGGATGAAGCGGTCCCAATGAAAGACCTCGCCGCCTTGCGGCGCGAGAATGCGGCCGGCCACACCCTCCGGGCGTTGCTCACCGATGAATTGAGCCTCCACCCCGTCGTCCACCGTCCTGATGACGACGTCGATCGGTTTGCGACCCTTGTTCTTGCGGAAGAGCCCGGCGTGCACGAAGGCGGTGTGCGGAACGTCCAGGGCGTTCTCCGCCACGGCATCGAGTGGCCCCGGCATTTCGAGCCGCTCTCGAATGGTGAGGTATCCGGGTTGATCCGCACAGGGGATTTCGTACGGCTCGCGATCGGGCGTCACGTCGGCTTCCGAGTAGACCCACAGCCAGCCTTGCGAGTCGCGACAAGCAAAGGAAGGAACGCGCCGCCCTGGATGATCCGGCTCACCGCACAGCCCGGGCACCGCCTTGCACGTTCCGGCGCCGTCGAATTCCCAGCCATGGTACTGGCACCGGATGTTCCCGGCGATCACCCGGCCCGCAGAGAGTGGTGCGTTGCGATGCGCGCAGCGATCCAGCAGCGCCACACCTTGTCCGGTCGAGTCGCGAAATGTAACTAGTGGTAATTCATTCAACAAAAAGGCCCTGGGTTTCGATTCAACGTCACTGCTGGCCGCAACGACGTACCAACCCGGCGCAAAACCCGTATTTGGCTTGGTCTCCGACTGCGCATTTGATTCTTCGCTCATGCTGTTCTGCGCAATTTCTGCGCCTCACGGAAACCAGTTTTGTTTCATTTGCGTAATTAGCACGAACTCGGCCCAAGTTTCGATGGAACCAGGTGGGTTCCACTGCTACACGAACGGCATGTCACGCCAAATCAACAAGGAACGTACACGGCGTCGCCTGCTTCAGGCGATTCTAAAAACGATCCAGCGGTACGGACGCGGGACGCTGACGACGGGACGGGTCGCTCAGCTCGCCGGAGTCGCACAGCCAACTTTCTATGTTCACTTTCGCAGCATGGATCAGGCCCTCGAGCAGGTCGCCGAGTGGGTTGCCGAGGAGCTCAGCCCCGGTCTCAACCCCGAGGCATCGGCCGAGCTCGATCGCGCCGCCGACGTGCTCGAAGAAGCCGTGCGCAAATGCACGCGCTCCCTGGTCCACGACCGCAAAATGGCTGAGGTCTTCCTCAGCAACCGCCGTGATCAGACCTCCGCACTCGGTAGGCGCTGGAGCGTGCTCACCGGGAGCCTCCGCGAGCGAATGAGGCAGATCGTGGTCAAGGTGCGCCCGGACGTGGCGCCGGCCGATGCGGCGCTCCACGCCGAGTTGTTGGTCAGCGTCATCTTTGGCCTAGCTGAAGCCAACCTCGACGGCCGCATCGATAGTCTCGACCGCGCCACCGCGACCGCTTCGCGCGCGATTGTGACGAGCATTTTGACGACCTCCTCCGTCGCTGACGCCGCCTGAGGGCCTCGGCCTCCGTAGCCCAGCTTTCGGATCACCCGTGGTCACCATTCCGGTCACCTTTCGATGGGGTTGCTTGCATGTTAGGCCCCAGCTGTGACTGACCTCTTCAATCCGTCCGCCGAGCATCGCGCGCTTCGCGAGCTCGTTCGTTCATTTACCGAAAGAGAAGTCGATCCGCAGGCTGAGGCGTCGGACCATGAAGAGCGGTTCAACATCGAGCTCTTCGGCAAGCTCGGCGAGCTCGGCCTTCTCGGGATCACCGTGGAAGAGCGTTTTGGTGGCGCGGGCTTGGACCCCGTTGCTGCCGTGATCGCACACGAGGAACTTTCGGCGGCCGACCCCGGTTTCGCCCTGGCGTATCTCGCGCACTCGATGCTCTTTGCGAACAACCTGCAGATCAACGGAAGCGATGCGCAACGCAGCAAATACCTACCCGATGCGTGCAGCGGCAAGAAGGTCTGCGGAATGTGCATGAGCGAGCCCGGCGCCGGCACCGACGTCCTCGGCATGCAGACCACCGCGGTCCGAAAGGGCGACGTTTACGTGCTCAATGGCGCCAAAATGTGGATCACCAACGGGGCGATCAACGACACCGAGCTTGGCGACACCTACCTCGTCTATGCGCGCATGGAAGGCAGCGCGCGCAGCCAACTCTCGATGTTCATCGTCGAGAAAGGATTTGCAGGGTTCAGCCTCGGACAGAAGATCAAGGGCAAGCTCGGGATGCGCGCTTCGACTACGGCCGAGCTCGTCTTTGAAGATTGCCGAGTGCCGGCGGAGAACCTGGTGGGCAGCGAAGGCGCGGCGACGCTGCACATGATGCGAAACTTGGAGCTCGAGCGTGTCGCCCTCGCCGCGATGAGCCTTGGGATTGCCCGCCGGTCGATCGAGGTGATGAACCGCTATGCCAGTGAGCGGACCTCGTTTGGCAAACCGCTGCGCGATTTCGGCCAAATACAGCGTTACATCTCGCAGTCGTACGCGGAGTACATGGCCGGGCGCACCTACGCCTATTGGACGGCTTCGACCATGAGCTTGGAGACCCCTGGCCAGCGTCTCGACTCGGACGGCGTGAAGCTTTTTACCTCGACGATGGCCAAGGACGTGGCCGACCGTGCGATCCAGGTGCTGGGAGGGTATGGCTACGTCGCGGAATACGGAGTCGAGCGGCTCTGGCGCGATGCCAAGCTCCTCGAAATCGGAGGTGGCACCCTGGAAGCGCACCAAAAAAACATGTGCCGGGAGCTCAGCCGCACCGACCGAATTTTGTGATTAACCCCACATCATCAGGACTTCCTCGGTATTTTCGCCTCGCTAAGTAGCGAACGGATGTTTCGAGCGGCTATGCTGTGCGATGTGACACTTTTCGCCGGGGGACAGTTGGCTATCGGGTCGCTCACGCGGTCGTGCCGGCCTCGCTAGAAGGTTCTCAGGGGAGAGTGTTTGGGGGAAGCATTGACGCAACAATCCGCAGCTAGCCAATTGCCTAGGCCACCGGTCGACCTCCCCGTTCTCGGGAAGTTTGCCGGCTACGACATCTTGGGTCGGCTGGCGCTCGGCGGCATGGCGGAAATTCTTCTCGCCCGTCACGCAGATACAGATGGCGACCATCGCTTCTTGGTGGTCAAGCGAATCCTTCCGCATTTCGAGGCCGACAGTGACTTCGTCCAGATGTTCCTCGACGAGGCGCGGATCGGAATGCAACTCAAGCATCCGAACATCTGCCAATTCCATCAGTTTGGTGCGGACGCAGGGTCGCACTTCATCGTGATGGAATGGGTCAACGGAGTGCCCCTCGGGCGATTGATCCGCAAGGCGCGCAACTCCGGTGGCGTCGGGCTTCCGATCGCGATTCGCATTGCGGTCGACGTCGCAAGGGCGCTCCACTACGCGCACATCGCGAACGATGAGCACGGCGAGCCGTTTAACATCGTTCACCGCGACGTCTCGCCGCACAACGTCATGATTGGTTACAACGGTGTCGCGAAGCTTCTCGACTTCGGCATCGCAAAGGCCGACCATCGCGCGCACAAGACTCAAGCCGGCGTGGTGAAGGGCAAGTTCGCCTATATGGCGCCGGAGCAATGCACGGCCGCGCCGTCGGACCATCGGCTCGACATCTTCGCGCTCGGTGTTTGCGTTTTCGAGTCCATGACCGGTCGATCGCTCTACCGGCGGAAGACCGAGGCCGCCACCATGCGCGCGGTGATCATGGACCCCGTACCGTCTCTCAAAGAGCGCCTGCCGGACGCTCCGGACGAGCTAGAGCGGATCTTGCAGACGGCCCTCGCCAAAGACGCAAAAGATCGATTCGCAACTGCCGAGGAGTTTGCGGGCGAGCTCGAAGCCTTTGGCAAGTCGACGAACCGGCTTGCCACGCAACGCGAAGTCGCCGACTTCATCCAGAAAGTCTTCCCAGAGGAATTCAATCGCGGACCGCGTGTCGACACGGTGCCCTTTGGCGCATCGATCGCGGTCAACGTACTCCATGCGGACCTTCTGGACTCGCAGAAGTCTTACGTGTCGCAGGTGCCTGGCGCGATTCGGGACCTCGAGATCGATGGGGATGCTGCAGGCGTGGACCTGGGACACCTGATCGATGCGCCGGTCGTCTTGCCGCATGCCGCGCCCGCCAACAAGGACGCCTCGCCCGCACCCGACGTCAGCCAGAGCCCGGCGGACACGGCCGAGATCAAGGCTCCGAAGAAGGCGGCGTCTCCAAAGCCGACGTCTGCCCCGAACAAGCCCTCTCGATTCGGCTGGAAGCAGTATGCGGCGCTTCTCTTGATACTTTTCGGTGGCGCCGCCGCCGCCTACCATCAGAACGACGCCGTCAAAGAGGCGGTCGACGGCATCGCCGTCATGTTCGAGGAAAAGGGGCCGCCCGAGGTCGCGATCGACGAAAATCCGCTCATGCGCGAACACGGAGCTCGCATCTTGCTCGCGTCTTCGCCGCCGGGGGCGAAAGTCTTTCTGGATGGGATCGAACAGGGCGTTGCGCCGGTCGCATTGACCGGTTTGATGGATGGGGACTACCGGGTTCGCGTCGAAGCGCCAGGATTCGCCTCCTGGTCGACGAAGGTCCACGTCGCGCAGGGTGAGACGGCAGGGGTGACCGCGAAGCTTCTCGGGAAGCAGGGGGGCGCCAAGCCCGGGGCCTTTGGTCGCGTGAACATCGAAACGACGCCGCCTTCGGACGTCTACATCGCCGGTGATCTGATTGGGCGGACGCCCATGCAGACGGTCTACGCGCCGCTCGGCCGCGTGACGTTCGAGTTCAAGCTTCCGGATGGCCGCAACATCAGCCGTGAGGTCGACGTCGAGTCGGATAGCGTTGCGCGTGCGCGCTTCGACCTCACTCAGGTCAAGCGCTAGTCGCACGATTCTTCGCGCAGCCGGACGTAGCTTTCGTATCGTTCCGGATCGATCACGCCTTCGTTCAGGGCGTCGACGACTGCACAATGCGGCTCATGCGTGTGGCTGCAACGGCGAAACGCGCACTGCCCGCGGTACGAGCTGAGCTCGGGAAAGCATTGATCGAGGTGCTCGATGGGCAGCGCCCAAGTTCCTAGCTCTCGGATTCCGGGCGTATCGGCGAGAAATCCGCCACCTGCAAGGGCATGTAGTGAGGCAACCCGTGTCGAGTGTCGGCCTTTGCCGTGATGGTCGCTGACGCTCGCAGTGTTGAGATCGAGCCCGGGGAGAATGCGATTGATCAGACTGCTCTTCCCAACACCCGAGGGGCCGACGAACGCAGAGATCTTGTCGTGCAGAGCTTCGATCAAAGAATCCATCCCTTCCCCGGTTCCAGCGCTCACCGTCAAGATGGGGTAGCCGATGGATTCGTAGGCCCGTTGCCAAGTTGGGTCGCCTGGCTCTCGCAGGTCGGCCTTATTCATGACGATGATGGGCTGAACATGCTGGTGCTCCGCGATGACCAGAAAGCGGTCGAGCAGCCGCGTGTTGAGCACCGGCCGGCCGTGGCAAAAGGTAATCAGCAGTTGGTCGAGGTTTGCAACCAGGACGTCCTCTTTGATCGGACCTTTGCCCGGTTGGCGTCGCGAGAAGCGGCTGTGCCTAGGCAAGACCTCCTCGACGACGACGCTCTGCTCGTCTGGGCGCGACAGCAACACATGGTCGCCGATGACGCACAGGTCGGTCGTTCGCGGTGTGTTCTTGAGGCGACCGCGCAAGCGCGCCTGCACAACACTCCCATCGAGGCGGACATCGACGAAGCCGGCAGTCGAGCGAACCACGAGACCTTCCATCGTTTCGGCCATGATCAGGCCTGGCAGTTCGAATCCGGGTCGCGGGTGATCATCGAGCGGAGCGAATCCTGGTGAGCAAGCCAGGCCTCGACGACCTCGTCGGGGGCACCGTGGTCATGAAGGGTTTCGAGAAGAAGCTGCCTGCGGCGGTCGAATTGCCCGCCGAAGATCCTGTGCGGACGGTGGGCTTCGTCGAGAGCTCGGCCGCCGTACTCGACCTCGGCCCCCAGGTTCTTCGCCGCATGCTCGTACTCGAAGCGCTTGATTCTTTTGCGCTCGGCGCGCGCGAAGAGAAAGCCGATCATCACGTCCTCGAAGCATCGATCGACGAAGTCGTCGACAATCGCTCGCAATTTGGGCTCTCCGCCGAGCTGTTCGAATAGGCTCATCTAGCCCACGACCCTGAGCCAATGTCGCCGGTCGATCAAGTTGCGCGATCGCGGCCGCCAACGTAACACGAAAAGCAATTCATGACCAAAGACGACCGGGAGCTCTCCGAGCACGCGTTTGGCCTTTGCCAGCAACTGATTCGGATCGACACGACCAACCCGCCGGGCAACGAGTTGCCTGCCGCGGAGCTGCTCGCCGCGGAGCTGAGCAGCTCCGGTTTGGACCCCGTCATCATGCAGAGCGCGCCCGGGCGGGGCAACGTCGTCGCCCGCCTGCGTGGCTCGGGCGAGCTGCCACCGCTGCTGCTCACCGCCCACCTCGACGTCGTCGAGGCGGAGCCTTCGTCCTGGGAGCATCCACCGTTTTGCGGTGAGGTTCACGATGGCTGCCTCTGGGGTCGAGGGGCCATCGACATGAAGAACATGGCGGCCATGTCGGTTGCGATCATGACCCGGCTCGCTCGCGAAGGAGTGAAACCGAAGCGCGATCTCATCTTCGCTGGGGTAGCCGACGAGGAGGCAGGTTGCCGTTACGGCTCGCTTTGGCTTTGCGAGAACCACCGTGACCTGGTGCAGAGTGAGTTCGCAATCGGGGAGGGCGGTGGCTTCAACATCCAAGTTGCCGGCAAGAGCTTCTTCACGGTGCAAGTCGCGGAGAAGGGCGTGTGTTGGGTTCGCGCGCGCGCGACGGGGGAGCCGGGTCACGGTTCGATGCCGCGCGAAGACTCGGCAGTCGTTCAACTGAGTGAGGCGATTGCGCGCCTGGGTAGGCAGGGCTTGCCGCGCCATCGGGCGGAGTCGGTCGAGGGATTCATTGGAGCGATCGCATCGCACTTGCCCGCCCCCTTGCGGCCGCTGATTAAGATGCTGGCCAATCCGACATTGGGTCCTGCAATGCTCCACCTACTGCCCGACCCCGGTGTGCGGCGTGCGTTCCGCGCACTGCTTGGCAACACGGCAGCTCCGACGGTGCTCCGCGCTGGAAACAAGACCAACGTCATCCCAGGTTTTGCCGAGGCCGAAATCGATGGCCGGATTCTGCCGGGCCAGAGCCAAGATGACTTCCTGCGCGAGCTCGGTGATGTATTGGGCCAAGACATCGAGCTCGAAGTGATGCACTCGCTTCCACCGGTCGTGACGGAGCCAAAGGAGTCGTCCTTGTACTCGTTGATTCACGAGGTCATGGGCGAACGCGCGCGCGACGCGCCCGCGGTTCCCTTCATTCTGCAGGGGTTCACCGATGCGAAGGCGTTCACCTCGATCGGGGCCAAGTGGTACGGCTTTGCGCCCGTGAAGCTTCCGCCTACGATCCGCTTCGCCGACATGTTCCATGGACACAACGAGAGAATCCCCGTCGAGGGCCTGTCCTGGGGGACGCAGACGTTGATGGAAGTCGTCCGCCGCTGCATTGGCGCCTAGTTTGTGCCCCTTACGCTTCCGCAGCCCAGTTCGCGCTTTCCATCTGTGCCGAGATCGGGGATCCTGCCCTCGGTCCGGCCGGGGTGGACTTGCAGAAGCGTCTTCACGACAGTGAGATCTTACTCGACCTGACTGCTGGCGACCTGCAGGGCTTGGTCGAGCAGGCTGGTGACCAGCTCGTCCGACTGGGCAAGCTGAGCGAGCGCCAACGCAGCGCGATTCAAACCACGCTCGACGATCGGGGCGAGGGAGAGCTTCATGACCTCGGCGGCGGGGTGGGCGTGCTTCGCGTTCGTTACGAGGCCCAGAACGGTGATGTCTACCGCTGCTCGCTCATGCGCATTCCTGAAGGTGTCCGCGCGAGCGACCACGAAAAGGTTCATTACGTTTGGCTCATCGTCGCGCCGTACGGCGCTTCCACTCCGCCCAACGAAGACCTGGAGCCCTTCGGATGGATGTTGCACGACGAGCGCTTCAGCGCGTCGATCATCGGCGCCAACGATCCGATGCAAGTGCTTGCGACCTACCAGCTCTATCTCGAGTACGTCGAAGCGCCGCCCGACGCGCGAAGGCCTTCACTCGTTCCGACCTATCCGAGCGTACCGCCACCCGTCACCGGCTTCGCGGCGGGGCTCGTCGCCGACATTCGCCGAAAGCTTCCATTCTATGCGAGCGACTTCGTCGACGGATTCAACGTCAAGGGTCTATCGACGATCCTATTCTTGTTCTTCGCGTGTTTGGCGCCGTCCATCGCCTTCGGTGGGCTTCTGGCATTCCTGACCGACGGTGAAATCGGCGCTGTCGAGGCCCTTCTTGCGACGGCAATCGGAGGCGTGGTCTACGCGCTGTTCTCCGGGCAGCCGCTGACGCTTCTCGGCAGCACCGGGCCGGTGACCATCTTCCTCGCTCTCCTGTACTTTCTTTGCAAGCAGCTCGGCGTTCCGTTCCTTCCTGGCTTGTTCTGGATCGGCATCTGGACCGCGGTGATCATGCTGGCGTTGGCCGTCACCAACGCCAGTCGCTACATCCAAAATTTCACACGCTTCACCGACGAGATTTTTGGGGCGCTGATCGCGCTGATCTTCATCACCGAAGCCTTCCGCGACATTTTTGGCGACATCTTCGGTCCCGAGGTGGCGACGAACGGTGAGCTTCTGGCACTAATCCTCGCGCTTGGGACCTACATGGTCGCTCAGCAGCTCTCCCGGGTCCGGCAAAAGCCGCTTCTGACCAAGACCGTGCGCGAGTTCCTAGCGGACTTCGGACCGACGATCTCGATTTTCACGATGACGGCGGCAGCCTGGGCGATGCACCCCATCGAGCTCGAGTACCTCGCAGTTCCGCACCAGTTCACGACGACGAGCGGGCGACCCTGGCTGGTCGACCCGATGGACGTGCCCGGTTGGTTTCCGCTAGCGGCGATACCGCTTGCGGGCCTGGCCGCGGTGCTGCTTTTCTTGGATCAGAACATCACCGTCCGCCTCGTCAACAGCCCACAGCACCGGCTCAAGAAGGGCGCGGGCTACAACCTCGACATGGCGGTGATTGCAGTGCTCGTCGCGGTTTGCGCGACCATCGGCCTACCCTGGGTCGTCGCCGCGACGGTTCGATCGCTGAATCACACTCGAAGCTTGGCGACCGTTCGCCATCACGCCCGAGGCGAGCACATCATTTCGGTCATGGAGAACCGGTTCACACCGCTGGTCGTTCACCTCTTGATCGGCGCTTCTCTGCTCGTCCTCGGCTTGCTTCGCGCGATTCCGATGTCCGTCGTGTTCGGCTTGTTCCTGTTCATGGGTATCGCCTCCCTCCGAAGCAATCAGTTCGTCGATCGCCTCAAGCTCTGGGTCACCGACCCGACCCTGTATCCGCCTACACACTACATTCGCCGCGTCTCTCGGACCGTGCTTCACAGCTTCACCTTGTTCCAGCTCGCTTGCTTGGGCGTGCTCTGGGTCGTGAAGGAATCATCGTTCGGCGTCTTGTTTCCCCTCTGCATCGGGCTGCTCGTTCCGATCCGCCATTCCCTCGGGCGGATTTACAGCCAAAAAGACTTAGCGTTCCTGGACGCGGACGAGAACCCCCAAGAAGAACAGTACAGGGAAATGGACTAGACCGGGACACAGCGGAACGCGACACCCCGCGCAAAGATCAACCATACGAATGGAGAACGCCTAGGGACGGGCGTGCTCGGTCGCGGGGTACCCGCTCGGCTGGCCAGCGCCAGTGTCAGTGTCAGCGCCAGCGCCAGTGCCAGTGTCAGTGTCAGTGTCAGTGCCGGCGACTGGGCTCTTGTGATGTGACTTGGTCATCGTGATCTCCTTTTTCGCGAGTGAGTGGGGGCGGGCTTCGCCCTTCTGGGGACCCAACTCACTCGCGAAAAAGGAGATCACTCATGGGACTCATCATTCAACACAGGGCGATTCAGGCGGCAGGTGGCTTGCGGCAGGTGCTTCCGGTGGTTCGGAAGCGGGAC
>JBARTN010000129.1:0-40028 GCA_049645265.1 Polyangiales bacterium
CAACGTGATGCCAGGCATCATCGAAGCTGCGAAGGTGTACTGCACGGAGCAGGAGGTCTGCGACGTGTTCCGCGAGGTCTTCGGCCAGCACCAAGATCGGCCGGAATTCTAGGCAGCTTCAGCGCCAGTGCCAGTGCCGGTGTCAGCGACAGCGTCAGTGCCAGTGTCAGCGCCAGCGTCAGTGCCAGTGCCAGCGTCAGCGCCAGCGTCAGCGTCAGCGTCAAACGGTGAGAAGTTCCGTTCTACGACCCCGTCATCCGCAGCCACATCGCCACGAGCATTGCGGCGACCATCAGCGCGAGCGTTATGGTGCCGACGATATCTTCGACGCGCTTTCTGCGTTGACGATCGTCCAGCGAGCCGGGCATGGTGGGCTCATGCGTCGCGGCCTTTGAGGGCAGGGGGGCGGGCGGCGGGATCGGCCGACGGAGGCTCGGGTCGGGAAGCGCAGGAGCTGGGTTGACCACTTCGTTCCAATGCTCTTGGCGTGCCCGGGGTCTCGGGACAACGTGACTTCGCTCCACACCGGCAACGCCACGATGATCGGACGCGGGGTCTCGGAGCACCCGCACCACTTTGGTCGTGGTGTCTCTGCGCTTTTTCCGGAAATGACTCGGTCGGCGTCTTGCCTTTCCGGGGAGCTCCGGTTTGTCGTCGGGTTGCGGCACGGGTCTTTGTCTCTCCACCGCCCCCATCGGCTTCATTTTGGAGTATACCGCTCAATTGTTCAGTGTCATCGAGTAGCTCGACTTTTCGAGACGTTGCTTACAATTGACGCATGGAGTGGTCCGAGGCAGCAGAGTTGATCGACGGCGACCTCGAGGGTCGCTTGGTGTTCACCTGTGAGCACGCCTCCGCGGCGCTTCCCGAGCCTTGGACCTGGCCACAAGAAGACCGCTGGCTCGTCGACACGCATTGGGCGACCGACATAGGCGCTGCCGACTTCACGCGACGGGTCGCCGCCCTCATGAACGCGCCAGCCGTGCTTTCGCGCTTCTCGCGGCTTTTGATCGATCCGAACCGGCCGCTCGACTCGGACACCTTGTTCCGGGAAAACGCCGAGGGCAGGACGGTTCACTTGAACGAAGCCCTCCTCGAGGCAGAGCGAATCCGGCGAATCGAGCGCTTCTACCAGCCGTATCACACCGCGGTCAGCTCGATCGTCGAGCGCAGCGCGTGCGACACGGTGTTGTCCATCCACACCTTCACGGACGACTACGAAGGCGAGAAACGGCATTTGGAGATTGGGGTCTTGTTCGACGACGACGAGGAGCCGGCCTACCGGCTCGTGCACCACCTCGCAGACGCCGGCTTCCACGTGGCGCCAAACAAACCATGGTCCGGCAAGATGGGCCTTGCGTACTCGCCCGTGCGCCATGCGCAGGAATTCGGCCGTCGTGCGCTCGAAATCGAGGCGCGCCAAGACCTCATCCTCGACGAGTCGTTTGCCGGGAGGCTTGCGGAAGCGCTCGCGAGCTTCTTCTCCTAAGCTTGCGCTGATGCGCCGACTTCGCTCCGAGCAGACCGGGCTCTCGTACCTCTCTTCTGGGGCGGAGGAAGCTCCCTTGGTGCTGTGCCTGCATGGCTTTCCGGACATTCCGCGAACCTGGGCGCCGTTGACGGAGGGCCTCTGCGGCGCCGGCTATCGCGTGGTGAGCCCCTGGTTGCCAGGCTACGCCCCCTCGTCTCTCCAAGGGCCCTTTGACCCCGCCACGCTGACACGAACGATCCTCACGTTCGTCGACGAGCTATCGCCTTCGGGGCCGATTCGAATCGTCGGTCATGATTGGGGGTCGATCATTACGCAGTGCGCAGTGTCGCTCCGGCCAGAGCGTTTTCGCGCCGCGGCCATGCTCGCCGTCCCTCATGTCCTTGCCATCGAAGCAAACCTCGAGCGATATCCGCGCCAGCTTGGACGAAGTGCCTACATCGGCCTCTTTCAACTGCCGGTGCTGTCCGATCGCATCATTCGGCTCCGCAACTTCCGTTTCATCGAGCGCCTCTGGGAAGCTTGGTCACCCGGCTACCGTCCGGGCGATGACTATTTCGAGGAGCTCAAGGTCTTCCTACGTTCGAGCATGCCCGCCCCAATTCGATACTATCGCGCGCTGCGCTCGCCGAAGGTTATTGGCGAGCTTCGCCGGATGGTCGGAGCGGGCCCCATCGTCGTTCCGACGATCTACCTACACGGAGAGCGCGACGGCTGCTTCGGGCCGGAGATCGCCGGGGGACAGGACAAGCACTTCAGCGCCCTGTTCGAAATGGTGAAGCTCGCAGACGCCGGACACTTCTTGCATTTGGAGAGGCCCCGCGAGGTGAATGCGGCGATTCTTCGGTGGTTCGAGGGGCACTAGCAGCGGCAGCGGCAGTGTCAGCGCCAGTGGCAGCGACAGCGACAGCGTGGGTGCCGGGGTCTAGACGCCGACTAGCGGCAGCTGCCGTCGCAGCCCCACGTTGTCCGTCACCGGAACCGGATATCGACCGCTGAAGCAGGCGCTACAGAAGCCCTCGCCTCCGACCGCGCGTTTCAAGCCATCGAGTGAAAGGTAGCCGAGGCTGTCGGCGGTGACGTACTCGTTCACTTCTTCGACGGTGTGGTGCGCGGCGATCAGCTCATCGCGGGTCGGGGTATCGATGCCGTAGAAGCAGGGCCAGATGGTGGGCGGGGAGCTGATGCGGAGGTGGACTTCCTTGGCGCCGGCCTCTCGAATCATCTTCACGATCTTGCGGCTGGTCGTGCCGCGAACGATCGAATCGTCGATGACGGCGACCCGTTTGCCTTCCAGCAGACTCTGCACGGGGTGCAGCTTGAGGCGAACGCCGAAGTGTCGAATCGATTGGGCGGGCTCGATGAAGGTGCGGCCGACGTAGTGGCTTCGGATGAGGCCGAGCTCGAAGGGGAGACCGGTGGCTTCCGCATACCCGAGCGCCGCCGCCACACCGCTATCGGGCACGGGGACCACCACGTCCGCTTCGACTGGCTGGTCTTCCGCGAGAGCACGGCCCATGCGCTTGCGGGCGTCGTAGACGCTGATCCCGTCGAAGGAAGCATCGGGCCGCGCAAAATAGACGTACTCGAAGATGCACATGTGTCGCCGCTCGGCGCTGGTGCGGAAGGGCCTGAGGCTTTGGAGGCCCGACTCGTTCACGACGACCATCTCACCGGGCTCGATGTCACGGATGAACTTGGCGCCGATCAGTTGAAACGCGGGTGGCTCCGAAGCGATGACGTACGCGTCGTCGAGCTGTCCGAGACACAGAGGACGGAACCCATATGGGTCGCGCACCGCCACGAGCTCATCGGGCGAGAGAAAGACGAGTGAGTAGGCGCCTTCGACTTGATGCAAAGCGTCGGCGACGCGGTCGATCATGGTTCCGGCTTTCGATCGCGCGATGAGGTGAACGAGAACCTCGGTGTCGCTGTCGGACGAGAAGATCGAACCGTCCTTTTCGAGCTGGTGACGAAGCGCTAAGCCGTTGGTCAGATTGCCATTGTGGGCGACCGCAATGGAGCCATGGCCGCAGTCGACTGCAAGCGGTTGCGCGTTCTTGATGTGACTGCCGCCCGCGGTCGTGTAGCGGACGTGACCGATGGCGCTGCTGCCGGGCAGCTTGTCGATTTGGTCGGCCGTGAAGACGTCTTGAACAAGGCCCATTCCGCGGTGTACGAAGAGCTGCCCGCCGTTGCTCGAAACGATGCCCGCGGCTTCTTGCCCTCGATGCTGCAACGAGTGCAGGCCGAGATAGGCCAGATTCGAAGCCTCATTGGCCCCAAACACACCAAACACCCCACATTGATCATGGAAATGATCGTCGTCTATCAGCGGCACGGCGCGTTCATAGCGCCGGGCCCTCCCTGCGTCCATGGCCCCCGCATGCCCTCGGTCCGAGCGTGCGCTAGAACCAGCAGATTGCAATGCCGCGGGTGTTGAAGCGAATTGAATCGGTCGTGCCTAGAAGGGCCTCGGGCTATGGTGGCAAGGCCCGTGGCCTCGCTGCGCTTGCGCGAGCAGGCTTCCCCGTACCTGCCGCCTACGCCATGCCTGGCTGGGTTGGCGATTCGTTCTTTTCGAGCGTTCTCGACATTGCGGACCGTCCGCGGGCGCTTCTGCGCACACCGCACGTCTCGGATGCGCGCTTGAAAGCGATCGCCGAGCGCGTACGGGAAGCGACCCTTCCGCAGGACGTGGTTCGGAGCGTCACGGATGCCTTGCTCGCCATGCGAGATGAGGGTGCCACCAGCTTCGCCGTTCGCTCTTCCGCAATGCACGAAGACCAGGAAGGCTCGTCGGCCGCAGGGATGCACCTGACCCTGCTCAATCTGATGCGTGAAGACGAGGTCCTCGATGCGATCAAGGTCTCTTGGTCGAACCTGTTCCGCCCTCGCGTGCTCTCGTACTTGCGCGCGCTCGGAGAGGAGATCCCAGTCTCGGTCGGCGTCGTGATTCAGGCCATGGTGCCAGCCGAGGTTTCGGGGGTTCTGTTCACGGCCAACCCGCTCACCGGGGATGCCGGAGAGGTCGTGATCAACGCCGCATATGGGTTGGGGTCGTCGGTCGTCGACGGCCGCGTGACGCCAGACACCTATCGAGTCGACAAGGCCACGGGCCAGCTCCGCGATCGGATCATCGGCGAGAAGGCCCAGCAAACCCTGCTCGATCGATCGGGCGGCGTTCGTGAGGTCGCGGTTGCTCCGGCAGAGCGTGAAGCACCGGCATTGAGCGAGCAGCAGCTCTTGCACTTGACCGAGCTCGCTACCCGAGTCGAAAGCCATTTCGGAAATGCCCGCGACGTCGAGTGGGCGTTCGCCGAACACCAGTTGTACGTCCTGCAAGCGCGTCCAATCGTGGTTCCAAGCACCCGAAACCGGCGCAGCTCGAGACGCGATCGTCCGGTGGATCGCCGCAAGATCGTTTGGAGCAACGCAAACGTCGGAGAGGCGCTTCCCGGCGTCGCCACGCCATTTACCTGGTCTGTGCTCAGTCAGTTCAGCGAGCTCGGCTTTCGCCGGGCGTTTGGCGCCATGGGCTGTGCCGTTCCGCGCGACGCGGAGCTCGTCGGCGACTTTCGCGGACGAATCTACATCAATCTGACTGAATTCACCGCGATCTTGTCGCAAATTCCCTGGATCGATCCGGCCGCTCTGGTTCGGCTCGGGGGCGGACAGTACGCCTCCGAGCTCGATGAAGTCGTGGCCGAGCGGAGCTCGACAGGCTTCTTTCTTCGTTTGCCTCAGACCGTCTCCCGATACGCCCGTGAAAACTTTCGCCTCAAGGCCCGCGTAGACGAGTTTGAAATGTATTTCTCAGACGAGCGGATGCGAATCAACGGAATTGACCCTCGCCTCCTCGAGCCAAGTGGCCTCGACCGAATGCTCGGAGACGTCGAGCACCTCCTGGACGAGACGGGCTCGATCATGCTGACTGCCTACGCAAACCTGCTCAGCGCGGTGCTCGTGCTCAGCGGCTTGTTACGAGCCGTCGCGGGGAGTCAGGGCTCGGGCTTCTACCGCGAGCTGCTTTCTGGCTTGCAAGACGTGGCCAGCGCGCGTCCCGGGTTCGTGCTGTGGCAGATCGCCCAGCTCGCCCGCGAAGAGCCCGAGCTCGCCGAGCGCATCCGGACGACCGACCTAAAGGAGCTCACCGTGGCTGGCCTTCCCCGCGGTCGCACTCGGGACGCCCTGACTCGCTTCCTCCAAGACTATGGCTTCCGAGGCATCCGCGAAGCCGAAATCGCCGCGCCGCGCTGGTCCGAAGACCCTACGCTCATGTTCGCGACGCTGCGCTCGCATCTCGCGGGTACGGTCGACCTGGTCCAGCGTGGGCGGGATTTGCAAGCCGTCCGGGAAGAGGCCGAAGAGAAGCTCAAAAAGAGCGTTCCCTTCGCGCTTCGGCCTGCTGTTCCGAAGCTTCTCGACTTGGTCCGTCACTTCACCCGCCTGCGGGAGCACCTGCGTGGTCACGTGGTAGAGGTCCTCGGCATGTTTCGCCGAGTCGCCCTCGAGGCGTCCCGTCGGATCGAAGCTCGCGAGCCCGAGGCCGGTTCAGACGCCGTGTTCTTTCTGACGCTCGCGGAAGTTCGGCGGGTTCTCTACGACGAGAATGAGCGCGTAGCGATCCGCGTCCAGCGGCGCCGCTTGGAGCACGAACGCAACCGGGCGCTGCCTGAGCCGCCCACGACCTTCGTCGGCTTCCCACCGGATGATCTGGGCGCGGCGTCCAAGGTGAAGCGTCTACGCGGTCTGGCCGCGAGCCGGGGTGTCGCCGAGGGCAGGGTGCGCATCCTCCGCGATGCTGCACAGGCAGCCAACTTCGAGCCTGGTGAGGTGCTCGTCGTGGCGGCCGCGGACACCGGATGGGCACCGTTGTTCCTGGCGGCCTCGGGTGTCGTAACCGAGCTCGGCGGCCCTCTATCTCACGCGGCGATCATTTTGAGAGAGTATGGGGTGCCCGCTGTAGTGAACGTAGTGAATGCAACCCGCTCGCTTTGCGATGGTGACCTCGTTCGAATCGATGGTGACGCAGGCACCGTGGAGGTCCTCGGTGCCTGAGGCGGAGAGCGCCGAGCCCGAGATCATCCATCACGACGGGCATCTCCTGATCGTTCACAAGCCTCCGGGCCTCCCGACGACCGCTCCCCGTGCGGACGAACCGTCGCTCGTGCGTTGGGTATCCAAACAGTTTACCGACCTTCGCCCACACGCCACATCTCGTCTCGATTCTCAAGTGAGTGGCTTGGTGACCTTTGCGCTCACGCCGGAGGCGAACCGGAAGCTGCTCGACGCGCGGCGCGCCGGGACCTACGAGCGTGTTTACATCGGCATCACGATCGACGAGGTGCCGGTCGAGGCGGGAGACTGGACCTGGCCGATTTCAATCGATCCAAGCAATCCCAAGCTCCGTGTTGCACACGAGGGCCGCGGTGAGCGAGCCGCATCGACTCGATTTCAAGTGGCTGCCCGCAGTCCGGGCGCCACCCTTCTTCGGCTCATGCCAATGACGGGTCGCACGCACCAGATTCGCGTGCATGCGGCCCGCTCGGGCTCCCCGCTCTTCGGCGATCATGCGTACGGAGGCAAGCGGCGCGAAGTCATGCCTGACGGTACGGTCGTCACGGCGCGGCGAGTGATGCTCCACTGCGCGCGGCTGAGCTTTCCGTCGCCGTCGGGCGGCGCGCACCTGCAGTTCGAAGTGCCCGCCCGACCCGATATGCAAAGGATATGGATCGCCCTGGGCGGGACAGCCTCGGACCTTCAGCCCTGACGCTTGGTCGAGAACTTCGTGCCCGCGGGCTCGTCCTTCGGCCCATCGAAGTGCGCTTGGAGCTCGCGATGCAGGATCTCCTGCACGTCTTCTTGCAGCCCGAGCGGGTGTCGAATCAGCCGCTCGATGTTTCGCTGGTAGACGAAGAGGCGTCGCTGCTCTTCGCCTCCCGCGGTGGTGGCCATCTCGTCCAGCAAGAGTGGGGTTCGCGGGTCGACGCCCTCGGCCACGACCTCCAAGCCGGGCAGGTCGCTCACCATGATCAGGTTGCCCTCGAGCCGCTGAGCGAGCTCCTCGGGGAGCTCACGCAAGGCGGACTGGACGATCTTCTCGAAGCGCCCATGGGGGGGCGACCAAGGGGGGCCCGGCAGAAGTCCATCGAGATGCCGCGTTTTGAGGAAGGCCAGTGAGGCTTCGCCGTTACGCTCCTGCCGGTCACGCAAGAGTCCGAGGTAGTAGAGCACATCGGGGGACGCGTCCGGGTGTGAAGCTGCGCGTTCGATCAAGACAGCCGCGGCATCGACCTGGTCGAGCTCGAAGTGCGCGCGCCCGATCAGGAAGTCGAGCTGTGCGTTTTCGTAGGGCCCTTCGGGCAGCCCGAGGAGAAGCTCGGCAGCCGCAGCTCGGTCGCCCTGCTGGAGCAGCGCGTCGACCTTGAGCACGGAGGCATCGGCGATGTCGTCGGCCGTTTGACAGCTTTCGAGCGCCTGGTCGAGCACGCGAATCGCCTCTGCCAAGCTTCCTAACGGGTGAATCAGAAGCTCGGCCGCGTTGAGCATCGCCTCGAGGTAGTGCTCATCGAGGTCGATGGCTTGGCGATAGTGCTCGAGGGCCATGTCCAGATTGCCGTTGGCAGCATGGATGTAACCGATGAGATTGTGCGCATCCGGCGAATCGCCATCGAGCTCGAGGGTCTGCTCGGCCGACGCCATTGCGCCGTTCAAGTCACCCTGCGTGACCAATTCCCAGCCGCGGTCGAGGTGCGCGCTGAGACGGTCCATGAATCCTTCGATAGGCTCGGACATGGCTAATTCCGAAACTTACGTGGCGGGTTTGGGACGTCAAGTGGAACCGTAGGCTATCATGCATTTGAAATGCTGAGGGTTTTCCCGATTGCGGGAATCATGGTGATCTGTTCCTGTGTGACCGAGCCACTGCCGGCGGGCCAGACGATCTCGGTCGGCACTGCCGATCACGGCTACCTGCACCATGCCGTTCGCCTCGCCGACCGGGGAGAGGGGTATCGTCGGCTGCGGCCCCAAGACCGGACGCAATACGGGACAGAGACGCTCGTTGGTGCGATCGAGCGCGCGGCGCGTGAAGTAGCCAACGCTTTTGCATCGGGACACCCACTTTGGGTCGGCGATCTGTCGAGCGACCATGGTGGCTCGCACGCGAGGCATCGCACCCATCGAACCGGCCGGGACGCCGACCTTCTGTTTTTCGTGCGCGACGCCGGCGGGCTCACCACGAGTCGCGATGCCTGGCTTCAGTTCGACCGGTTTGGGATCGCGATCCTGCCGGGCGAGTCGTTCCGCTTCGACGAAGCGCGCAATTGGCACCTGGTGCGCAGCTTGGTGATGGACGACGAAGCCCGGGTTAAATGGCTCTTCTGCTCGAACGATCTCAAGGTCCGGCTTCTCCGCCACGCCGCGCGTCACGAGCATTCGCCCCAGGCAGTGGTTCGAGCCACCTGGGTACTTCATCAGCCGTCGCGCGGCGAACCACACGACGATCACTTTCATCTCCGCGTTGGCTGTGGGTCCAAGGAACGACGTCTCGGTTGCAGGGAACAAGCTCCCCACTGGCCGTGGCTGAGCGACCCCGCGCGCAAAGACGACAGCAGCGCAAGCGTCGCCGCCAACGATGCGCGCATTCTTCGTTGGCTATTTGCCGAGGAGCATTTGGATCAGGGCAGCGACATCGCCAGGCGTGGCGTCGACACCGCAGCGAAACCATCCTCGATCGCCCGTCGCTAGGTCGGTTAGAGCGCGGTGCTGTTCGCCGGCGCCCCAAACCAGGACGGCTGAGCTTTTCGGCAGCTCGTGCGCCAATGTCGCGATCGTCGATGGTTGCACCGAAGCCTCGACGCAATCGATGACCAGTAGTGGGCTCAACGATGCGGTGGCCTTGACGTTGTCGAGGAACGCGACGACGTCTTCGATTTGCTGTACGGCCGCGGCAGAGCCTACCTTCTTGGCGATCTCGTCGCATCGCGCACGGTCGCGAGTGGCGACGAAGACCATCGGTAGCGCGGAGCCCAACGGTTCGATCGTGGGGTACTTCGAGGTGCTGGTATCCGATGGATGACCGCTGTGCTTCCTGCTGACGCCCGAAGTCGCCCGTTTGCGGCCAAGCTTGCGCATCGCGTCCTCGCGATCGTCGCCCTGGGGCGGCTGCGAGCCGATCGTCTCGGCGAACATCAGCATGGGCTCGAGGTTCTGCATCACGGCGTCCGTGGCCGCGTTGCCGAGATAGAACTCCATCGCGGTTCGGAGGTGCTTGTCCACGAAGCGGTGCAGGCGATCCCCTGCGGCCGGGATTTCATGCTCGCGTGCCATGTGCAGGGCGCGATGGAGAATCTGGACCCGCACCTCGGGCGTCGCGACGCTCTCGATCGCTTCTCGGACCATCCGGGCAATCGGGTTTTCCGTTTGTCCTCGATCCTCGTCCCCGGACGAAGAGTGTATTCGCGCTACCACAACATCATAATATTACCGTGAATTCGCGATGAGGCCAAACCCCCCCGAGTGGTGCAGGTTCGCGCCGCTGTGGTACATCGCGGACATGCTCGTGATGGGGGTCGACGAGAACGGTCTGGGGCCGCGACTGGGGCCTTTGGTCGCCACCTCCGTCGTTCTCGAGGCCTCCCGCTATCCCAGAGCGGCTCTGCGCGAGCGCGGGCTTGGCCTTGGGCTGACGGACAGCAAGGAGGCAGGTGGCTTCGGGAGGATGGCTTTCACCGAATCGGTGGCCTTGGCCCTGGTGGAGCGTGACGGAGCAGGGCTGCCCACCTCGGTGGATGACCTTCTCGACCGCGTCGCGCCTCAGTCCCGCCCACGGCTTCGTACTTGCTGTCCGGACGAGGCAACCGCCCTGCAGTGCTGGGGGGTCGACCTCTCGCTTCCTGTGTTTGGTGGCAAGGCGGCTGATGGCAAGCGGCTGCTCGATCGGCTGATTGGCCGATCGAGCCTTCGCATCGTCGACGTTCAAAGCCGGGTCGCCTGCGCCGGCATGCTCAACGCAAAGCTCTCGGATGGAAGGAACAAGCTCGCCGTCGATCTCGAGCTGTTCGAGGATCTGATCGCTTCGGTACACGCCCGCCACGGCTCTCCACTGCTCGTCATTTGCGGGATGATCGGCGGAATTCGCGACTACGCTTCCCGCTTCACCCGCTTCGATTCCAATCGGGTCGATGCTCTGACCAACCGTCGCGGCCAGCGCAGATACGCGGTCAACGGCCTCGGCGAGCTTCGCTTCGAAGTCGATGCAGATGCGCAGCACCTTCCGGTCGCGCTGGCCTCCATCGTGGGCAAGTACGTGCGCGAGGTCTGCATGCATCGGATTGGCGAGTTCTATCGAAACGACCTCCCAGGGCTGACGCTCGCGAGCGGGTACCACGATCCGGTGACCACCCGCTTCATCGAAGCGACCGAGCGATCGCGCCGCCGCCTTGGCATTGCGCCCAATTGCTTCCGGCGGCACGCCTGATGGCTGTGGTAGAAGACAGGTATGTCTGAGCGAGACAAGGCTCCCCGCTGGGTTCTGTGGCTGGGTGTTTCGCTCGCTGTCGGATGGCTGCTCTTCACCCTGCGCGGCGTGCTGGCGCCGGTCTTCTTTGCCTTCCTCATCGCGTACATGCTCGACCCGCTGGTCGATCGCATCGAGCAGAGCCGGCTGCTCCGCGGCCGCTCGATCGGCCGCGCCGTCGGCATTGCGGTGCTCCTCCTGGGCGTCTTCGCGATCGCTGCGTTTTCGCTACTGGTCATCTTTCCGATGGTCTACGAGGAGATCGCGAGCTTCGTGAAACGATTGCCCGGGCTCGTCGCGCGCAGTCGGGCGGAGTGGGAGCCGATCCTCCTCGAGTACGGCTTGGAAGTTCCCAACTCGGTGGGCGACGCGTTCGAGCAGCTACACCTCGATCTACAATCGGTCCTAACCAAAGGCTACACCCCCGCCACGGCCGTTGCGAAGTGGCTTCTCGGTGGGACGGCGTCGGCGGTCGGCGCAATCGTCGCCTCGCTGATGATCCCGGTGTTCGCGTTCTACCTTCTCTACGACTTCGATGCTCTGGTGGCCCGGGCCGCGGAGTTGATTCCTCCGAGGCATCGGCCGGAGGCGAACGGCTTCTTTCGCGAGGTCGATGAGGTGCTCGGGCAGTTCTTCCGAGGTCAGTTCACCGTCATGGCTATCTTAGTAGTCCTGTATTCGGTTGGGTACGGATCGATCGGGGTGCCCTTGGCGCTCCCGATCGGGATCATGGCGGGCTTGCTCTCCTTCATTCCGTATCTCGGCAGCACCCTCGCTCTCGCCACGGCCCTGCTGATGACCGCGCTCGACTGGCAGGGTTGGACGCAGGTCCTCTGGGTGCTCGGTGTGCACGCCATCATTCAGGGATTGGAGGGCTTCGTGATCACGCCGAAGATCATGGGGGACACCGTCGGGATTTCTGCGATCGCGGTCCTTTTCGCATTGCTAGTGGGCGCTGAGCTTCTGGGATTCACCGGCGTGCTGCTTGCGGTTCCCGCCGCTGCGGTCATCAAGATTCTGATCCAGCGAATCGACGACCGGTACAGAAAGTCGGAGTTCTTCGTCGGGCGCGACGCCAAGACGAGCAGCGCTACCG
The DNA here is from genome assembly GCA_049645265.1 of Polyangiales bacterium. Classification (GTDB taxonomy): domain Bacteria; phylum Myxococcota_A; class Polyangia; order Polyangiales; family Houyiibacteriaceae; genus SG8-38. The sequence continues at coordinate 12,109 of JBARTN010000129.1, forward strand.
AACCTTCAAAAGACTAGACACGTCGAAGGTCAGCTCGATCGTGCGTCCGCGAGCCAAGACGAGAGCCGACTGCAGCACATTGGTCCAAGGCGGCTCGACGTTTTCGGGCGGTGATGCGATCCAATGGCGGATGCGCTCGGCATCCTGAACTGCGAGCTTGGCATTGCTCACGTCGATGTATAGCTTTACGGTCCCGGCGCTTCCGGACTCGACGGATAAGCCGATGGTTTGCGCGCCTTCCAGAGCGGAGGGTCCGTCCAACCGCTTCGTCACCCGTTCCAACGCAGACATCCAATGGTCGGGGGGCTCTAGAATCGCCGAAATGCTGCTCCCGGGGTTCAACAGCGGCCAACGCGCTGCGATGCGGCGCCGTTCGATGAGCGCAGGCGCTGTACCGCGCCGAACCGCGATGGCCTCCGCCACGGTCGTCACGGAGCCGGCGATGATCGTCCGGTCGTCGATCACTGCGATTGCGCTCCGTTGATCGAGGTCTGTCAGCATCGGCCCCGCCGGACCGTCGAGGCGAACGATCGAGCCACCGCGTCCTTCGACGAGCGCACGGTGACAGGCCGCCAAGGTTTCAGCACTGGCGGCACGTCCCTGAATCATCACGCCGATCGATTGAAACGGTTGATCGTCGGGCCCGCGCACCCAAACGATGATTTCACTCAGTGCCTCGATCGGATCCAGCGCGCAGACCGCTTCGATCTCGCTCAGCTGCTCCTCGGCGACGAATGCGGCCAGCAGCGTCTTGGCCGCAGCCGTACCCTCGAGCGAGGCAGCGTCGATCCTCAAGATGGCGCGGGCGGTGCTTGGAAGCTGATGAAGTACCCGATTCGCCCGCAGCGTTTTGGCGTGTTGCATCGCTGCGAAGAGCAAGCCCGCCATGCTGATCGAAACGAGGGCGGCCACCTTGAGCGAGCGAGACACTGCTCGAGGGTAGGAAGTTCTTTTCACGGGGCAAGCCCTCGTGCTAACGCGTGCCCCATGCCATGGCGCCGAATGCGGTTACGCAATGCCGAGGTTCTCGCGCGTTGCGATGGGAACGGGGAGCTCGTAGCAAACGAAGGCCGGGTCGAGGTTCGGTATAAACCCAATGACGGAAGGGCGTATTTTGCAACCGCCTCGAATTTGAAGCCCTCCGGATCCGCTTCGGAGATCGAGCCAGATTCGTTTTGCGCGCCCGGCGAAGCGGTGCAGAAATCATCGAAGGCATCCAAAAAACCCTCGAGCCCAGCGTCCTCAAGAGGATCGGCGGCCCCCGAAAAGCCGGATGGTGACGAAGTGCTCGTCTACGCGGACGGCGCTTGCAGCGGCAACCCTGGTCCGGCAGGCGTGGGCGCGGTCGCGCTCTGGGCGGACCAGAAGCGCGAGCTCAGCGAGTACATCGGGGAGGCCACGAACAACATCGCTGAGCTGACGGGGGTTCTTCGCGCCGCAGAGCTCGCAACGGAGCTGGGCAGGCCGCTCAGGCTCTACACCGATTCGACGTATTCGATCGGCGTGCTGACACAGGGTTGGAAGGTCCGCGCCAACAAGGAGCTGGTCGAAAAAGTGCGAAAGGTGCTGGACGCGCATCCCGATGCCAAGCTCTTTCACGTCCGCGGCCACCAAGGCGTGGGGCTCAACGAGGAGGCCGACGGGCTCGCCGTCCGCGCGGTGCAGAACAAAGCGTCTACGGGCTGGGTTTCGCCTTGAAGCGCCGCGCAGCTTCTTCGAGGGTGACGAACTCGTAGCCGGCCTCCCGAATCACCTGAACTGCCGTTCGAAGCGAGCGAAGCTTCTCCGTTGCAGTTCGCCTCAGGTCTGCGCGATACGGTCTGAGCGCCTCGAGCCCGTCTTCGACAGCGTCGGCCACGTCGAATCCGTGAAGCTCCAGGTTGATGAGCTCCCTCCGGAGCATCTGCTTGCTCAGCCGTTCGGCGAGTTGGTCCCCGGCCACGATCAGCGAAGTCCCGATGTAAGGAAGCTGCAGCGGCGTCACGCCGATCGGCAGCTCCATCATGCCGTCCCCCTTTCTCCAGTACGGCCGCCCGATCCGGTACGGCTCCCTGGGCGCGCGCAGCACTGCCGGCCGGTCCAAGATACTCGAGCTCTGTCGGCCTCGAAGCTTGATCGCCGCGAGCGCTGCGGCCTTGACAGCGTAGTAGCTCGGGCACGGAAAGACGCTCGAATCGTACTCGACACCAGACGCTTCGAGCGCGGTGAACAGCACGTCGCTGACGCTGTAGCCGGGCGCTCGAAAACCGACGGGTCGCTTGCCGCAGCTCTGTTCGATGATCGTCGCGGCCCGTTCGATCTCTTCGCCGATGTCTCCCGCCGCTCGACGCGTGAGATCGTAATGGTGGTGATGCGAGTGGTTTCCGATCTCGTGTCCTGCAGCGTTAAGCCCGGCGACGGTTCTACGGTTCTCCTCGCGCTCTAGGTCCTCGCCGATTGCAAAGAACGTGGCTCGAATCGCTTCGTCATCCAGCCAGGCCGTGAGTCGTGGCACGCACTTCTCGTACACCGCACGGGCGCCCCGTCCCGCTGGTGCCTCGACCCCGTGGATTGCCGCATAGCGAGGCACCTCGTCCAAGTCGACCGAAATCGAAGCCAGTTTCAGAATCACCTTTTGAACCGGATTGCGATGAACAGCTTAGCGAAGTTCTTGAGGACGTTGGGAACTCGCCTCGCCAGCCCGACCGTCGGCGGCCGCTTCTCCTGCACCCGCACCGGAATCTCCCGCACGCCCAGCCCTGCGCGTTCTGCCCGAATGACGAGCTCGGACGCGAAGAGGTCGCGGTCAATCTGGCACGCGCTGGCGATCGGTTGAACGGGCTCCCTTCGAAAGGCCTTGAGGCCGTGGGTATCGGTTCCTCTGAATCCGAGCGCGGCCTTCAGCATGCCGTTGATCACCACTGTTCCGAGCCGCCGGAAGTACGGGCGGCGGTCCATGGCGCCATCCATGACTTTGGAACCGATGACGAAATCCACCGCGGGGTCTCGAAGGAGGGCGAGGGCGCGTTCGTAAAAGTCCGTGTCGCAAAGGTCGATCTCGTCGCAAATCACGATCTCACCCTTGGCGTCGAGGATGCCCTCCCGGAGCGCTTTGCCGTAGTTCGGCTCGTCGGTGTGGCGACACCGGAGCACCGCGAAACGCCCAGCGAGCTCGGTTGCCATCCCGAGCGTTCGGTCTGTCGATCCATTCTCCGCGATCACGATCTCGTACGACCAGGGCAGGAAGCTCAGTCGATCGACGAGGTCGAGTATGGCCGCGCGCAGGATCGCTTCCTCGTTATAGACGGGAATCACGATCGAGATCGACGGGACGGTGTTGGGCTCGGCCAAGGCGCGGCACTCTCTTACGTCGAGATGACGGCGTCAAGTCAAGCTACAGAGCACGGCGTGCGCTGCATCGAGGACGACATGGAGTGAACCGAGGCAGGCGGGCAGTGCGGATGTCTGTCCGCGCGACAGCGCCAACACGGTTTCTCCATCGTGCAGCGTCACGCGGCCGTCGAGGACGGTCAGCGAGCGCAATCGATCGGCCGCGTCGAGCTCGAGCTTGCCCGAGCCCGCCAAGCGTTGGACGAAGAAGACCTCCGAACGGAGCGGACCTTCGTGACTCATGAGGACTTCGAGACTCGCCGGCCCATCGATAGGCGCCGGCCCAGCTCGGTGACTCAGTCGATCGATGCGCGCGGCATCCTTTGCGCCCTCCCAGTTCGTCACGTCGAGAGCGCGCTCCCGGTGAAGCCTGCGCGGTTGGCCGTTGGGGTCCAGCTGCCCGGCGTCATCGTACTTCCGGTTCCAGTCCCAGTATCGGTAGGTGACGCCGCGCTTGCCGGGCGCAACTCGCTGAGGCTCGAGAAGCAAGACCCCCTTGCCGATCGCGTGCGGTGTCCCCGGGCCGATCAGAAACAGATCGCCAGGAGACACCCGGACGAACGACATCAGCGCGGACACGTCCCCCTGCTCATCGATGGCCGTTTCGATGTCCGGTCGCGACACTCCGTCACGAAACCCGAGGTACAAACCCGCGCCGGGTTCGGTGTCGATGATGTACCAGGCCTCCGGCTTCCCGCTTTCGTCTGCCGCCAGCTGCGGGTCGTCGTCGTGAGGATGAATCTGGACCGAAAGATCGTCCGCGGCGTCGACCAACTTCACCAGCAGCGACGTCGATCCATCTGGCGCTTCGGCGCCGAGGAGGGCGGGGTCGGCACGCAGCACCTCGTCCAGGGTGGGGCCGTCGGCGAGCCGGCTCGGGAAATCGGGCTCCACCGAGAGCTCCCAGGCCTCGCCCACCGGACCGCCCGGCCGCAATTGAGCGTCCGCCTTCAGCTTCTCGCTGATCCGGCGGCCCCCCCAAGGGGTCCGAGACGGAGGCGTGAAGTTGTCCGGGCGCAAAAGCAGCGGTCGCCGCCAATTTCTTGGTCCTACTTTATCCCACATGTAAGGTGACTTCGAATCTTATGGTAGCGCCCCCGGGAGGTTTTAGATGGGCTATTTGGGAAAAGAACGCCGAATTCATCGTATCTTCGTCACTCGCAACAGTGAATACCACGTGCGCCGCAACGTGTGCGTGGCTGTTCGGGACCGCCGAAGCGGCGAGTGGCTGGGTGGCCACCTCGCGCTTCGAAGCACGGTTTCGGGTGGTCTCAAGTTCCATGACAACGGCGCCATCAGCGCCTCGGAGGGGCTTCCCACGGTCGGTGAGTCGCTTTTCTTCATCGCCGCCGGCCGGGATCTGATCACCAGCCCCGTGCTCAACGTGGAGCGGCCTCCACGCACGGTCGTTCACGACTATCCAATGTGAACACGCGGGAGAGGGGATGCTATATCCGGCTTCGTGTCGTCGGAGATGAAGACCATTCGCGTTGTCGCGGCCCTGGTCGAGCGTGATGGGCGGTATTTGATCACCCAGCGTCGAGAGACCGCAGTCCTGCCGATGCTCTGGGACTTTCCGGGCGGGCGTGTCGAATCGGGCGAGACCGACGAAACCGCATTGGCGCGTGAAGTGGCTGAACGTCTCGGCGCCAGCGTCGACGTGGGTCAACTGATTTCTTTCGTGAATCATCCGTACGAGAAGTATGCGGTCGACCTGTATCTCTACGAGTGCAGGTTACTCAGCGAACATCTCCACTGCCGCGCGGTCAAAGACTACGCATGGGTCACGTCGGAGGAGATGGAGTCGTACTCCTTCACGCCGGTCGACGAAGCATCGATGAGCAAGCTCCTCGGCGAAGGCTGAGGGCAAGTCCTAGACGTCGTAGAAGATCGGCGGCCGCTTGCGGATGAAGCGCATCACGAGATCGCGAGCCTCTTCGGATAGCCCTTCGAACTGAATGCCCATCCCCGGCTCGGATTCCGATGCGAAGTCCATCGGGTCCCTGACAAAACGCACGTAGCCATCGCATTGGAATTCGAACCCGCCCGGCAAGGTCACGAGCATCCGGACCGAAGTGTCTTTCGGCAAGGCTTCGTAGGTGGCGAGAAACACTCCGCCATGTGCGATCTCGCCGCTGAAGCCCACGTAGAAGTTGGATTGCGTGGTTGCGCCGAGGTTGGCTTCGAGCCGTTGCCGCTCACTCATCGGAATCGGCGCAGGAGGCGGGAGCAATGAAGGTGGGACTTCCGCAGGCGAGCCGGAAGCAGGCCTCTCGGATACTGGCCGATTGGACGGAGGCCGACTAGCCACCGCACGCGCCGACGGCGCGACACTCGGCGGCGGAACGCTGGCCGGCGGTGCGCTCGCCGGTGGTGCGCTCGCCGGAGAGCGCTGTGCCGGTGGTGCGCTCGCCGAAGAGCGCTGTGATGAAGAGCGCTGTGCCGGCGGTGCGCTCGCCGCAGAGCGCTGTGCCGGCGCGCGCCGTTGCGCGGGACGAAGTAAAATGGGGCGCTCCGGGGGCTCGGCACTTTGAGGAGGGCGGCTCGACGGCGCGACGCTAGCCGGCGGTGCGCTAGCCGGTAGTGCGCTCGCCGGAGGTGCGCTCGCCGGTGGTGCGCTCGCCGGAGAGCGCTGTGATGGAGAGGGCTGTGATGGAGAGGGCTGTGATGCAGGGGGCTCTGACCCTCCCTCGGGCCGCAGCGTCGGCTTGGTCGTCAGTGGGAAGAGTACACTGATGACGTCTGCGATGCTTTCGGTCGTGCTCTTCACCGCGGCATGGTCGCTTTTCACGTCCTGGAGCAGGGCCAGCGTTTGGCTGAGTGTGCCAAGCGCATTTTTTACGCAGGTCTTGCCGTCCGGTTCGGTGGAGGCGTACTCCGCCTCGAAGAGGGCGCCGATCGACTTGGCCACGTTCTGCGTGAGCCCAAGAACCTCTTCGGGAACGTCGGTGTTCTGCTGCAGTGCTTCGAGTGCTTTGCCTAGCGATTCACGAGCTTGTCGCGCCGCGCCCGCCGATGAGTAACCCATGCCTGGTCTTCCCCCGCCTACCTAGCCCGAAGGATACCGGGAGTCGCCAGCAGGTCAAAGCTCCTTCACGAATACGACCCGGGAGCGCCCTGGACCGGCGTAGTCTGGGACCTCGGTGCTCTCGAACCCCATCGACTCGTGAAACCGGACCGGGCCTTCATGCCCCGCAGAAGCGAGGGATTTGATCCGCTTCATGCCGGCGGCCCGGCACCGCTCGGTGAATTGGGCGTAGAGCTTCTTTCCGACCTGGCGTCGCCGGTGGTCCGGGTGAATCCCAACCAGATGCACGTACCCGCTTGCGGACGGTGCGGGCAGCATCACCCCGAACAGGAAGCCAATCACCTGCCCGTCCAGCTCGGCCACTAGCGCATGCTCGCCAAACTCGTAGAAGAACATGGGATCAGCGCGTCTTCCGGCCGGCCCGCCCCACCACTGGTCGAGCACCGAGATGATATAGTCGTAGTCGGCTTTGGTGAGTCCCCGAATCTCCATTGTCCAGGACAGCGGATAACACGAACGCGAGCAGAACGCACGGAGACCCGGATCCAACCATGTCTCAGCCCCAAGCGTCATCGGAGCGCGCCGAGATCTCCTTCTGTCCTTTCTGTCACGAAGGCTTCGAAGGCTGCGTCGAGTGCCCCGAGCACGAACTGACGCTGATCCCCATCGATGAGCTTCCCCGCCATGCGGATCGCCCGTTGGATCAGGTCACGTTTTTCGTGGACCCGCGTCTCGGCCGCGGAGCCCCGTTGTTGGGCGGCACGCTCATTCTGCTCGGCTTCATCGTTCCGTTTGTACGCTCATCCGAGCTCGAGGCGTCCGCCTTGGAGGTGGCCATCGATGGTGCTGGCAATCTCTGGTTCACTCCGGGAGCCGCAATCGTGCTTCTGTGGATTCTATGGCGACGACGCAGCCGCGATACGATGCGCGCAGCGAGGGCCGCCGTGCTCGGGCTCGCGCTGGGAGGCCTCTTACCTCTGATCTACACTTGCCGCCGGGTCGGCCTGGCGGCCGAGCTGCACGGAGCGACGGCGGACTGGCTCGGGGGCCTCTGGCTCATGCTCGCGGGTCTCTTGGTTGCAGCTCTTGGTAGTCGCCGCTTTGGATCGAGTCGCTAGGCTGCGCCCGGCAATGTCGGGCGATAGATGTATCCCTGCTGCTGGACCACGCAAACGCGGTTCCTTCCGGCGACCCTGGCTCGGGCGACTGCGATGCTGGCCGCGTCCAATAGCTCGCTGTGGGTACGAATGCCGCCGCTCGGATAGAGGCCGACCCCGATCGAAATCGTCAGCTCGATGCTCGCCTCGCCCAACGCGAACGGCCGAAGCGCAAGTTCGGACACGATGCGATCGGCCAAAGTGAGAGCTCTTGCGGGTCGTGTATTTGGAAGCAGGAGACCGAATTCAGAAATCCGAAAGCGCGCTGCAATGTCTGTCGCGCGAATCGTGTGCCGCAGTCGGGACGACACCTCTTCGAGAATTCGAGCCGCGAAATCCGACCCTCGCTCAGAGACGAGCTCTCGGAAATCATCGACCGCCACGATGCAGCAGGCGAGCGGATCCAAATGCCTTTGCGCCTCGCCGAACTCGCTTTCGAGGCAGTCATGGAAATGGCGATGGTCCGGCAGCTCTCGGAGCTGTTGGTGATCGGAGCCATAGTTGAGCTCGTTTCTGGCAAGCTGCACGTCGTCGTGGGTTCTCTTCACGCGAATCATGTTCTCGAGACGCTCCACGAGCTCCTCGTCTTCGAGTGTCTTGGCAAGGTGGTCGTCCGCTCCACAGCGTAGAACGCCGGCGCTCGACTCGGACGCTGACGTCAGCAGAACGACAGGGACGAAACGATCGTCCGTGATCGATTTGACGACTTTGCACGCGTCGATTCCGCTCAGACCAGGCATGTGGAGCTCGAGGACTACGAGGTCTACAGGCTGTGCGCGAACGGCATCGATGGCCTTCTGGCCACTGTTCGCGGCGACGACCGTCAGGCCTCGCGCTCGAAGTAGCTCCGATATGCGTTCCCTCGTAGCCCGATCGTCATCGGCAACGACGACCACGGCCTTCTCCACGGGTCGAGCAATCCCCACCTGGACAGAATAGCCGAGCAAGGAAAGGTTCGCGAGGCTTGGTCTGCGAGTTTCCCTGGGGGCACTAGGCGTCTATACTGCCGATTGACGCACTTTCGGTGGCGTGGGACCTGAATGGAGCTCAAGCAGCAACTCAAATTATCGCAGCAGCTCATCATGACGCCGCAATTGCAGCAGGCGATCAAGCTGTTGCAGATGTCGCGGATGGAGCTCACCGAGTTGGTGCAAGAAGAGCTGCTCGAAAACCCCGTGCTCGAAGAGGGTCTGGAGCCCCGCGAACCGAGCACGCCAGGGGCCGAAGAGTTGGCTTCCGCCGAGGTCAATGCGCACGAGCAGAAGAAAGCAGAGATCGACTGGGAGCGGTACCTCGAGAACCAGTCGAACGAAGCGCCGATGCCTTCGATCCGCCGTGGGCCGGACGACGAGATGCCGGGGCTCGAGGCGACTCTTTCGAGCGCCGAAGGCCTGGACGATCATCTCGGATGGCAGGTTCGCATGGGCGACTTCGTCGAGGACGAACGCCGTTTTGCGGGGCTCGTGGTCGGCAACCTCGATGACAATGGCTATCTGAAGATCGAAGGCCTGGCGCCGGACGAAGTGGTGCCGCGGCTCGCGGTCGAGGCCGGCCTCGATCCGGAAGACGCCGAAGAAGTCCTGTTGATGATTCAGCAGTTCGACCCGCTTGGCGTCGCCGCGCGCTCTCTCGAAGAGTGCCTGCTAATTCAAGCGAAGCACTACGGTATGGACGAGCTGGTGCTCCGCGTGATTTCCGATCATCTGAGCGATCTCGAAAAGCGGCACTATCCGGTGATCGCCAAAGCCCGCGGCTGCGCCCTCGACGAGGTGTACGACGTGGCGCAGATCATCGCTGAGCTCGAGCCCCGTCCGGCGCGCCGTTTCCAGACCGAGGAGCCACGTTACATCATCCCCGACGTCTACGTGCACCGGGTAGGGGACGAGTACTACGTCGTAGCCAACGACGATGGCATGCCGAAGCTCAAGATTAGCGGCTTCTACCGCTCCGCCATGGCCGACAACCCGAAGGCCAAGGAGTACATCCAGGACAAGCTGCGAAGCGCCCAGTGGCTCATCCGGAGCATCGACCAGCGCCGCAAAACCATCGTCAAGGTCACCGAGTGCATCGTCGAGAAGCAGCAGGGTTTCTTCGACAAGGGTATCGAGTATTTGAAGCCTATGATTTTGCGGGACGTCGCCGAGGCCGTCGGAATGCACGAGAGCACGATTTCCCGCGTAACCAGCAACAAATACGTCCATACGCCCCGGGGCACTTTTGAGTTGAAGTACTTCTTCAACAGCGCCATAAGAAGAGACCACCAGAACGACATCGCCTCGGAGAGCGTCAAGCAGGCGATCAAGACGATAATCGGGGCTGAAGATTCAAAGGCCCCCCTGTCAGACCAAAGAATCGTTGAAATACTCGGTCAAGACGACATCAAGATTGCCCGCCGCACAGTCGCGAAGTATCGCGAGATGCTCGGGATCCTGAGCTCATCCAAACGGAAGAAGTACTTTTAGCTGCTGGAGGTTCGATGCGTATTAGCTACACATTTCGCAACATGGAGTCGTCTGACGCCATCAAGAGCCACGCATCGGAGAAAATAGCCAAGGTCCAGAAGTATATGCGGGCACCGCTGCACGCCGAGTTTACCTTTTCCATGGAGCGGCACCTTCACCGGGTCGATTTGAACCTGACGGGCGACGGCCATCAGTACGCGGGTCACGGTCAGTCCGAGGACATGTATGCGACCATCGACCAGGTCGTCGACAAGATCGACCGTCAGGTTCGTGACATGAAGGCGACGGAGACGGACCGCCGGCGGCACAGCGGTGAGTCCCTTCGTCGTACCGAAGACTGAACCGCGTTGCGTCCCTGTGACGGCTGGTGTATCGCCTGCCCGTCATGCTGGCTGACCTCCTTCATCCCGAACGTGTCCGGATTGGCCTGACGCTTGGCGACAAGGACGCCGCCGTACGCGCGATCGCTTCGCTGCTCACAATGCCAGAGGGAGCGGTCAATGAAGAAGTCCTCTATGACGTTCTTGGCGAACGCGAGCGCCTGGCGAGCACGGGCATCGGTAGCGGGGTTGCCATCCCGCATGGCCGCTTCGACGGCGTCGCGGAGCTTCGAGCCGCAGTGGCCATCTGCCCCGCTGGTGTCGACTTCGACGCAGTCGACCACTTGCCGGTGAAGATCCTGGTCGGCATCGTGGGACCGAAGTCCATGCCTCAGAAGCATTTGGCAGCTCTCGCAGGCGTGTCTCGCGTTCTTCGAAGCGAAGAGAAGCGCAATGCAGTCCTGCGGGCCGTCGATAGTGCAGACGCCTATCGCGTGCTGATCGAGCCCTGATGGGCAGACAGTTGGGACGCACTCGCGTATGATGGGCGCGTGACCCAGTCCTCCTCTTCACCGCACGTCGGCCTTCCGAGCATGCGTGTCGAACGCGGCATTACGGTTGCACACCTGCTCGCCGAACCGCGCCTCAATGCCATCATCCGCTTGGTCGCCGGCCACGAGGGGCAGGACCGTACGCTCAATCATCCGAGGGTGCAGAAGCCGGGGCTCGTGCTCGTTGGCCACACGCATGGCGTGGTTCCTACGCGGGTTCAGATCCTCGGAGAGACCGAGATCACGTTCCTCGAAGGCTTGTCGCCCCAAGAGCAACTCGAGCGCGTGCGAATACTCTTCGGGCTCGGGCTTTCGCTGGTCGTGGTCACGCGTGGCATCGAGCCGCCGGCCGCGTTGATCGAGGTCGCAAAGGAAACGTCTACGCCGCTCGCCGTGGCCGAGCCTCGGTCCAGCCGGGCGATTCAGGCGATTCATTTGGTGCTCGACGGCATTCTCGCGCCTTCCGAAACCCGTCACGGCGTGCTCATGGACGTGCATGGCATTGGCACGCTGCTCCTGGGGCCGAGCGGTATTGGCAAGAGCGAGTGCGCCCTCTTTCTAGTCGAGCGCGGGCATCGCTTCGTCGCCGACGATCAGGTGATCGTGTCGCTGCTTCCGTCAGAGCAGATCCTCGGTCGGGCGCCCACCCTGCTGCGCAATCACTTGGAGGTCCGCGGCATCGGGATCATCAATGTGCGCGATCTTTTCGGGGCTAACGCCGTACGGTCCGAAAAAACAGTGCAGCTCGTGGTCGAGATCTGTCCCTGGAGCGACGACGAGCCCTTCGAGCGTCTCGGTCTCGACGACTCGACGATCGACATCCTTGGCGTACCGATTCCAATGTTGCGGATCCCAGTTCGCCCAGGTCGCAACATGGCGGTCATTCTCGAAGTCGCGGCGCGCAACCACATCCTCAAGGCCGCCGGGCATCACGGCGCGCAGAAGTTCATCCATACGTTGATGGACGACATGGAAAACCCCAGCCCGGGGACTGCCCGGTGAGCGAACGCCCTCGCATCGTCGTAGTGACCGGCCTCTCGGGCGCGGGCAGAAGCACTGCGCTTCGCGTGCTCGAAGACGCCGGCTTCTTCTGCGTGGACAACTTACCGCCCGGCTTGGCCCCGGCCCTGATCGACCTGGTCGACCGGGAAGGAAAGTTCGAGCGAGTTGGCTTGGGAATCGACGTTCGGACCGGAGCCTTCCTGAGTGGCGCCGAAGAAACGCTGTCGGAGCTCGAGGCCCTCGGCCATCGTGTGCAGGTGATCTTTCTCGATTGTGCAGACGACGTTCTCGTCCGCCGTTTCAGCGAGACGCGGAGGCCACACGCACTCTCCCGTACCGGCGACCTGCAGGGCGCGATCCGCCGAGAACGCCAACGGCTCGCTGGGCTTCGTGCGCGCGCCGACATCGTGATCGACACCACCGATTTCAGCGTCCACGACCTTCGCCACCGCCTCATCGACTACATCGGCCGTGATCCCGACCGGCCTTCCATGGTCGTTCGCCTGCTCTCGTTTGGCTTCAAGTACGGAGTCCCCGTGGACGCCGATTTGGTCTTCGACCTTCGGTTCTTGCCCAATCCTCACTTCGTCGATGCGCTACGGCCCAAGACGGGGATGGACCCCGAAGTGTCCGCCTACGTGATGAACGCTTCCCAGACCCAGGAGCTGCTCGGGCACCTGCGACCGCTGCTCGACTATGCCCTTCCGCAATACGCCCGAGAGGGGAAGGCCTATCTGACGGTCGCCTTCGGTTGCACCGGGGGGAGGCACCGGTCTGTGGCGATGGCCGAAGAGCTCGGTCGTCAGCTCGGTGGCAGTCACGAGGTCGTGGTGTCGCATCGGGACGCCCAACGGGCGGGTTCGTGACCGCGGCACTGACCGGCACAGTAGAGGTTCCAAACCGTCTGGGCCTCCACGCGAGGGCTGCTGCTAAGCTCGTCAACGTGGCGAACCGATTCGAGTCCCACATCGAGGTCAGCAAAGGTGACCAGGTGGCCGACGCCAAGAGCATCATGGGCGTGCTCCTGCTCTGCGGTGGGCAGGGTGCGAGTATTACATTTCGCGTTTCGGGCCCCGACGCACAATCCGCCCTCTCCGCGCTCTGCGCTCTCGTCGCCGATGGATTCGGTGAGCTGCAATGAGTCGACCAGCGCGCCTCAAGGGAATCGCAGCTTCAATCGGCGTAGCGGTCGGCCAGGCGCGGGTGATCGGACGGGAGCATCGCCGGCGCCCGCATCGACAAATCGAGCAGCCAGCCATTTCGGCCGAGCTCGCGCGATTCGCGAGGGCCGTGTCGAGCTCACGCGCGGAGATCGAAGCTGCCAAGCACGAGCTTACGCAGAAGCATGGTCCTACCTACGCACCGATCCTCGACGTCTACCTCTTGATGCATGGCGACGCGCTCCTCATCGATGCGATTTCGAACGCGATTCGTGACGAGAGGGTCAACGCGGAGTGGGCCGTGTCGGAGGTTGCCGAGCGCCTCAAGACGCCACTTCTCGAAGACACTTCCCCATATTTCCAGGAACGCGCGAGTGACATCGACCACGTCAAAGAGCACTTGCTCCGTCACCTGAGTGGCGAGCAGCGACACGAGTCGCCCGTCGATGGTCCGACCGTCGTGATCGCGCGCGACCTCAGCCCAGCCGATGCGGTGCATGTCCTGGCACCCCCGACGGTGGGGCTCGTGACGGAGCTGGGTGCAGGCAGCAGTCATACCGCAGTTCTCGCGCGCACCTTTGGCGTGCCGGCGGTGGTGGGTCTGGGTCCGCTGCCTATCGAGATCGAAGACGGCGACCTGGTCCTAGTCGATGGTTTCTCTGGCGAGGTCACGCTGGGCGCTTCGCACGATGAAATACAAGCCGCAGAGCAGCGGCGCGACCGGTTTGCCGCGTTCCTGAAGGCCGAGCGCTCGACGAGCGCGGTCACCCGCGATGGCGTTTCCATTTCGGTCATGGCCAACATCGAGCTGCCGACCGAGGTCGAGTCCGTTCTTGAAAACGAGGCCGAGGGCATAGGCCTCTACCGGACCGAGTTCATGTGTCTCGATCGGCGCGAGCCGCCATCGGAGGCAGAACAGCTCCAGCTGTACCGCGGGGTCATCAGAGCGATGGGTCCCAAGCGGGTCGTGTTCCGGACCTTCGATTGGCGAGGAGACAAGCGCCTGCGGGCCGACGACCTTGGCGAGCGCGAAAGTGCATGGCTGAAGACCCAAATCAAGGCGGTGTTGCGGGCGAGCGAGGAGGGCTCGGTTGCGCTCATGTTCCCGATGGTTGCAACCCTGGAGCAGTTCTGTGAGGCTCGCGCGCTGGTCGAGGAATGCAGGGCCAACCTGCTCGATGAAACCGCGAAGCTCGCGCCCCTTCCAGTGGGAATGATGGTCGAAGTGCCGTCGGCGGCGTTGCTGGCGGAGCGCTTCGCAGAGCATGCAGACTTTTTCGCGGTGGGGACCAATGACCTGGCGCACTACGCCTTGGCGATCGATCGACACGACAGGCGCTCGGCAGCGGGGCCGCTCGACCCCGCCGTTCTAGCGCTCCTAGAACGCGCCATCACTGCCGCACGCAATGCCGGAATTCCTTGCTCGATGTGTGGCGGCATGGCCGCCGATCCTGTTTCGTTGGGCTTGGCATTGGGGCTAGGCTACCGCCAGGTCTCGGTGCCGGTCAGCGTCGTTCCGCTTGCGCGTGCAGTGATTCGCAACATCGATCTCGAGGCCGCGGCAGAGGTTGCGCGCGAAGCCCTCGAATGCGTTTCCGCTGATGCAGTTCGGCAGCTGCTGCTCGAGCGTCTCGGCCCAGAGCTGGGCGCCCTCTGGAAAGACCAAGGGCTCGTCTAGTCCACTGTGCTGGACAGGGGCTCCACCAGCCGAGCCAGGTCCCCTTCACTCAGCAAGCCGGTGGTTCGAGCGATTTCGTATCCGTCGGCGTCATAGAGGATATAAGTCGGCACGGTCTCGATCTTTCCGAGCATGCTTTCTCCGTTCTCGACACGCCCGTACGGATTGGCGCCGAGCACGAAGGGTGGATCGAGGGCGTAGCCCCAAGCTTCGACGAGTTGCCCAGCTCTTGGCTGCGCTGCGACCCCAATTACGATGAGCTCTGGATGCTGTGGAACGAAGGGTCGAAGCGAAGTGAGCGATGCCTGACTGACAGCGTCGAAGGTCGCAAATACGAAGAGAAGCACCGGCGTGCCCCGAAGCTCCCCGAGCTCGACCCAGCGGCCGTCGGTCAAACGCAGGCCAAGGTCGAGCCTAGGAACGGACCTCGATGCCGGCGTCGTCTCTCGAGCGCGGCTCGAATCGCGCGCGCAACTCGAGGCGATCACGACTAGGATCGAAATCAGGCAGAGGGCGCGCTTGGGAAGACTGCTCTTGGTCATTGCAGTTGGCTCGGCAATATAGCAAGAACCTCAGCGAAGTGGACCGCATTCAAGAACGCCTGGACGGACTGCTCGCCGCCTACGACGCAGAGTCTACACGCCGGCGAGACCCTGTCGATTTCGTCCACCGTTATCACGAGCCTCTTGACCAGGAGATCGTCGGCCTCATCTCGGCAAGCCTCGCCTTTGGAAACGCCGTGTCCGCCCGGCGAAGCATCGACAGAGCGCTCACGGCTCTTGGGCCAGAACCGGCACGAATCGTCGCCGGCACCGATGAGCTGGAGCTTCGCCATCGGCTTCGGGGGTTCGCCCACCGCATTTATCGAGGTGAGCACCTCGCCTCGATGCTGGCGCGTGCAGGGGTTTTGCTGCGCGACCAAGGAAGCCTTGGCAATGCGTTCGCCGGGTTTCATCGGGCGAGCGACGGAGATTTTCGGGAAAGCCTCGCCCGTTTTGCCGATGCGCTTCGCGGCGACACCCGAAGTCGTAGCTTACGTCATTTGATCAGCGACCCCCGAGCCGGCAGCGCTTGCAAGCGCCTCGTGCTCTACGCCCGCTGGATGATTCGCTCCGCCGATGGAGTCGACCTCGGCCTCTGGACCATCTCCCCTTCGGCACTCTTGATTCCCGTCGACACGCACATCCACCGCATCAGCCGCAACCTCGGTCTGACGAATCGCCGTACTGCAAGTTGGGCGACCGCCGAAGAAATCACGGCCGCGCTGCGGAAGTTCGATTCGGAGGATCCGGTCAAATACGACTTTGCGCTCTGCCACCTCGGTGTCTCACGGGACTGCCCGAGCCGGCCCGACCTCATCAAGTGCGAGCGGTGCGTCCTGCAGGACGTGTGCAGCGTCTGGAAGAAGAGCCGTCCGACGCGCTCAGCGAAGAAATCCGGCGAGCTTCGGCTCTAGGGCGTGCAGGTCGCTCACACCTTCTACACCTTCGCCGCGTTCGAGGATGTCGTCGCTCAGCCGAACCAGCTTATAATCTTGGAGCGCCTTGAGCGCCGTTTCGAGCTTGAGCTTCGACAAGGACTCACGGCGTTCGATTTCGCCCGCGAGGTACATCTGTTGCCCGAGCGCGAGGGTGCGCTTGTACCAATCCTTCTTCGGAATCGGCCCATCGAGGACGATTTCGGCGCCACGCAGCGCGAGCAGATAGCTTTCGAAGAAGGTCTGGAGCATCGCGGCGTATCGTTCGAGCCTGTGACGCATCGCGCCCTCGGTTGCTTGCGCATATCCCTCGCGAACTTCGATCTCGCCCGCGTCCACCATTTCGCGAAGCGCGTCGTCGAAGATTTGGTCGAACGTGGCATCGGTTCGGTAGATGAACTCGTGCTTGAAGACCCGCGACAGCTGCTGGACGCGGTCGTTCAGGCGCGCGATGTCGACCCATTGTTCCATGTCGACCAGCAGGCCGGCCGCGATCAAAGCACGGGGCACGAAGAAGTGAATGATCGTATTCTGGTAGTATTCGAGCGCAATTCGTCGCTCCGAATCGATGGTGTAGATCGGCTCGGGACCCGTGTCGTGAGAGACGATGAGCCGTGCGTCCAGGAACAAGTGCAGCGCTTCGTCGATCGTATCTTCCCGGATGCGCGCATCTCCTATGCGCAGCTGATGAGCGATCCTAGCGTGCATGACATCCAGCGTGGCGAGCAGATCCTGGCAAGCGGTGAGTAGAGAGGCCCGTGTCATACCGCGTTTCTGATGGCTCAAGAGCGCGGTGGCCACGAGCGCCGCCGGCGTCACGACGGTGACCTCGTTGATCGAGTACATCACCTTGTGCGCCAGGGCGCGCACGGCGTTCCGCTTCTGGTCGGCGGTGATGGCGTCGCCCCTCGACAGTCCGCCATCTCCGCGCTTCACCAGCTCCTCGTTGAATTCGTCGAAGTCGATGATCTCGCCAAACTGCACGTAGAGCCGGCCCCATTTCGACCGGAGGATGCTCGAGCTCTTGATCAGGTCTCCGACGTTTTCCGACTGCTTGTCACCGCCCGAGAGCTCGTGGACGAAGGAGCGCTCCTCGATGATGCGCTCGTAGCCGATCGAAATTGGAACGAGCTTGACCTTCGTGCCGCGAAGCTTCGACGCCGAGTCGAAGACCATGGACAGCAGGCCGTACTTCGGAGGAAGGGCCTTGCCAGTTCGCGAACGGCCGCCCTCGAGGAAAAACTCGACTGTGAAGCCTTCGGCGATCAGTTTTCGCATGTAGGCTTCGACGAGCACGGGGTAGAGCGAATCCTCTTGAAAGCTTCGGCGAATGAAGAAGGCGCCACCGCGGCGCAAGAGAACGCCAATCGGCCAGAAGCTCAGGTTCTCCCCCGCTGCGATCAGCGGCGGCATCAGCGCGTTGCCGTAGAGCATGTCGCTCAAGACCAGGTAGTCGATGTGGCTCTTGTGGCTGGGCAGGAGCACGAGCGAGGCATCGCGGGAGGCTTCGCGAACTCGTTCGACGCCTGCTTTGTCGATCACAACGCCGTCGTACATCTTCGACCAAACCCAGGTGAGGAACCGGTGCATCAGGTCCACGACCAACAAGCTCTGCTTGGCGCAAAGCTTCCGTAGCTGTTTGTGGGCGACGCTCTCTGCCTTGGCGTACGAAATCCCCTTTTCAGCGGCATACTGCTCGATGTGGGTCCGGACCCGAGGGCTGCGCAGGAGCTCGTCCTGGATGCGAGCGGTCGTCTTTTTCATCGGGCCGATGATGACTGCCCTGTCGCGCTCCATTCGCCGGAGCAGCGCGTAGCGGACCTTGTCGGCGGCTTCGGTGTCGGTGAGCTCGGGGTTCTTCTCGAGGAAGTTTTGCAGGCTAAAAGGCTCTCCCGAACGCAGCTTGGCGTCCCGGTAGTTCAGCAGGAACTGACAGAACACACGCACCCGGCCCGGCCACTGCACCGGGCCAAACAAGAGATCGAGCAAGCTCGGGCTCGCCGTCCCAGCCTGTTTGCTCCAGACGAAAGTCTGCGGGACCAGCAGGATCGGCTGCGGGTTGATTCGCTGTTTCGCGACGAGCGTTTCGATGAGATCGACTTCGAGCTCACGGCCACGGCGAGCCTGGCTGCCGAACTTCGGAGGCCGTCTCAGGAAGAGCAGCGCGTTGTACCCATCACCAATCGTTTGCTCTAGCGCCTGCGCTTCTGGAATCTGTCGCCTGAGACTCAATCGGCGCTCGCCTTTGCCGAAGGGCTCGAGGATCCACAGGCCCAGATCATTGACGAAGCGCACCAGGGGCAAGCCGAACTTCTTCAAGAGGAAGTCGAGGCAGAGGAAGTCCAGAAACGACAGCGACCGCATCACGTACACGACGACGCCCTGGCTGGCGGCCTCTCGCACCCCCCGGCTCCAGTTTTCGTCGACTCGGATGTGCGCGAAGAAGCGCCGGTAGAGCCATCGCAGGATCGCGTTGGGCGAATAAGGCGCTGGCGTCGGTGACCGCCGCGCGAGCTCCGGCAGATTGGTCATCGCTGAGTAAGACCCTAGCAGTGTGCGAGATCGGGTCGAGTATACGTAGTTTCGTTTGTATTCCGCCTTTTTACAGAAAGGCGCTTTAGAACTGCGCGCGAACGAGGCGGCGCTGCCCAGGGTGCAGATCGACCTCGTAGCGGCGTTCTTGGCCCCCGAGTCGGACCACGACCTGATACTTTCCCGCGCTGAGGCGCGCGGCGACACCGCTGCCGAGGGTGCCAATGCGTTCGGTGCCGCGGTTGACCGTGACGAGTCCGGTGCCGCTTTGAGCCTTGCTTTCGATCCGAACTTCGAGCACCCCGGTCTTGAAGTCGACGCCGACCGGCGCGGTTTGTCCCGGCCTGACCTCGACGTTGACGACCTGCGACGGATTGTCGAGCGTGCCGTCCAGCCTCACGGTGACATTGCAGCTTCCAGCCGGCACCGGAACGGTGGATCCGCACGAGCCAGCGCCAACTTCTTTTCCATTCTGCGTCACCGAAACGGTGCCGCGGGCAGGTGCGCCGTTCTCGGTGACCGAGCAGCGGATCTCCCCGGATTGCGCTTTGGCCCCTCCCGCTGCAAAGAAGAGCGAGGCCGTGATCAGCAAGAACGGGATCGAAGTCGGGAGAGCGCGTGCCCGCGGCGCGCCGCCGGTTTGAATAAGCATTCTCACCGCTTACCCTTCTAACCCAATTCGAGCTCCGGGTGGACAGCCGATTGGGAGCGGCTCGAAAACCCAGGGTTTCAGCCGACGGCCGTCTCACTGTGCCTGCTTGACACCAGCTAGACCGGCGGCTACGAAACGCGCCCCTAAACGGGGTCTTAGGAGCGAATCTCATGGCTACCCAGAGTGCCAAAGCGTCTGAAATCGAACGCAAATGGTATGTCGTCGATGCAGCGGGCCAACCCCTTGGCCGTCTTGCGTCCAAGGTGGCCCACGTTCTTCGTGGCAAGCACCGTCCCGAGTACACGCCGCACGTAGACACCGGCGACTTCGTGATCGTCATCAACGCCGCCCAGGTCCGTCTCACGGGCAACAAGCTCACAAACAAGTACTACCAGCGTCACTCCGGTTACCCGGGTGGCCTCACCTCCGAGAGCTACGGTGACATGCTCCAGCGCAAGCCGGCGTTCATCGTCGAGCGCGCGGTCAAGGGCATGCTTCCAAAGAACAGCCTCGGCCGTCAGATGTTTCGCAAGCTGAAAGTTCACGCGGAAGGCACGCATCCCCATGTGGCACAGCAGCCCGAGCCCTTTCCCCTTTGATCTCGAGAGAATTGGTTAATGACACACGCTAAAGTCATAGACGGACGCAACTACGGCACGGGGAAGCGAAAGAACGCGATCGCGCGCGTCTTCCTCAGTGCGGGCACTGGAAACGTGACCGTCAACGGTCGCACCTTCGAAAACTACTTCCCCCGAGAGATCCTCCGGATCATCGCGATGCAACCGTTTGCCGCGCTGTCTAAGCAGGGCCAGTTCGACGTGCAGGTCAATGTCTCCGGTGGAGGCGTCTCCTCGCAGGCCGAGGCCGTTCGGCACGGCATTGCGCGAGCGCTCGTCGGCATAGACGAAGACAACAAGCCGGTCCTCAAAAAGGCCGGCTACATGACCCGCGACGCTCGCAAGAAGGAGCGTAAAAAGCCAGGCCAGCCCGGCGCCCGCAAGAAGTTCCAGTACTCAAAACGCTGAGTACGTCGGATCTCCAATCTCGAGCCGCGGCGCCTTCAGTGCCGCGGCTTTTTTGCTTAATGCCATAGACAACGCACATGTCAGTATCAGGATGGAGTTGAGCAGATGACCTCGAAGCCCATACGCGCGACCATCGTTGGAGGAACCGGCTACACCGGAGCGGAGCTCGTGCGTCTAGTCCTGGCTCACCCATCCTTGGAGCTGGCTTCGATCGTGGGGAACACCAGCGCCGGCAAATCGGTTGCCGACGTTTTGCCGAGCCTTCGAGGCATCGTGCACGGTGACGTGCAGCCCTTTGATCCCGACGCGATCGCCGAGCAGGCCGAAGTCGCGTTCTGCGCGCTGCCGCACGCGGCCAGCGCTACGGCCGTCAGCGCTCTGCGGCAACGGGGGCAAAAAGTGTTCGATCTCTCGGCCGACTTCCGATTCAAAGACGTCTCGGTCTACGAGGCCTGGTACGGCAAGCATCCGGTTCCAGAGCGCGTGTCCGAAGCGGTGTACGGCCTGGTGGAGCTTCACCGGGACGAGCTCCATGACGCCGATCTCGTCGCCGTACCTGGTTGCTACCCAACCGCTTCGACGCTTGCGCTTGCACCCCTGGTGAAAAACGGTCTCATCCGGGCGGAGGGAATCGCCGTGGACGCCAAGAGCGGGGTATCAGGCGCCGGTCGCGGCGTTTCGAGCGCAACCCATTTTCCGGAAACGGCAGAAGGCGTCCGCGCCTATAAGGCCGGAGCGCATCGGCATGCGCCTGAAATCGAACAGGAGCTGAGTCGGCTTGCTGGAGCGCCCATTCAGATCGCGTTCGTTCCTCATCTGCTTCCGATGACGCGCGGGATCCTCGCGACCTGCTATGCGCAGCCGGTGGAGTCGAACTTAACGGCCGCTCAGTGCATCGAGGCGGCTCGTGAGCTCTACAAAGGGTCTCCCTCGGTGCAGGTGCTCGACGAAGGCCAGCACCCGGACACCCTCTGGGTCCGTGGGTCGAATCGGGTCCACCTCGGCTATGCCCAGGATCGCCGCGGCGGTACGGTCATTGCGATGAGTGCGATCGACAATCTCGTCAAAGGTGCGTCCGGTCAGGCGATTCAATGCCTCAACGTTCGCTTCGGTCTCGATGAAGGGGCGGGATTGCAGGCGCCCGCGCAATGGCCGTGACCAAGGTTCTGCACGTGAGCGATGTGCACCTCGAGGATGGCTTTCCGGGTGTGCCGTTGAGCAGCTTTCTCAACAAGCGCATCGTCGGCCTCGCGAATCTTAGCTTCAGGCGCCGGCGCGTCTTCGCCGATGCGGAGAAGAAGGTTGAGGCGCTCGTGGCGTTTTCGAAAGAGCAGGGGGTCGACCTGGTGATTTGCACTGGGGACTACACCGCGCTCGGCACGGAGCCGGAGATCGCGTACGCGCGTAAGATCATCGAGCCGCTCACCCATGCGCCGCTTGGCTTCTTCACAGTCCCCGGCAATCACGATCTTTATCTGCGCGACACGGTCGAAGCAGGCTGGTTCGACCGGCACTTCGGCGCGCTCATGAAAACCGAGCTTCCGGAGTACGCGGTCGATGGCGTTTGGCCGCAGGTTTGGTTTCCGGCCGAGGGCTTGGCGCTGGTCGGGGTCAACAGCGCCCGCGCAAACCCGAAGGCCCACTATTCCAGCGGGCGCATCCCTGATGATCAGCTCGACGCGCTGGCGCGGATCTTGGACGATCCCCGCCTGTTCGATCGCTTCGTGATGATCGCAACCCACTACGCGCCTCGGCTCGCCAACGGTCGGCCGGACAGGCCGGCGCACGGGCTCGAGAACGCAGACGAGCTATTGGAGATTAGCGCTGCGGCGCGAAACGGCGCGATCCTGCACGGCCACATCCACTGGCGCTATCACCTTCGGGTGCCGGAGACCCCGTTGGGCTTGTTTTGCTCGGGCAGCACCACCCATGCGGGCCGGGAAGGGCTCTGGATGTACGAGATCGGCGAGGGCCGAGCGACTGCCACACCGGGAAGCTGGGATCAAACTCGCTACGTGCTCGAACCCGATCAGCTCGTCGAGATCGACGCGTAATTTGGTGCGCCAGGGGCTGCTCGCATACAAGCGTGCTTATGGCAGCTCGCCAGTTCGGGGCTAAATGCGAGGCGCGCAGGGCGGTTCGACGGCTCGTCGACCTCGAGTGTGAGGTTTACTCCGAGCTCTGGGGCGAGGCGATCACGCATCGGGCCACCGATGTGAGCGAGGACGGTCTTTGGATTCAAACCGATCTGCTTCTCGAAACCGGTAGCCAAGTGACCCTGACTTTCTATCCGCCCGATTGGGAGGATCCGCTTTACGTGGCGGGCCGTGTCCAGCGAGTCGAGCTCCAACGAAGACCCGGCGATGGGAACGCCGTCGGCATGGGCATCGCATTCGAGGCGCTACGGAGAGACGAGCGCCGGCGGTTGACGCGGAGCATGCGTGGTCTCAGGGCCGACGAGGCCTTCATTTTGGATCAGCGCACGCTGACTGGTGTTCCGGTCGGAGTGGCGGAATCCTACGAGCCAGCGCTCAATCCCGGGCGCACCGTCGTCGGCTGGGCGGCTCCTTCGCGGCCGGTCGAATACGAGGGCCCCCCTTCGCGGACCATTGAGAAGACGCCGGCGTGCGAGCCAGACGCGGAGCGAGCCGAGCGTGCCTTCCCGGGTGGCTTGGAGTTGGCTGCTTCGGTGTTCGCGGACTGAGCCGCGGCCTAGCGAACGCGCAGAGTGCCGACGTTCAGCCGGTTTTCCCGGTCATTCGCGCCCGACTTCAGCTCGAGGCGATCGCTTCCGCTGAACAAGCCCACGTAGATCGCGTAGTCGCCGACGCGATAGTTCGCAGGAACGGTGAGCGCTTGGGTATCGGCGATCAGATCTCCCTCGTCCCAGAGCTTGGTCGGGTACCGGCCGACAACGGGCACATGATCGCCGTTGAGCCTCAAGCCGAAGCCATCGATGTGAACGAAGACCTGGTACCCGGCGGGCGCCTCGCCGATCACTCGCCAATACCAGGTGATCTCGAACCGCTGGCCTGCGCCGACCGAGCCGTCGCCCGGGAGCTCGAGGTCGTATCCGACGAGCTCGATTCGGTCCTCGTAGTTGGCGCCAATCTGGTGTTGAGGTTCGGGAACGGCATCCAGGATGGCCGCGGCGATGAAGTTCTGGTTGGGGTGCCCCTCGATCGCTCGAGCAGCGATCAAGAGCAAGCGCGCGCTTCGTGCGTCGGCGACGAACAGGTGCTCGCCTGTCTTGCGCCGGTATGCGCGATTGAGACCTGGCAGGGTCTCGGCTTCGATCACCGCCCAGCGTTGCCCGCCTTCGCCCAGGAAGTCGATCAGATCGGTTTGGCGGCTTATCTCCTCGACGGGCGCTTTGGTGTGGTAGCGCGCTGCGGTGGATGGCAGCTTGTACGAGGCAAGCGGCTCTGGATTCCCTGCGCTCAGCTCGGCGTACGCGTCGTAGACCGGTTTGGGAGAGAAGTGCTGGCCGAGCGCAGGCTGAAATGAAAGAGCGACGAACCCGCCCACCAGCAAGCCTCCTCCGAGCGCCGGGTAGATGCGTTGATCACCAAGACGCCCATACGCGAATCGCAACCATGGCAACCCGAACACAAGGCCGGCCAACACGAAAGGAACGAAAAGCAGAGCTCGTCCCACCCGCAGCGCCAGCGACGCGATCGGGAGGTCCAGTACGAAGCACATCGAGCCAAAGACGAAACAGGTGGCGAGTAGCAGCGAGGCGAGGAGAAGCCAAGCGCGGTGCGCTCCACCGGCGTTCCATTTGGCGCGAATCCACCGCACCGGGGTGCTCGCGTTTGGTCGAGCCATCCGTTCATGGCTCAGCAGCATCAGGCAAAGGAGCGCCGCGTTCAGCCCAAGCACGAGCGCCCATTGTGCGATTGGATGGTACACGTCCGGGACATCGAGACCGTCGATGGCGAGGGCCGCCAGCGGGCTGTTCGGATACAAGGCGTAGTCGCGAAGGAGGAGGCCGAGCAGGAGGGCGACGACGACGGCGGCAGGCCAACGTGCGACTGGCTCTCGGCTGACCTCGGAGATCCAGATTGCGACCAATCCCGCCAAAGGAACCAACGCGAGGTAGGACGGGGTTCCGTACCGCGACGCGGCGACGGTCCACGAAACGAACTCAAACGCAGCCCAGAGCAGAAGCGTCCAGGCGAGGTTCTGCGCGCTTGTGCTTCGGCTAGGCCGAGGTGCGAGCACCCAGATCGCGGCCACTGGGAGGGCGGCGCTCCAGGGCGCGAATCCGTGGAAGATCAGCTCGACCGCCTTGTCGAAGGTGGGCGGGTTGCCTCCCACCGCGCCTCCTCCGAGCCAGATGCTGAACCCCGGAGCGTCCAGGAAAACCGCGCGCGCCACCCCGAGCAGCAGGACTGCAGCGATGGCAGGAACGAGCCAGCGAGCTAGCCGATTTCCGCGACCCGTGTCGTCAGAGAGCAGGCCCAAGGCCGCAACCGCGAGCATCGGCGGCAGAGGGCCGAGAAGCACCCCGCTCGCATCGCTGCTTAGCGCGAGCCCGAGCGCAAGGAAGACGTAGCTCCCGAGCGCTCGCCAAGTGGCCGGCCGCGCCGACCAGACGGCGAGCGCGGCCAGCCCGACCCAGGTCTGTGCGAAGACTTCGACTGCGGCCCCCATGAGTAGCCTCGCGTTGAGCAAGAACAGGGGGGTGGATGCGATCACTGCGACGCCGATCACGCCGGCGCGCCGTCCGTAGCGCTTGCTCAGTAGCACGAATGTCAATGCGCCGCTGAGCAGAGCGGCGAGCACACCGGGAAGCCGACCCGACCATTCGCGGATGCCGAAGACCTCGAAGGCCACGGCGATCAGACGGGTCGACGGCGCGGTGTGAATGGAAGGATCCCGACCGGTTTCGGAGAGCACGCGGGCCGCGTTCGCAGCGTCGAGCTCCCAAGGGTCCCAGATTCCAAACGACCAGATTCCCCAAACGGTCAGCAGCGAGACGACCGCGAGCACCAATCGATTGAGCGCGACGGACCGGTCCAACACCGCGGCCAGCCTAACCTTGGCTCAGGCCTCAGTCCATGATTTCGTCGACTTGCTCGACGAGCGGCTCATCCGCGCCTGCAACGACCATCGGCACGTTTTCGATGCCCACCAATAGCGCCTGCCATTCTGCCAGCGCGCTCTTGTACGAAGGCAGATCGCGCGAGGCCATTCGCAGGCCGGGGCCGTTGAGCTCGGTGAGTGGATCCAGCGACCGCTGGTACTTCCTGAGACCGAAGTGCAGGTGAGGTCCGGTGGAGCGGCCGGTCGACCCGACGAAACCGATCAGCTCGCGCTGCTTCACGTAGGTGCCCGGGCGAATGCCGCTCTTGATACGGTGCAAATGCGCATAGGCGGTTTCAAAGCCACCGCTGTGACGAATCACCACGAGGTTTCCGTTCGGTCCTCTGCGTCCTGCGAAGGTCACCCGTCCGTCGGCCGCGGCCCAGACCGGCGTGCCAGTGGCCGCCGCGTAGTCGACCCCGAGGTGGGGCATCGTGCGCTTCAGAATCGGATGAAAACGCCGCGGGTTGTATCGAGAGGAAAGTCGGTCGTAACGGAGTGGGGTGCGCAGCCAACCGCCTTGCATGGCGCGACCGCTCTCGTCGTAGAACTGGCCGACCGTGCCTCCTGCGTCGTAGTAGAACGCTTGCACCTTGCCGGTGCGTTGCCCGTCGTATTCGAGCGCATGCACTCGGCCATAGCGAAGGAACCCGCCATCCACCCGTTCTTCGTCGACGACGATTCGAAAGACGTCGCCCTTTCGCGCTTGCAAAGCGAAGTTGATCTGACCCTCGAACGCTTCGACGAAAAACGTCGCAAGGCCTGCTGGAAGCCCGAGTTCGAGCAGGCCATCGCCGATCGAGATTTCCACCGACCCGGCCCGTGCGATCGGCGTCCGCTCGACCTTTACCCGGATTTGCTCTGCCCGAAAGACGCCATCTTCGCCGCGGGTGACTTCGACGAATTCCGTTGCCGTCGGATGGTACTCGAAACGCTCGAGGTCGGCGTTCTCGTCCCGCTCGACGATGAGCTTGTGCTCGGGGCGGCAGCGCCGGAAGTCGACGATGTGTTGGAGCGCTCGTTCGATCGCCGTGCACTCGTCGGGTTCGAGTCCGGCGTTCAGAAGCGCGCCGCGAAAGCTTGGCACGCCTCCGAACGGAGTCTCGTAACGCGCGTTGGGCCGCGATCTCGCCAGCGCGAGGGCTTCCTCTTCACTGAGCTCCTCTTCGACTCCGCCGTCCACGTCTACGGGCAACAGCCCGTCGGCGACCCCGAGGTCGGCCGCAAGTTGAGCCTCCTGCCGGCCGAGGGCTTCTTCCATCCATGCCCAGGTTTGTGGGATGACGCTCCGCGCGATCCAGAGCAGCAGCACGCTAAGGACGACGGCTCCGATCAGGGCCCCGAGAACCAGTCGGCGGGTGCGGCGCGCCCGAAGCTCGTTGGGCAGCAGCGCCATCTTGACCGAGGGCAGCGGCCGAAGCCCGCTAGGCTCCTTTTGACTCGGACGATCGGCGCTCATCGAACGCTCGGCTTATCAGCGCCCCAATCAATAAGCAAAGGCCACCCCGTAAAGCGACTGCGTCGCCACGGGGCTCGCGCGGGGCTGGCGCGCGGTTCGCCTGACAAGAGGGGTGGGGCAAAGCCCCGTGGCCGACGCGAAGCGTCGGTTTTACGGGGTTGACACCCCTTGGGGTCAGGGTTAAGACGCCGCTTCCACCGTGGGTGGACATGATGAACAGGCGCGTAACTCAGCGGTAGAGTGCTGTCTTGACAAGGCAGAAGTCGGCGGTTCAACCCCGCCCGCGCCTACCAACCCGGAGAACGCTGATCTTGAGCTCGAGCTACATATTTCGGTCCACAGACCGATGACGAACGAAGCGACAGCGCGCACCGCGCGCGAGGTGCTCGAGGAGCGCAGCGCGCTAGGCAAGGACACGGTAGCCGCCCGAGTGGATGGCAGAGTGTACGACTTGCACACCCCAATCCCCGCGGGGGCTTCCGAGGTGACGCCGATTGGCGCCCACGACGCCGATGCCTTGGCGATCATACGGCATTCGAGCGCCCACGTGATGGCCGACGCGGTGCAACGTCTGTTCCCCGGGACCAAGGTGGCCTTCGGGCCGGCCACCGATGCTGGCTTCTACTACGACTACGCTCGGCCCGACGGAACGTTCTCCGACGAGGACCTTCGAGCCATCGAAGCAAAAATGGCCGAGATCGTCGAAGCCGACAGTCCTTTCCGGCGGGAGGTGGTGAGTCGCGACGAAGCGCGCGCACTCCTGCAGTCTTTGGACGAAGGCTTCAAGCTCGAGCACCTCGAGCGCCTCGAAGATCCGATCTCGCTCTATCGGCATGGGGAGTGGGTCGACCTCTGCGAAGGTCCGCACGTTCCATCGACGGGCTTTCTCAAAGCCGTGAAGCTGACCAGCGTGGCCGGGGCGTACTGGCGCGGCGACGAGCGCAACCCGATGCTCCAGCG
>JBARTN010000130.1:0-10950 GCA_049645265.1 Polyangiales bacterium
GTCCTGTTGGTCGCCTTCCTTTTGGCAGCGTTCCTGCTCGACTGGAAGAAGGCCCTGCTCTACGTCTTGATTCCGCAGCAGTTCTCATTGTACTCCGTTCTGATCTTCAACTACGTACAGCACGTGCACGCAGATGAAGAGTCGCCGATCAATCACTCTCGCAACATCGTCGGCCCGGTGATGAACTGGTTCCTGTTCAACAATGGCCTTCACACCGTCCACCATGACAATCCTGGGATGCATTGGAGCAAGGCGCCGGCGGCCCACGCGAAGATCGCCGATCAAATCGACCCACGGCTGAACGAACGAAGCTTCTGGTGGATGCTCGTTCGCGTCTACATTCTCGGAATGTTCAGTGACGACGCGCGAGGTCGCTCGATGCGTCTCGAACGCATGGCCACAGAGCAGTAGCTCTAGCGACCGCGCTGCCTTCCCAGGCCGCCTCTTGCGCCAAGAACTGAAGAAGCGGAGTCGCCTCCCGCTCCACAGTTCGATCAAAGCGCATCGATGATCACATTCAGCGTCGCGCTTGGGCGCATGGCCTTGGAGGCCAGAGCATCGTCCGGAAGGTAGTAGCCGCCTACGTCCATTGGCTTGCCCTGGACTTCAATCAGCTCGGAGACGATCTTCGCCTCGTTGTCGGACAATACCTTCGCGACGGGCGCAAAGTAGTTGCGCAAGTCGGCGTCGTCGGACTCGGCGAGCGCCCGCGCCCAGTAGAGCGCCAGGTAAAAATGGCTGCCGCGATTGTCGAGCTCGTTGACCTTGCGCGACGGCGACTTGTTCTCGAGCAGGTATTTCGTCGCCGCTGCATCGAGCGTCTCCGCAAGAATCTTCACCTTGGGGTCGTCGTGGCGTTCGGCGAGAAAATCGAGCGAAGCGGCCAAGGCGAGAAACTCGCCGAGCGAGTCCCAGCGAAGGTGGTTCTCTTTTTCGAACTGCTGGACGTGCTTTGGCGCCGAACCGCCTGCCCCCGTCTCAAATAGGCCGCCACCGTTCATCAGAGGCACGATAGAGAGCATCTTGGCGCTGGTGCCGACTTCGAGGATCGGGAACAGGTCGGTGAGATAGTCCCGCAGGACGTTACCGGTCACCGAGATGGTATCCTTGCCCTCTTTCATCCGTTCGAGGGAGAATCGCGTGGCCTCGGCCGGCGCCATGATGCGGATGTCCAGGCCCTTGCGGTCGTGCTCCGGAAGATACCCGTTCACCTTGGCGATGAGCTGCGCATCGTGTGCACGCGCCTGGTCGAGCCAGAAAATTGCCGGTACCCCGGTGGCGCGCGCGCGGCGAACGGCGAGGCCAACCCAGTCGCGCACGGGCGCGTCCTTGGTCTGGCAGGCGCGCCAAATGTCCCCGGCACCGACCGTATGCTCCATCAGCACCTTGCCCCCGGCGTCGATCACCCTGACCAGCCCGTCCGCGGGGACTTCGAAGGTCTTGTCGTGTGAGCCGTACTCTTCTGCCTTCTGCGCCATCAATCCGACGTTGGACACGCTGCCCATCGTCGTCGGGTCGAACGCGCCGTGCTTCTTGCAGAAGTCGATCACCTCTTGGTAAACGGCGGCGTAGCTGCTGTCGGGGATGACGGCCTTGGTGTCCTGCTGATCGCCGGCCGCGTTCCACATCTGCCCAGAGGTTCGGATCATCGCCGGCATCGAGGCATCGACGATGACGTCGCTCGGGACGTGAAGGTTGGTGATGCCTTTGTCGGAGTTGACCA
This sequence comes from Polyangiales bacterium, assembly GCA_049645265.1. Lineage (GTDB taxonomy): Bacteria > Myxococcota_A > Polyangia > Polyangiales > Houyiibacteriaceae > SG8-38. The sequence goes on from JBARTN010000130.1 coordinate 1,724, forward strand.
TCGCCAACGCGGGGCCGTGCTCGTATGCAGCCTTGATGTCGGCCTCGATTTCGGCGCGCTTGGCGGCCGGGAGAGCTCCAAGCCGGTCGACGATTTCGGCAAAACCATCGTTCGGATTGGCCCCTAGCTCATTCAGGGTCTCGGCATGTTTCTCGAAGACATCGGAGAAGAACACGCGAACCGCATGCCCAAAGATGATCGGGTCACTGACCTTCATCATCGTCGCCTTCAGGTGAAGCGAAAAGAGGACGCCGAGCGCCTGCGCGTCTTTCACCTGCTCCCGGAGGAACGCGAGGAGCTCCTTCTTGCTCATGAAGGTGCCGTCGAGGATCTCTCCCTCGAGCAAGGCCAGGCTGTCCTTCAAAACCTGGGTCTTTCCGTCTTTGGCGACGTGCTCGATCCGCACGGTCGTCGCGGCGGGTAGCGTGATCGACTTCTCGTTATGGAAGAAATCCCCTGCGCTCATCGTCGACACGTGCGTCTTCGAGGCGCTCGACCAGGCTCCCATCGGATGCGGATTCGCGCGCGCGTACTCCTTCACGGCCAGTGGCGCCCGACGGTCCGAGTTGCCCTCACGGAGCACCGGATTGACGGCGCTTCCCTTGACCTTGCCGTAGCGCTGCGCGATCGCCCGCTCCTCATCGGTCTTCGGCTCTTCGGGATAGTCGGGCACGGCAAAGCCTTTGCTCTGCAACTCGGCAACGGCTGCTTTCAATTGCGGCACCGATGCGCTGATGTTCGGCAGCTTGATGATGTTTGCTTCGGGGGTTTTCGCGAGGCGGCCAAGCTCGGCCAGCGCGTCGTCGATTCGCTGATCTGCTTTGAGCGCTTCGGGAAATGTCGCCAAGATTCGGCCGGCCAAAGAGATGTCGGGAAGCTCGACGGCAACGCCGGCCGGAGCGGTGAACGCTCGAAGAATCGGCAGCAGCGAATACGTCGCCAAGAGGGGTGCTTCGTCGGTCTTGGTGTAGAGGATGGTCGGCTTCTGAGTCATCGTGATGCTTCTCTCGGTGCGGAAGATGTGGGCGACCGTTTCCCGCAAACTGACCTCGGCCGCAAGCCAGCAGCGGCGGTCGAACGCCGACCTCCGCAGCCGCATGCCACTTCCCCTTCAATTTGCGGGAATTGGAGGCAATGTGGCGCGCGACCCGCGTAGCGGTCGAGCCCCCTTCTCGCTTGCCGTGTATGGTTTTCAGGATCGGACCACGCAGCCCCCATGACGATTCGCCACCCTCGCCTGCTTCAAGAACTGCCCGTGTCACTGGACCAGGAGCAGATCGACGAGCTCCTCCGAACGCCCAACCTCAGGATCGAGCGAATCGTTTCGACGGGCCACGCTTCGCCGAAAACGCGTTGGTACGACCAAGACGAACACGAATGGGTGCTCGTCCTGAGCGGCCACGCAAAACTACGCTACCAAGATGGTCCTGAGGAAGTCGAGCTCGGCCCCGGCGACGCCGCCTTCATTCCCGCACACCGCAAGCACCAAGTCGCATGGACGACTCCCGACGAGCCCACGGTCTGGCTCGCCGTGTTCTGGTCGGAATAGCGCGGAACGGATCTCGGCCTACGCGCGATCCGGTCGCGCCCGCGAATCTGGCGCAAGGCAGTGAGAACTCGCGTTCGATTGCGTCGATTTTTCGTCGAATCAGCCGAGACAGCATCTTCAATCTCCTCCGATCGGGCCCAAATCGCCCGGTCAAGAGAAGAAGAAGACACAGCCTGTCGATCTGTGACACGGTGCCTGACCGCAGAGATGGTAGGGTCATCGTCCATGCACCGATTCGTCGTTTCAGCGCTCGTGATTTGTGCCCTCTCGTTTGTGGTCAACGCCGAGGCGAAACGTCCGTCGACCGCCGACCTGATCGAGAAGTGGATGAGCGGATCGCATCGTGACGCCGGCAATGCGGCCCGCAACCAGTACCGCCATCCGAAGGAAACGCTGACCTTCTTCGGGCTCGATGCCTCGATGACGGTCGTAGAGATCTGGCCGAGCGCAGGTTGGTATACCGAGATCTTGGCGCCGGTGCTTCGCGACAAGGGCAAGTACTACGCCGCAGGATTCGCGCTGACCGGGAAGCGGACGCCGGAGTGGCGCAAGAAGATGCAGCGAGAGTTTCAAAAGAAGCTCGACGCGCGACCGGATCTTTACGACCGGGTCATCGTCACTGAGCTCTCGATCCCGGAGCGGACCGAGATTGCGCCGCCTGGGACTGCGGACCGGGTGCTCACTTTTCGCAACGTTCACAACTGGATGAAAGGCGAGTACGCGCCGGCGATGTTCGAGGCCATGTTCAAGGCCTTGAAGCCAGGGGGTGTGCTCGGCGTGGTGGAGCACCGCGCGCCGAAGGGCGCGAGTCGCGACCGAATGGTGGTGAGCGGGTATGTCACCGAGGCACACGTGAAGAAGCTCGCCTCCGACGCGGGTTTCCGATTCGTGGCGGGCTCTGACATCAATGCGAACCCCAAAGATACCGCGGACCACCCGTCCGGCGTTTGGACCTTGCCACCGTCGCTCCGCCTCGGGGAGAAGGACCGCGCCAGGTATCTCGCAATCGGAGAAAGCGATCGAATGACCCTTCGCTTCGTCAAACCATTTTGATAGCCTAGCGCTGCGTGATCATCCTCATCAACGCACTGATCATCTACGTCATCGTCTTCCACGTTTGGGCGATGGTGCTCGAGATGTTCCTGTGGACGAAGCCCTTGGGCCGAAAGACGTTCGGACTCTCGAAGGAGGACGCAGAGACCTCGAAAACCCTCGCTGCCAACCAAGGCCTCTACAACGGCTTCCTTGCCGCGGGGCTCGTGCTGAGTCTCTTCGTCGCAAATCCAGACACAGCCTTCACCTTGAAGGTGTTCTTTCTCGCCTGCGTGGCTCTTGCCGGGCTATACGGGGGAATTACAGCCAAGATGTCGATCCTGTTCATGCAAGGTCTTCCCGCGTTGATCGCCCTTGCGCTGCTTCTATTCGCCCGAGGTTGAAGCCACCGGCCTCGGATCCATGTTTCGCCCTGAAACGCCGACGGCATCGAGTCGGTTCATCAAGTGATGGCGAAAGCGGTCCATGGTCACTCGGCCGAGGACCGGCTCGACGTGCCCGAGATTGAGCTGGAGGCGATTTCGAAACGTCGTCGCGGTCGCTCCGAGCGGACCCATCGTGGACACGGCGGCAAAGAAGTGCAGCTCCTCGATCTCGAGCCCTCCGTAATGTTCTCGAACGTCGAGGCGCTCCAGCAGGCCGAGGTTCGTGAAGGCAAACGACCTTCGCGTGAGCTGGCTCTCGCAGAGACGAAGCATCCGCCTAGGGCCGAGGAGCGCGCGCATCCAGGGGATGAGCCTTCCCGAGAATGGAGATGTGAGAAACGGAATCCCGTCGGCTTTCTGCGATTGGATTTGCCCGGTCACGTCTCGACCGAGCGCGTGGAGCTCCGTGCCTGGAGAGACACGATGCTCGGAGTCTACATAGGAAACGTAGACGCCGGAGGCTTCGCCGATTCGGGGCAGCTCTTCACCAGTACGTTGCCGGATTTGCTCGAGATAGACTCGGAGGTCCAGCGGGTGGAAGAAGCGCATCGTCCGCTCGTCGTTCCAGTCACCCGTCTCATAGACCGCGAGCATCAGCGCGGCGCTGAGCAAGCCGTGCACGGTGTATCCCTCCCGCCGAGCGAGGGCTCGAAGCGCTGAGGTCTGCTCTTCGGTGAAACGCACTGGAACCACCCGCTGCGTTCGCTCTTCGACCGGCGCCCGGTTCTCAGATGAAAGTCGCGTCGCCGCGGTCGCCCGCATGTCGCGAGCCAGGAGGCCAAAAGCTTTGCCGAGGTTTTGAGATGGCCGATAGGCCGCGGGAAAGAACGACTCCTGCGGCGAGGTGGGGATCACGGGCAGCGCTAAGGAGGGATCGGCGAGCAATCGGATGAGATCGCGCATGACGAGCACGCCAGACTTGCCGTCGCTGACGACGTGGTGAAACGTCAGAAGCAGCGTCGAATCCGAATCCCCGTGACGAAGCCTAGTGCAACGCGCGCGGGGCCCGTCGAGCGGCCAGGTCTCGTGTTTCGTTTCAGCCTCTGCGTGGGGAACCCAGGCCTCGGGGTCGCAACTGATGGTCCGGCTTTCGATCGAATGAACGGTGTTGGGCTGCAAGTACCAGCGAAACCGGCTTCGAAAGAGGCGTGAGGTGAGACTGGGATGACGCCTGGCGAGGGTATCGAGGGCATGCCGGAGTTGCGCATCGTCGAACCCACCGCGGACGCGGGCGATCGTCGTGAAGTTCACGGTCGCCACTCGATCGAGCGCGAGCGTCATGCGCTCGACGCCCCCAAGCTCTCGCGCCTCCATGGGGAGAAGGTAACATGAATCCGCAAACGCAGCGGAAAGCGCTTCTTCCGGTCAGCGTTCCTGAATCAGTGCGGCAGCCCGTTCGCCGATCATCATGCTGGGCGCGTTGGTGTTGCTCCCGGTGATCTCCGGCATGATCGAAGCATCGACCACCCGCAGCCCTTGAATGCCCCGCACGCGTAGCCGTGGGTCGACGACAGCCATCTCGTCGACGCCCATTTTGCAGGTGCCAACTGGGTGGTACACCGTCCCTGCACGCAGCTTGATTTCTTCGACGAGCTCTTGGTCACTCGTGCGCTCGGCACCCGGCGCAAGCTCTTCGGCAAGATGCTCGGCCATCTCCGGATGACTGCAAATCTCACGGCACTTGCGAATGGCGTCGAGGAAGAACCGCATGTCTTCGGGTTCTTTGAGGTACGCCGGATCGATGTGCGGCGCATCGGCTGCATCGCCCGAGATCAGTCGTACTTCGCCCCGGCTCTTCGGGTACAGAAGCGTCGGGAGCACCGACAAGCAGTGTCCGGTATCGACGTATGCGCGTTCCGGACCGTCCTGATTCGGATCCGGATACCCCCAGGGAAGCGTATGGAGCTGCAGATCAGGAATCGGCGCGTCCGGGTGGCTCTTGATGAAGGCGCAGGCCTCGAACACCGTTCGTCCGAACCAGCTGTTTCCGAGCATGTACTCCTTGATCATGCCGCCGAAAAAATGCGCCGCTGTGCCGCGGTGCAGGCTGGTGCGCGCCCGGAACACCAGAGGCACCAAGAGATGGTCGTGCAGGTTCTGGCCCACGCCGGGCAGGTCCTGCTTCACCTCGATGCCGTGCTCGCGAAGATGGTCCGCGGGCCCGACTCCCGAGAGCATGAGCAACTGCGGAGAGCCAATCGTGCCCCCGGATAGAATGACCTCGCGATTCGCACGGGCGACGACGCGCTTACCGGACTGCTCGTATTCGACCCCCGTGGCGCGGCCGTCCTCGATGAGGACGCATTGAACGAGCGCGCGCATTTCCAAGTGAAAGTTGGGGCGCGAGAGGCTCGGCTGAACGTAGGCTTCCCCGGTTCCGCTGCGAACACCGTCGCGGCAAGACATCTGCAAGATGCCCGCGCAGTTCTGATTCTCCGTGTTGAAGTCATCGAGAATGGGAACGTCGCAGACGGCGGACACCGCCCTCATGAACGCATTGGAGACAGGGCTGAGCTCCTGCTCGGGGTGCCGGCTGATTCGAATCGGCCCGCCCGCACCGTGGTACTCTGTCTCGCCGTCTTGGTGGTCTTCGAGCTTCTTGTAGAACGGCAGCACCTCCTCGAAGCTCCAGCCTTCGCAGCCGCGGGCGGCCCAATCGTTGTAGTTCTCTCTGTTGCCTCGGAGGTAGATCATCCCGTTGACCGAGCTCGAGCCGCCGACGACCTTTCCGCGCGTGTACGTGATGCGCCGGTCATTGAGATTCGCCTGGGGCGCTGTGCTGAAACCCCAGTCGACCTTCTCTTTGAGCTGCTTGACCTGTTGAACCAGGCTGATCATGCCGGGCTTGCGGACGAACGTCGTGCGGTCACTCCCCCCGGCTTCGAGCAGTAGGACGCTGACCTTGGGATCCTCCGCGAGGCGGGCAGCGACGATCGCCCCGGCAGACCCGGATCCCACCACGATGTAGTCGTAGTCAGCCACGCGGTCGCCAAACTGGAACGTGTTTCACTCCGGCGGATATAGCGGGCTCAGAAGGATCTGGCCAGCGGGGATCGCCTCGAGAACCTCGGGTCCCGCGCTACGCGTTTGCCGGTTTGATCACGCCGATCATGCCGCCGAGCGGATCGCGAAGAATGGCGAAGCGTCCGGGTTCGGCGTCCATCGGCTCCGCGATGACGGTGGCTCCGTTCTTTTTGGCGCGCGCAAGGGTCGCGTCGCAGTCGTCCACGGTGATGTACTGGAGCCACATCGTTGGGATGTCCGAGCTCGGAGCTTGCAGCATGCCGGCGCGCATCTGGTCTCCATCTTTGAAGATGTAGTACTTCCCATTTGGCATGGTCATCTCTTGGTGGGTGTATCCGAGCACCTTCTCATAGAACGCGAGGGATGCTTCGGGGTCCTGGGTCCAAAGCTCGTTCCAGTGGAGCGAGCCCGGCCCTTCGACGCGTGGCGGATCACCCGTCTCCCCCTTGAAGAGGCAGAACATGCCACCTTGCGCATCGCTGACGGGTTGCATCCGGCCGACGCCGGGTGCATCGAAAGCATCCATGTGTGTCGCGCCACCCGCGGCGACGACTTTCTTCGCGGCCGCATCGACGTCGGGGACCGAGACGTAGCTCACCCACGCCGTCGGCACCTCGCCCTGCGGCGACATGACACCGCCCACGCCGGCTTCGCCCACCTGGATCATCAAGTAGTCGGGCCCCGCCTGCATTTTCGTCGGCTCGATTCGCCAGGGCAGGGTCTCGGGATAAAAAGACGTGGCTCGGTCGATGTCCTTTGTGAGTAATTCGAACCAAACAAATCTTCCGTGTTCGTAGCTCATGAGGGCTCCTTTCGTCGCGGGGCGACCGCCCCGTCACTCCCCAGTCGAGCCGGGAGCTGGGAATTCGACACCCTTTGAAGATTTTTTTCCAGGGCCATGTCGAGAACGGCCGGCCTCACTCGACTAATTCGCAAAAGATGGGCAATTTCGGTTTCGCCGCGTTGTCCAGACCCCGAAGCACGATCTCCGGAGGAAATTCATGAACTATCTGTTGTTGATTTACGAGGACGAAAAGGCGCTGCACGACCGAGACGAGAAGACCCGGAACGAGGTCTTTCAGGAATACCGCGCGTTTACGACGTCGGTTCGGGAGGGTGGTCACTACATCGCCGCCGATGCGTTGCAACCCACGAGCACTGCAACGTCGGTCCGGGTACGCAGTGGCAAGACCATCACCACCGACGGCCCGTTCGCTGAAACCAAGGAACAGCTCGGCGGGTTCTACCTCGTGAGCGCCAAAGACTTGGACGAGGCGATCTCGATCGCGGCGCGCATCCCATCTGCGCGCTTCGGCACCATCGAGGTTCGCCCGATCTGGAACTACGAGTGACGTAACATCGGAGAACCCCGCGCGTGCCAACCTCTGCTTACGATCTCCTGCACGCCGTCCTCGCGGCGGAGCGCGCACGGATTCTTTCGTCGTTGATTCGAACCTGCGGAGGCGACTTCGACCTAGCGGAAGAAGCGCTGCACGACGCGGTGGTTGCCGCTACGACGCAGTGGCCGCGAGGAGGAATACCCGATGCCCCCGACGCCTGGCTCCTTCAAACCGCGCGACACAAAGCGATCGACTCGATGCGCCGAGATCAACGCGCGCGGTTGAAGCTGAGCGAGCTCGGTCACACGGCGGAGCTGCTCCGCGGCGAAGAAGAGTTGACGCCCATCCCCTACGACATGCTTCGGCTGATCTTCACCTGTTGCCATCCGGCACTCCACCAGGAGGCGCAGCTGGCCTTGACTCTGCGGACGGTCGCGGGGCTTCCGACCATCGAGATCGCCCGCGCGTTCCTGGTGAGCGAGCAGACCATGGCCCAGCGCCTCGTTCGCGCAAAGCGGAAGATTCGGGAAGCCGGGATTCCCTATCGTGTGCCGGAGCGAAGCGAGATGCCCGAGCGCCTGGACGCGGTCCTGCTGGTGCTCTACCTGCTGTTCAACGAAGGCTACAGCGCCTCGAGCGGTGTGCAGGTCGTGCGTCAGGAGCTCTGCGCGCATGCGATCCACATCGCCCGCGTCTTGTCGGAGCTGATGCCCGAGGAGGCCGAAGTTCGCGGTCTGCTGGCCTTGATGCTGCTACAGGATTCGAGGCGCCACTCCAGAAGCGACGCACGAGGCGACTTGGTGCTCCTGCGCGATCAGGATCGAACGCTCTGGAACCGGGCGCAGATCGCGGAGGGTCTAAGGCTGTGCGATGGGGCAGCTCAAAGCCGGTCCGGCGGCGCCTATTGCATTCAGGCCGCGATCGCGGCGGAGCACGCCCGGGCTGCCGAGGCCGAAGACACCAATTGGAATCAGATCGCGCAACTCTACGAAGCGCTCCTTCAAACCCGGCCCACGCCGGTGATCGCACTCAATCATGCCGTCGCGGTCTCGATGGCGCACGGCGCGGAACAAGGGCTCCGCTTGCTTGGTGCGCTGGCCAGTGACCTCGATGGATATGGTCCGTTTCACGCTGCGCGTGCCGATTTCTGTCGAACCCTGGGGCGTCGTCACGAAGCCGAGCATGCCTACCGGCGGGCGATCGAGCTCGCCACCAACGACCCCGAGCGCCGATTCCTCGAAGGTCGGCTTCGGGAAGTGCAGGGCATGGCGATTCCCCGGGCCACGTGAGCGCGGCAAACGCCGATAAACCTTCGCTCGGCCCCTTTCGGAGCAGCGCGCCCTGCCCTATCGATCCAGGATGACCAGGAGCACCCCCCGCCGCAGCCGCATCGCTGCCCGAGAAAAGGAGCAAGCCAATGAGCCTGAAGCTAGGAACCACCGCACCTGATTTCGAAGCCGAGACCACCGAAGGGACCATTCACTTTCACGATTGGGCCGGCGACAGTTGGGTCATCTTCTTTTCGCACCCCGCAGACTTCACACCGGTCTGCACCACCGAGCTCGGTCTGGTGGCGAAGCTCCGAGACCGATTCGCTAAGCGCAATGCGAAGACGCTAGCCATCAGCGTCGACTCGCTCGAGTCCCACCGCGGCTGGATCGCGGACATCGAACACACCCAGGACGTGAAGATGAACTTTCCGATCGTCGCTGACCCCGATCAGAAAGTCGCCACGCTCTACGAAATGATTCACCCGGAAGCCGACGCAAAGCTCACCGTGCGCTCGGTCTTCTTCATCGACCCGAACAAGAAGATCCGTGCGACGATCACGTATCC
>JBARTN010000131.1:0-18446 GCA_049645265.1 Polyangiales bacterium
GGTGGGTTCGGCGCTCGTCGCCATGGCGCTCGTGCTCGCGGCGGTGTTCGTGCCGACGGCATTTCTCGGTGGCATTCCCGGGCAGTTCGTCCTTCAGTTCGCAGTCACCATCTCCACCGCGGTCGTCATCTCGGGATTCAACTCACTGACTTTGAGCCCTGCGCTCGGTGCACTGGTCATGAAGCCCAAGGACGCGCCCAAGGGCAAGCTCGGGCAAGCGGTGGCGCGCGTAGTCGAGCCCTTCTATCGAATGTTCAACCGTGGCCTCGAGGCCGGAACCCAACGCTACATCCGATCGCTAGGGCCGGTGGTCGCGCACCCGAAGACGGCGGTGGCGGTGTTCATCGCGCTTCTCGGCTTGACTGGGCTCGTTCTCTGGCGCGTACCCACCGGATTCATCCCCGAGCAGGATCAAGGCTATCTCATCGTCGCAGGCCAACTCCCCCAAGGGGCCGCGCTTTCCCGCACCGATGCGGTGGTGACGGAGGCCGCCGAACGGATTCGCGCCGTGCCTGGCGTGAATCACACGGTCGAGATCGTCGGTTTTTCAGGTGCCACATTCAGCGCGGCATCCAACGCGGCCGCCATCTTCGTCACCCTCAAGCCTTTTTCGGAGCGAGGCCCGTCACGAAGCGCGCCCGCGATTGCCCAGAAGGTCTCGGGCCTGTTATCGGGGATCCGCGAAGCTCAGTTCTTCGTCATCGAGCCGCCCGCGGTGCGGGGGCTCGGTCGGGGGGGTGGCTTCAAGTTGATGGTCGAGGACCGCAGCGGCTTGGGGCTCCAGACGCTCGAACAGAAGACCTGGGAGCTCATCGACGCCGCCAACGAAACCGCGGGGCTTCAGCGCGTGTTCAGCACGTTCAGCGTCACGACGCCGCAATACGATCTCGACATCGACCGAACGCGCGCAGAGATGCTCGGGGTACCGCTCGAAAACGTGTTCAGCACACTCGCGATCTACCTCGGCTCCGCGTACGTCAACGACTTCAACCGATTCGGCCGCGTGTATCGGGTGACCGCCCAGGTCGATGCCCCGTTTCGGCGATCCCCGGACGACATCATGCGCTTGCGCGTGCGAAACGCGAACGGCGCCATGGTGCCCCTCGGCTCGTTCGCGAAAGTGCGCCGCACCACCGGGCCGGACCGCCTGGTTCGCTACAACCTCTATCCTGCGACGGAGGTGCAGGGCGCCGCTGCCCCAGGCACCAGCTCCGGCGCGGCGCTCGATGCGATGGAAGCCCTTGCGCGCAAGATTCTCCCTGCCGGCATGGGCTTTGAATGGACGGAGATGGCCTTTCAAGAGAAGTCCGTGGGCAACTTGAGCCTGCTGGTCTTCCCATTGAGCGTGTTTTTCGCGTTTCTATTTCTCACCGCCCAATACGAGAGCTGGTCGCTTCCGATCGCCATCATTCTCATCGTTCCCCTGTGTATCCTGTTCGCGCTGCTCGGCGTTTGGCTGCGCGGAATGACCAACAACATCCTCACGCAGATCGGATTCATCGTGCTCATCGGTCTGGCCAGCAAGAACGCGATCCTGATCGTGGAATTCGCCAAGCAGCAAGAGGACCTCGGGAAGGATCGGGTCACCGCAGCCCTCGAAGCAGCCCGTCTCCGCTTGCGTCCCATCTTGATGACCGCGTTTTCGTTCATCCTGGGCGTCGTGCCCCTGGTGCTGGCCACGGGTGCCGGCGCGGAAATGCGACGAACCCTCGGAACCGCCGTCTTCAGCGGAATGCTGGGGGTTACACTGGTCGGCTTGTTTCTCACCCCGGTTTTCTACGTCATCATCCGCGCCCTGGTGACTCCGCGCGACCGGACCGACCCATTGCCCAGTGAATAAGACGTCGAGCAACGTTGTTACTGAGACGGGGCGCTCGAGATGAGCGAACCTGTGCCTCCTCAGAACTCCGTCGACCGCACAATCGTTGATGTTTCCACGCTCGGGGTCAACCTACCCCCATGCTTCACTTGCTGTTCGCCCTGCTCGCAACCGCCCGATCGAGCCTGAAGCCGCGGCGCGAACTCGCTCTGCCGTCTGCGGCCAGACTGGCAGAACGCCCTGATCCTCGTGAAGCCCGAGACCGTGATCGGCTGGCATCGCAAGGGCTTCAAACTCTAGCAGAATCCGTACTGCGAGCGCGTGATCGGTACCCTTCGGCGGGACTGCCTCGACCACGTCATCGTTGTCGGGGAGCAGCACCTGCAGCACATCCTGCGGAAGTACCTCGAGTACGTTCACGGATCCCGGACCCACCTCGCGCTCGGCAAGGACGCCCCCGAACCCCGCGATCGGGAGTCCACCGATGGGGGAAACGTCATCGCCCTTCCGATGGTCGGCGGGCTGCATCATCGCTACACACGACGCGCAGCCTAAGCGAACGTCTCACCGACGGGCACGTTCGACATCGTCACGCCCTAGCGTGTGCCACCGGGTGTCGTCGCTCTGCTTCGACGCTATCGGGCGCAGTTAGGCCTTTCACGGCCGGCACATGACTCATTGCGTGCTCGGTCATTGCTGTGATGGTCAACGCCGGGTTCACGCCCGGATTGGCGGGCACCGTGGACCCATCGCAGATCAAGAGGTTCTCGTAGCCAAACACCCTGTTGTGCGCGTCCACGACCCCGGTGCTCGGGTCACCGCCGATCGCCGCCCCGCCGAGGATGTGCGCCGTCGTAGGAATGTTGGCCCACGCTTCGAGCACCACGCTCTGCGCGTAGCCCCCTGTCTTCTTTGCTAGCCATTCCGCGGCTTGATTTCCGACTTCAATGAAGGTCGGGTTCGGCTTCTCCGGATCCTGCTCCGTCGTCAAAGAGACCCCTCCGCCGCGCCGTAGCTTGGCGCGAAACGAGATCGCGTTGTCCAGGGTCTGCATGACGAGGAAGATCACCGTGCTGCGCGACCAGCCAAACGGCCAAAGCGTCTTGAGGAAGGTGATGGGATGTCGGACGATGTTCCCGAGCCACATCAGCGGGCGGGTCACACGAGTGCCGTCGCCCGTGATCAATGTGTACAGCAGAGACATGAAGTCGCCGCCGCGGCCATAGGTCACCAGCTCGATGTGCGTGTCGGTCTTTGGATGGATGCTGGCGCTGATCGCCACGTCATTCCAAGGCTCCGCAGCGCCTTTCGGCAGGGTCACCGCCAGGATCGATTCGCTGTTCGTTCGCACGAGCTGCCCCAGACGATCGCTGATGCGTGGCAAGGACCCTCCAAGCTTGCACTTTGCAAGGAGCTTGTTGGTCCCGAGCGCCCCTGCGGACACCACGACTCCTTTGGTCGTGAAGACCTTGCGCCTCTTGCGGAACCAGGCTCCCGGGTACTCTGTCACCACTTCATATCCGTCACTTCCGTCCGGCGCCCCCAGGGGCCGGATGTCGACGACTTCCCGATCCGGAAGAATGCTCGCTCCCCGCTTTTCGGCGAACCACAGATAATTCTTGAGCAGCGTGTTCTTCGCGCCATAGCGACAGCCCACCATGCAAGCCCCGCAGTAGTGGCAGCCGGTGCGGTCAGGCCCCTCGCCATCAAAGTAGGGGTCGGGCACGGTCTTTTCGGGCTCGCCGAAGTACACACCGACCGGAGTGCGCCTAAAGGTGTCCTCGACGCCAAAATGCTGCCCGATGTCCAACAGCAGCTTCTGACCATCACTCTCGCGGGGTACCGTGACGACGCCCAGCATCTTCTCGGCGGTGTCGTAGTGGGGCGCGAGCGCTGCCGACCAGTCGTTTAGATCGCGCCACTGCGGGTTGGTGAAGAAATCAGGGCTCGCGCGATACAAGGTATTCGCATAGACGATACTTCCGCCGCCCACGCCCGCGCCGCTGGCAATGAACGCGTCACTGAAAGGCGTCAATCGCAGAATCCCCCGCAAGCCTGCGGCTGGCAGCCAGAGATATCGCCGCAGGTTCCACGTCGATTTCGCGAAATCCTCATCTCCGAAGCGACGGCCTGCTTCCAGCACGCCAACCCGATATCCCTTTTCGGCGAGCCGCAGCGCCGAGACGCTGCCGCCGAAACCCGATCCCACAATCAGCCAGTCGTAGTCCATGGCGTCACCCATTCCGTTTCTCGTTAAGGCCCGCTTACCCTAACGCCGTTCCCAGCCTGATAGAAGGGATTACAGCGACCTTGTTTTCCGCTACAGTCGGCGGATTAGCGTCGTGCTCGGGGCCTGTGCCTCCTGTGCCTCCTCAGAACCCCGTCTACCCCGATGCTTCACTTGCTACACGCCCGCCTCGCGACCGCCGGATCGAAGTCCCGGGCCGTTGAGCGCGGCTATGGTACCTTGACCCGTGCATTGCCCCCCTCGACGCCCGAACGCTTTGGCCACTATGAGCTAGTGGCGCGGCTGGGTGTGGGCGGCATGGCGGAGACGTTCCTGGCCATTCGGCGTGGAATTGGAGGGTTCGAGCAACGCGTTTGTCTCAAGCGCATTCTGCCGACGTTCGCGGGCGAGGCCGACTTCGTCGCGATGTTCCGTCGCGAGGCGCGCCTCTCGGCGCTCCTGCATCAGGGGCACATCGCGCGCGTCCTCGACTTCGGCATCGCCAAAGCCACCAATCTCCCCGGGAGCATCCAAAGCGGCGCACTTAAGGGAAAAGTGCCCTACATAAACTGAGCGACCAGGATCATTGAGAAATTTCCAAATAATATACGGGATCATGTTTCCGGGTGTTGCGTGTTGTTTCTGGTTGTTTCGTGGTGTGTGGGAGAAATTGTGGGAGTCGTGTTTCGTGTGCGGCCGGCTTCAAAACAGCAAGTGGAGCTGCACGTTCATTCTAATAAAATTGCGCAACCCGGAGTTCCAGCGCTGCGACAGCCATGCAGCCTCTGCGACGACCTTGAAACTGTTGCCGATGATGTGTGCCGTGCCCGCAACCACGAGCTCGGCATTGGTGGTTTGATCGCCGTTGCGACCGTATTGCGCTAGCGCTTGGGCCGGGTCGGTGGCGTTCATGATCTGGAACTGCCCGTAGTTTCTGGCGTCACTTCGAACCCAGGGTGTGAGGTAGACGATGCTGTAGCGAACCGCGAGCTCCCAGAGCAGGCTGAACCGATAGCCCGCCTCTCCCATGAACCCGATCGGACCGAAGAGTAGCTTCCCTCCCTGCCACGGCTTGTACCAAGCGACGTAGCTGACGACGTTCATGTCAACGCCGCTGATCTTGGCGAGCCACTCGGCGGAAAGCCGCAAGCCCAAGTCCTCGATCGCATTGGGCCGTGCGTCCCATGCAATCCCGGCGCCCACGCTCTGCCGAAACTCTTTGGTCCCCAACAGGTCGCTGTTCATGTCGGTGGTGATCTCGCCGAAGTTCTTGGCGAATCGACCGACAAGCTCGGGATGGAATTCGTTCACGACCTGCCCAGAGCCGATACTCGAGTCGTTTTGAGGCCTCTCGCCGTACACCTCGGTGATGCCGACCCCATGGGCGGCGCGCGCATTGGTCCCGCTGAAAATGCCGAAGGCATACTCCAGGTCGCGAAGCCTGCGCGCGAACATCTCGGCTCCGATTTGACGCCCGGAACCGAACATGCGAGTGGTCGGCGGCCAGTCGACGAACGCGAGAGCCGCATAGGACTGCGCACGGTATCGGTCATAGGGGATCTTGAACTGGCCGATGCGGATCGTCGCCAACCTGAAGCGCGTGAACGCGAACCACATGTCGATCAAATCGAAGGCGCGGGGTGTCAGGTTGATCTGAAAGCGGCTTTGAATGCGCCCGTCGATGAACGAGCTCGAAAGCGTGAAGCGGATGCGGCGAAACTCGAGGAACTCGTTCGACTCCCTCACGAAGCCTGCGCTCTCGAGCTGCTGAGCATATTCGAACTCTAGCTGCGCGGCGAAGCCGATGCCGATCCAATCGTCCGTTTTCCCGATTCGGATACGTACGGGTCCGAGACGCGTAGGCAGCCTCCGGCCCTCGGGTGGGGCTGCTTCGTCGAGCGCGGTCGTGCTGGGCTCGGCCGCGAGGCTGTCGCCCGCATCAGCCCGCACCTCTTCGCCGATCGATCCGCTTTCCTTGCCGAGTTCGAGGGTTCCCTTGTCCTGCTGTTCCCCGTCTACTTGGGCTGCGGGTTCCTCCGCGGTCTCGGTGAGCGATGGCTCTCCACCGATCTGCTCGTTGTCTTCTTGTTGGCCGTTGGGCTTGACTAGCCGTGGGCGTTCTTTCTGGGCCTCCGGCGGCGGCGTGCCCGCGTCCGGAGACTGGGCGCTGGCGCCGCCGCTAGGGCTTCCGAGCACGAGGACGAGCAACATGCATCGAATGGCGAAGCGCAACGACTAGTGCCTAACCTGGCGAGCTCCCCGGTTTGCCTTCGACGGATGCCCGCTCGGCGACGACTTCGTCATACCACACGTCGTGGTGCAGCTGCGCCCAGCGCTCGTCGACGTCCCCGCCGACCATGGCTTCGAATGTCCCCTCGTT
Organism: Polyangiales bacterium; assembly: GCA_049645265.1. Taxonomy (GTDB): domain Bacteria; phylum Myxococcota_A; class Polyangia; order Polyangiales; family Houyiibacteriaceae; genus SG8-38. The sequence continues at coordinate 6,427 of JBARTN010000131.1, forward strand.
GCCAATCGTTGCCATGTAGATGTGCACGAACGAGAAGCAGATCAGACCGACCCCGGAAGCGATGTGGAGGATGTTGGATATCTGCATCGTGGATCGCGTCCATTCGAAATTCGGTGTCAGCAGGAAGAGGCCCGATACCACCACCACGAGGCCAACGAGGAACAGAAACCAGTACCAGACCTTTTCACCGGCATTGTTGAAACCCGCCGGCACGTGTTCACGGGTCAGGTAGCCGCCGACCTTCTTGAACCATTCCCAGTCATAGGACGTGAAGAAATTGTATTTCATCCAGGCGACCACGGTCAGTATCAGGAAGGCGATGAAGAAGGGCGAAACGTAATCATGCACGGGCTTAGAGAAGGCCGACAGCGCCCCGAAAGCTTCCTTGCCGAGGAGCGGCATCAGCACGTACCTGCCGAACAACAGGCCCAATCCGGTCAATGCCAGCAACAGGAACGTGACGGTCAGGCCCCAATGGATGAAGCGATCGAAGAGCGACCAGCGCCTAATCGTCTTGCCCGTGCGGTAATCCAGTTTCCACGTTCCCTTGAAAATCTGAAGCAGGCCTAGCGCAAGCAGTACGGCCGCCATGAGCCAGGCGCCGACGCTCGACGCGGCGCCGTTGCGCAGCTCACGCCAGGTCTGGCCGCTGTCTTGAATCAGCACGTTGGCTTCAGGGCCGGTAACGGCTGAGTAGCCCTCAACACCGTGACGCACCGCACGCCAGTACTCGGACCGCGGATTCGCCGAAGCCTCGTCAGCCTTTTTAGTGTCCGACTCGGCCGCCGCGGTTGAGCCGGCCCACCCGACATACAGCGACACCGCCGCCGTCAGGATGACCAACCCTCCGAGAAACACCACCAGCCTTTTCGAGCGGCGCTGGCGTTCAGATTTCATGGCTGCCGTCCTTGTAGGCCACATCCCAGCCCCAGGTGTCGGGACGGCTACTGCGCTTCATGGTGCGCTCCCGGTAGATATCCGCGACCTCGTCGCCATCGCCAGCCAAGAGCGCCTTGGTGGCGCACATTTCCGCGCACAAGGGAAGCTTGCCCTCGGAGACGCGGTTGCGTCCGTATTTTTCGCGCTCCGTTTCGGAGCCGTCTTCTTCCGGCCCGCCAGCGCAGAAGGTGCATTTGTCCATCTTGCCGCGCACCGCGAAGGCTTCCTTTTCGGGGAACTGCGGCGCGCCGAAGGGACAGGCATAGGAGCAATAGCCGCAACCGATGCAAATGTCCTTGTCGTGCAGGACGATGCCGTCGTCGGTGGTGTAGAAACAGTCCACCGGACAGACCGCGGCGCAGGGTGCGTCGGAACAGTGCATGCAAGCCACCGAGATGGACTTCTCACCCGGTTCGCCGTCGCCGAGCGTCACCACGCGGCGACGATTGATGCCCCACGGCACCTCGTTTTCGTTCTTGCAGGCGGTAACGCAGCCGTTGCACTCGATGCACCGTTCGGAATCGCAGAGAAATTTCATTCGTGCCATGACGTTCAGGCTCCTATGCTGGGCTGATGCGGCAAAGACTAGATTTGGTTTCCTGCATCTGGGTCACCGAGTCGTAGCCATACGTAAAGACAGAGTTGGCGGCTTCACCACGGATGTAAGGCGCGGATCCGTCGGGATACTTGTCCAGAAGGTCCTTACCCTCGTACCAGCCACCGAAGTGGAACGGCGTAAACACCACCCCGCGCGCCACGCGGCGGGTCACCATGGCCTTGACCTTGATGCGCCCACCTTCCGGGCCTTCCACCCAGATATCGCTGCCGTCTCGAATGCCGTGGTCGTTCGCGTCGGCTGGATTGATCTCGGCAAACATGTGTTGCTGAAGCTCGGCCAGCCAGGGGTTGGAGCGGGATTCGTCGCCGCCTCCTTCGTACTCGACCAGGCGTCCACTGGTGTGAATCAGCGGAAAGTCTTTTGAATAGTCCGTTGCCTGTATCGATGCATAGCGGGTCGGAAGACGCCAGAAGCTCTTGCGGTCCTCGTAGGTCGGGTACTTCTCGACCAGGTCACGGCGATTCGTGTACAGCGGCTCGCGATGGATTGGAACTGGATCTGGGAAGGTCCAGACGACGCAGCGAGCCTTGGCGTTACCAAACGGAGAGCAGTTGTGCTTGATCGCAACGCGCTGAATGCCGCCGGATAGGTCGGTCTTCCAGTTCTTGCCCTCGGCGGCCTGTTTCTCTTTTGCGGTCAGATCGTTCCACCAACCCAGTTGCTTGAGAAGGTCCGCGGTGAACTCGGGATAGCCGTCCTTGATCTCCGAGTCTTTGCCGTACGAATCCTCCGCCAACAGGTTGACACCTTCGTACTCGACACCAAATCGCGCGCGGAACGTGAGGCCGCCCTCGGCCACGGTCTTGCTCGTGTCATATAACACCGGTGTGCCCGGGTGTTTCATTTCCGGCGTACCCCAGCACGGCCAGGGCAAACCGTAATAGTCACCGTCGCAGGGTCCGCCCTCGGCTTTCAGGGTGGTCATATTGAAGGTGTGCCGGTGTTCCGCATGGAGTTTCAGGCGTTCCGGGCTTTGCCCCGTGTAGCCGATCGTCCATGAGCCGCGATTGATCTCGCGCAGGATGTCTTCGACCAGTGGCTCGTCGCCGTTGACCTGGATGTTCTTGGTGAGTTGTTCGGCAAAACCGAGCTTCTTTGCCAAGCGATACAAAATGACGTGATCGGGCAGCGACTCGAACAGCGGCTCGATGACCTTCTCGCGCCATTGCAGCGAGCGGTTGGAGGCGGTGACCGAGCCGTACGTTTCAAACTGGGTCGAGGCCGGCAGCAGGTACATGTTGTCCTTGCGGTCGGGGAGCACAGCCGAATGCGTCGGGTATGGGTCGACCACGACCAAAAGGTCCACGGTTTCCATGGCCTTCTTCATCTCGGGCTGGCGCGTCTGGCTGTTGGGTGCGTGTCCCCACAAGAACATCGCCCGAATGTTGTCTTTCTGAGCGATGTTTTCCTTATCTTCGAGGACGCCGTCGATCCAGCGTGACACCGGAATGCCCTTGGTGTTCATCGCGCTGACCGGTGCACCGCCCACTTCTTCATAGCTCTCCGGATCGAAGCGGCTCTTGACCCACTCGAAGTCGAGGCCCCAGACCCCGGACCAGTGACGCCAGGCGCCTTCGGACAGACCGTAATAGCAGGGCAGAGTGTCGGCCAGAACGCCCAGGTCGGTCGCACCCTGAACATTGTCGTGACCGCGGAAGATGTTGGCGCCGCCGCCCGACACTCCAATGTTGCCCAGTGCAAGTTGGAGCGCGCAGTAGATGCGTGTGTTGTTGTTGCCTATCGTGTGTTGCGTACCACCCATGCACCAGACGATGGTCCCGGGGCGATTCTCCGCCATGGTTTGTGCCGCCAGCTTCACCTCGGACTCGGGTACGCCGGTGACGTCTTCCACGACCTTCGGCGGCCAGTTCGCGGCTTCCTCGCGAATCTTGTCCATGCCAAACACGCGCTGGCGGATGTACTCCTTGTCTTCCCAGCCGTTTTCGAAGATGTGCCACAACAAGCCGTAGATGAACGGCGTATCGGAGCCGGGCCGGAGACGCAGATACTGGTCTGCATGGGCCGCGGTTCGGGTGAAACGCGGATCCACGACGATCATCTTGGCGCCGTTCTCTTTGCCCTTGAGGATGTGCAACAACGACACCGGGTGCGCTTCGGCAGGGTTGGAACCGATGAAGAGCATCGCCTTGCAGTTGTGCATGTCGTTGTAGGAGTTGGTCATCGCGCCGTAACCCCAGGTGTTGGCTACGCCCGCGACCGTAGTGGAGTGGCAGATGCGCGCCTGGTGATCACAGTTATTGGTGCCCCACATCGCGGCAAATTTCCGGAACAGGTACGCTTGCTCGTTGCTGAATTTGGCCGAGCCCATCCACATCGCGCAGTCGGGACCCGACTCCTTGCGCATGGAGAGCAGCTGGCCACCGATGTCGTCGAGCGCTTGGTCCCAAGTGACGCGTTGCCACTTTCCGCCCACCAGCTTCATCGGGTACTTCAGGCGCTTTTCGCCATGACCGTGCTCGCGCAGCGCCGCGCCCTTGGCACAGTGCGCGCCCCTGTTCAGCGGTGAATCGAAATCCGGCTGCTGCCGCGTCCATACGCCATTGCGAACTTCGGCGAGGCTGCCGCAACCAACGGAGCAGTGCGAGCATATGGTATGCTTGGTGACGATTTCGCCCGCTTCGGCCGCCTTCTGCTCGGCACGGGCTCGCCGCACCATCTTCGGAGCCAGCCCTGTGGCAATGGCACCGCCGCCAAGAGTCAAGCCGGTACGCTGCATGAACGTACGGCGGTTGATGGCTTTTCCGAGCTGACCTTCCTGCGGGGTGTCTGCTGCGGGTTTCCGATGTTTGCTGGTCTTTATGAGTTTCACGGCCGAATCTCCCGACTACGTGTTTGCCCGATCGTTCGGGCATCTAAGACAAGAATCAGAACCTTGCGGTTTCGTAATAGCGGCGGATGTGGGCAGTTTCCCGATAGCCCTTCTGCGGGCCTTCGGGTTTGGCCGATTCCGTGACTTCTGCGGTCGCCGGGGCTGCAATGGCGGCGCCGACGGCCGCTGCTGTACCTGCTGCTGCAATGGCACCCAAAAACCTTCGTCTCTCGATGCGTTTGGTCGACATTTCTTCACTCACGAGGCTGCTCCTACGCCGAGATAACGGCCTTCGATTTCCACTAACGCCCGACCGAGCATGCCCACCGCCCTATAGAAGCGGGCAGACGGGGCATTCACTAGATCGGTAAACAGAGTCTGCATCCATGGCCGGATATGCCGGCTGAAAAACCGCTGCTGCTGGTCCAACTCATCCGGTGATGCATCGGCAACGATCGACGCCATGACTTCGCACACGGCAGCGGCGTGATCTTCGGGTTCGTGCACGCCCGGCTGACGTTCGAAACCCAGTTGGGCCAGGTCATCGCGCAGGTCCGCGAGCGGGCGGTCGTTCAGAAAGCCCGTCAGATAGCGCGAGGCATAGGGAACGATCTCACCGGAGCCGAGGCCGATGAAGAGCGCGTGGTACTCGCGCGCCAATTGTTCCGGGTCAGCCGCGGTCGCGGCATCGCGCAATGCACGCCAGGCCGACGCTAAGTTGTCGCCAGCGTTGTTCGGGGTCTCGCTCTCTGTGCTCGTGATGCCGAGCAGGCGCTCGAGAGTCTCTGCGCTGGGTGCTGCGGCGAGAAGGTGCGCGATCAGGCTGTACGCATTCGCCCTCAGCTCTTGGTCGCGGCGGTCGCCGAATTCTTCTTTTGCAATGTCCCTCTGAGCGGCCACAATCCCTGGCTCCGATTCGGCACATGAAGAATGAGCTATCTCACTGGCCTGATAGTACGCCTTTGGCCACAAAGCGATAGACCTTTCGGAGTCACCCGGAAGGGTGCCATTTGGTTCTCAGCCTTGCGGCCCGGCGCCCTTTCGCATCATGTCGCGGACGCGGCAATCACCGCACATTTGCAGCCTGCGGAACGCTTCCTCGGACTGGAACATGGGATTCCCTTGGAGTTTCCGCGCCAGAGTGTCGAGCATCGAGCGGGTGGCCAAGGGCTCGCCGCAGCTTATGCAGTGAACGGCCTCCTCTTCGTGCAGCACCCGGCGCGCATCGCGCAGCTTCTGGTCCGTCAGCAAGCGGGCGCGCAGGTCGATCGCGTCCTCCGGGCAGGCGTTCTCGCAGAGACCGCACTGGACGCAGTTCCATTCCTTGAAGCTCAGTCTTGGAAACTCGCCGCCGGCCATCAGCGCCGAGGTCGGGCATACTCCTACGCAGCTCATGCAGAGCGTGCACTTGTCGGCATCCACCTGAACCTCGCCAAAGGCCGCGCCTGGCGGCAGCGCGATTTCGTCCGGTTGCTGCGGGGCCTGGTCCACCAGGTGCATCAGTGCCAGTTTCAGCGCGGTGCGTTTGTCGCCCAGTGCATCGAAGCTGGCAACGTCAGTCAGCGATGCCTCGGGCAAGCGATCGTTGGCGCACCAGCTCAGATCTTCGTCGCTGTCGGGGCAGACCATCTGCATCATGCGTGGGTCGTAGCCCAATCCTTCGAGCAGAGCGTGGGCCTGGGCGGCCTGATGCAGCAGTTCCAAGCTGATGCGCTCCGGAGTGTTTGGCCCGATTTTGACAAACACGGCCCGGGCACCATAGGCAAGGCAGCTCAGCCAGGTATCCAGTCCCACCGATCCGCTTTCTTCCACCGGCACCGGCAACAGATGGCCAGCGTGTTCCAGGATTGCCGGCATCGCGTTCGCGCTTCGGTCGTCATGAAACACGATGCAGGGGGCCGCGCCACCGTGCTCACCGTAAGCAGCCAGCAAGCGCCTGATGTAGCTGGCCAGGTCGCCTGCCTGGGGCAGTGCGTACGTAATCGCTCCGGTTGGGCAGGTGGCCGCGCAAATGCCGCCGCCCTGGCACAGGTTTGGATTGATCTGCACCGAATCGCCGAGCGAAATGATCGCTTCGGTGGGGCAGGCATCGATGCAGCGACGACAGCCCTCGAGACCTTTTTGACCGTGCGCGCAGATCGTGGTGTCGAGATTGAAGAACTTTGGTTTTTCGAACGAGCCGCGCATCTTGGCCAGCTCCTCGAGCGCCTGTTCCAGTGCCTGTGGGTCATTGCCGGCGTGGAAATAACCCAGCGGTGGCATTTGCTCGGTCATGCAAGGGGTGTCCGACAAATCCAGCACCAGGTCGGTCCCAGTTTTCGTTCCCGGCAGCAGCTCAGCCAGTCGCAGAGTCAGTCCATGACTGCGAATGCCGACGTCGAACTCACCCAGCCAGCCCCTGATCTCCAGCTGACCGCCTGTGATGATCGTATTGCCCCCGATTTTGTCGACGTCGGGCTCCTGCGGGCCGGGCGTGAAAACCACGCAGGCAAATTCAGCGGGCATCCGGGCGGCCGCCTGCAATGCGGCTTCCGGTTCACCAACGATCAGCAGCCGGCCGGCGGAGCTGAATTCCACGACGGAGGTCGGGGTGACCTCCAGGTCGCTCAATTCAGCCAGGGCAGTGGCGCGGGCCTGGTGGTTGGCGGTGGTTGGAGGGGCCGCCGTGGAGTCTGGTTCAGGGCTCATCCGGGCCGCCACGGCTGCGAGGCGGGCCCGCATCTCGGCGGGCACGATGTCGCCGAGCGGAGCGTGCCGGCTGTAGTCTTCGGCGTAGTCGTCCAGCCCGTCCGTGACATTGAACTTCGCGCTGGAGAACAGTTTGCGCAGGGCGTCGCGCCTCAGTTTGGGACTCACGGCCCGCGACAGAAAATCACTGTAGTCCGAGTCGGGGCCGAGGCTGTCCAACGAGGCCACGTCCTCGTCCGACACTGCCTTTTCTGATGGCTCGTCTTTTGATGGCTCGTCGGCAGGGGTCTCTGTTGCCGGCCCGGACTCGGGCTTTTCTTCCGAGCTCATGATCGATCGCTTTCGGTCCACTTCTGACGCTTGCGCTTCTTGCGTTCGCGCGGCACGTAATTGTCCACGACGAATTTTTCGATGCGCAGGTAGATTTCCGGCGGAATGGGCGCGCGGAAAACCTTATCATCACCCTCGGTCGAGGCGCTGGCTTCCAGGCCATCCGCGGTGACGATCATGGGTTGCATGCCGCCGTCCTGCGGTTCGGTGCAGATGACAAACAGCGAAGGCTGCTCGCCTGTGAGGTTGTGCCAATAGCTTTCGCAGCTGTCGAGGTAGAGATTGAGGCGGTATCCGCCCCACAGGTACTGATTGTCTTCGTCCCTGACGAGCACCGGTTCCGAGACCTCACTGCCACTGTGTTCGCCACCCAGTACGCCGACCACATTCCATTGGGGCACCGACCAGCCTTTGCCCTGGACGATCTTCTTTTCCAGAAGTACGGCGACGGGAATGCTGAGCGATTTGCTCATGGCTGTGTATCCGGATCGGTGGGTTAGTTCAGCTCGAGGTCGGCTTCGATGACTAGAGTCTTGCCAAGCTCAGGCAGCTCCATCGTCACCCGAGCGTGTACAGTGCCGTCGGCGTCGAGTTGTCCGCTTTCGACGGCGGCATAGATAGCGCGTTCGATTTCTCGCTGGGAGCTGATACCAACTCTCTTCAGAAACTTGCGGATCTCGAGGTTCAGCTTGTCATCATCGGGTTTACCGTCACTCATGAGGCTTCCTCGTTGTTTGTTATTGGGCCGTCTGCGACAATACACCCGCTCCTAGTCTTTCGTAAACCGCTGAAACCCATTATCGAGGGTCCCCGATGAACGAGTTCTCCAACGCCTTTCGAACGGCCCTGCAACTGCTGGTCGAAATGGACTCGGGTCTGTTCGAGATCGTGCTGCTGTCGCTGCGGGTCAGTCTGTCCGCCGTCATTCTGGCCGCCGTCTTCGCCCTACCCTTGGGTGCATTCGTTGCGCTGACGCCATTCCCAGGCAGACGCGGCGTCGTCATCCTCATGAACGCGATGATGAGCTTACCGCCGGTCGTGGTCGGACTGGTGATTTATCTGTTGCTGTCGCGTACGGGACCCTTTGGCGTCACGGGGCTACTATTCACCCCTACGGCAATGATCATTGCCCAGTGCGTGCTGGTGTTGCCCATCATCGCAGCGCTGACCCGGCAAGCCGTTTTCGATCTGAATGAGGAGTACGACGAGTACCTGCGTTCCGTGGGCGCCGGCACCCGGCAGAAGATTGCCACGCTGTTGTGGGACGGCCGGGCCCGCCTGCTGACTGCCATCCTCGCGGGTTTCGGGCGCGCAATCGCAGAAGTCGGCGCCGTCATCATCGTCGGTGGCAATATCCTGCACAGTACCCGCGTGATGACTACAACCATTGCCCTGGAAACCAGCAAGGGAGATCTGGGGATGGCGCTCGGGCTCGGCATCATCCTAGTGCTGATTGCGGTGGCAGTGAACACCGCCGTGGTAACCATCGGGGGCGGCGCGAGTCAACGCACCGTCTGAGTCGGCATCGGAGTCCGCATGCAGTCGCAACCTCACATGTTGCCGCTCGTCGTAGACCGCGTGAGCTATGGCGTGAACGGCAAGGCGATCATCGAGGATGTGTCCTTCACGATCCATGATGTGGGCCTCACCGCTTTGCTCGGACCCAATGGCTCCGGCAAAAGCAGCCTGCTGAAGCTATGCCATGGCTTACTGCCCTTGAGCTCCGGTTCGATTCGTTGGGGCGAGGCCGACGTGCGTGAAGTGCAGCAGAAGCAGGCGATGGTGTTTCAGCGGCCGGTGCTATTGCGCCGCTCAGCCGCCGAAAATGTCGATTACGTCCTCAAGCTCCGCGGTGCACCAGCGGCGGAACGTGCCCGGGTGATCGAGGAATCTCTCGACTGGGCCGGCCTGGCCGACATCGCCGACATGCCAGCGCGCACGTTGTCGGGTGGAGAACAGCAGAGCCTGACGATCGCGCGCGCTTGGGCACTGAATCCCGAGGTATTGCTGTTGGACGAACCCACCGCAAACCTCGATCCCGGGGCGACCCGACGGGTCGAGGACCTGATCCGTTCGTTTGCGCGGGCCGGCAAAAAAGTCATCATGGCGACGCACAACATTGCGCAGGCGAAGCGCTTAGCCGATGAGGTCTTGTTCCTCAATTACGGCCGTCTACTCGAGCAAGCGCCGGCAGAGCAGTTCATGAGCGGGCCATCGGATCCGCTAGCGGCGCGATTCATTGCAGGGGAACTGGTGGAGTGAAAATAGACAAATCTACAAAGAGACTGTTTGCGGGTGCGGTGTTGCTCACAGTGCTGGCAGCTCTGGCATCTTATTCGTTCCTGTCCTCGCGTAAGGAGAGGTCTATCACGCTTGCGTCGACCACCTCGACCGAAAACTCCGGTTTGCTGGGCTACTTGTTGCCGATCTTCAAGGACGAAACTGGTATTGCGGTGCGCGTGGTGGCTGTGGGCACCGGGCAGGCCATGCGCATGGCGATGAAAGGCGATGCGGATGTGATCCTGGTGCATCACCGGCCTTCGGAAGAGGAGTTCATCAGGGAAGGCTACGGCGTTGAACGAGTCGCCGTGATGCACAACGATTTCGTCATCGTGGGCCCGGCGTCCGACCCCGCCGGCATCAAGGGCATGACGGATGCAGCCGCCGCTCTCGGACGCATTCATTCCAGTCGCGCGGCCTTTGTCTCCCGCGGCGATGACAGTGGCACGCACAAACGAGAGCTCAGCCTGTGGGCGGCGCTCGGTTTCCAGCCCGGAGACGACGATGCCAACTGGTATCGGGAGTCCGGCTCCGGTCAGGGGGCGACGCTGAATGTCGCCAGTGAGTTGGATGGCTATTGCCTGTCGGATCGGGCCAGCTGGGTCACGTTTGCCAACAAGCGCAGCCTCGAGCTGCTGGTCGAGGCCGATCCGAAACTGTTGAACCCGTATGCGGTGATTCTGGTCAGCCCGCAGAAATATCCGCATATCAAGGGGGTGGAAGGCCAAAAGTTCATCGACTGGTTGGTCTCCAAGCACGGTCAACAACTGATCGCGGGCTTCCGAGTGGAAGGTCAGCAACTCTTCTTCCCTGACGCACTCGAAGCCACCAAGGAATAAGCGTCCATGAGCGGGCAAGGCATCACCGGAGTAGTGCTGGCGGGCGGGCGGGCGACCCGCTGGGACGGGCGCGACAAGGGCCTCATTCAAGTAGCCGGCCGGCCGATGATCGGCCATGTGCTGGATGCGCTGGCGCCGCAGGTCGAGCAAATCATCATCAACGCGAACCGCAACCTCGATGAGTACGGCGCTTTCGGCTTGCCGGTGATAACCGACGCCAGCCGCGATTTCCTCGGGCCGCTGGCCGGAATTGCCAGCGGCCTGGCGGCTGCACGCACGGAGTGGGTGGCGATTGCGCCGTGTGATTCACCGCTTTTGGCCGCTGACTGCGTGGGCCGTCTGGCATCGGCTTGCGCGGATGATGAGCGCATCGATATTGCCGTGGCGCATGACGGTGAGCGTATTCAGCCCGTGTTCGCCTTGATCCGCCGCAGCCTCCTGGAGGATCTCGACGCCTTCCTGGAATCAGGCGGACGCAAAATCGACCGCTGGTACGGGCAGCAGCAAATGGTGCTTGTGGATTTCAGCGACAACCCTGACAATTTCCTGAATATCAACCGGCGTGAGGACCGCGATCTGCTCGAAGCGCGCATGAAGCAACGGAATGTCACCGAATGACGACTAGAGACAAAGCCGGTTGCGGCCATGACGGCCCGGCGCTGCCGCTGAGCGAGGCGCTCGGTCGCGTGCTCGCAGCGGTCACGCCGGTGTCCGGTTCTGAACGCCTGCCAATTCGTCAAGCGCTGGGACGGGTCCTGGCAAACGATGTCCGCTCGACGATCAACGTGCCTGCGCATGATAATTCGGCGATGGACGGCTACGCTCTCCGTAGCGCTGACGTTCCGGAGGCGGCACCATTTGAGCTGACGCCAATCGGCGCTGCATTCGCGGGCCGGCCTTTTGACGGCCGAGTCGGCGAAGGCGAATGCGTGCGCATCATGACCGGTGCGCCGGTGCCTGAAGGTGCAGACACGGTGGTCATGCAGGAACGCGTCAGCGCCGACCACGAGCGAGTGCTGGTCAACGCGTTGCCTGCCCGCGGCGCCAATGTGCGCCTGGCCGGTGAGGACATCCAAGCCGGTGATGTCGCGTTGTCAGCCGGTGCACAGCTGCAGCCGGCGCACATCGGCCTACTGGCATCCATTGGCATCGCTGAGGCGGATGTGCTGCGCCGACCGCGGGTCGCGTTTTTCTCCACCGGTGACGAGCTGTGTGAGGTCGGCACGCCGACCCAGCCGGGCCAGATTTACGACAGCAATCGCTACACGTTGTTCGGGATGTTGCAACGACTGGGTACGGAGATCGTGGATCTCGGCGTCATCCGTGATCGCCCCGATGAGCTCGAAGCAGGTTTGCGGCGCGCCGCTGAGAGTGCCGACCTGGTCTTGACCTCCGGTGGTGTGTCGGTGGGTGAGGCCGATTACCTCGTGGAGATTTTCGATCGCATGGGCCAGATCGATTTCTGGTCGGTTGCCCTCAAACCTGGGCGGCCCAC
>JBARTN010000132.1:0-15101 GCA_049645265.1 Polyangiales bacterium
ACGCTCGGCGGATGCAGGGTTTGCTGCAACGCGGCGAGTTTCCGGCTGCGCATCGTGTGGCCGCGCTGGTTGCGCTCGGCGTCGTAGCAGGCCTTTCCATCGCGGTCATGGTTGAGCGAGGTCGTCACCGCCATGCCGCCTGGCTGCCCAGGGATGAGGCGCTGCGAAAGGCCGGTCGTTGGATCCCAATCGTAAGGTAGGGCTCCCAGCGGCACCGGGCTGAGGTCGAGCGGAGGCCGTCGCGGTGTTTGGGAAACATCGGGGCGATCGAAAAGCTGCTGACCGGTCGCGAGGTTTGCGTCGGAAAGGACGATGACGAGCATGCGGAATTCCTCCGCGATCTTCCGCGCGACAGAAAGAATGTAATAACACTCTTCGATCGTACTCGGCGCCATGACCACCTTGGGCGCGTCCCCTGGAGCGCCATAGAGCGCATGCAACAGATCCGCTTGCTCGATCTTAGTCGGCAAGCCGGTGCTGGGTCCGCCTCGCTGAACATCGACGATGACGAGCGGTGTCTCGGTCATCACCGCCAAGCCCTGGAACTCCGTCTTCAAGGCCATGCCGGGCCCCGAGGTGATCGTCAGTGCGGTCTTTCCGGCGTATGAGGCCCCGAGCGCCACCCCGATTGCGGCGATCTCGTCTTCGGCCTGATGGACGAAGCCACCAAAATCTTCGAAGATGTCCGACAATTCGTGCGAAGCGGAGGTCGCCGGAGTGATCGGATACATGGAACAGATCTCGAATCCGGCCGAGACGGCGCCGAGCGCGAGTGCGGTGTTCCCGTTCATCGCCACTTTCGGGACATCGGTCGGGCGAGCCTCGATTTCAAAGCATTCTTCGAAGTGTGTGACTCCGTATTGATGACCGGCGGCTGCCAGCCTCACGGCCAGCTCGATCACCTCGCGGTTTTTGGCCTTGAAGATGTCGCGAATCACATCGTCGAGCACATCCAGGTCCTTGCTGTAGAGGGCGCACAAAACGCCGACCGCAAACATGTTCTTGCCCTGTTGTGCATCTTCAGCGTGGCGGAGGGTTTCCCTTTCCAGCGGGACCTCGACGATCGTCGCCCCCCGCGAACGGAATCGGTCGAGCACCTCGCGGTAGGAGATTCGATACTGCTCGACGTCGTGCGTGGCCCACTGATCGTCGATCAGCACGAGAACGTCGTCGGCGAGACTTCCGGCTTCGAGGCGCGAGAGCAGGGCCATTTCGTTGAATGCCAGGACCACGTTCGCGTGGTTGCCGGCATTGGTGACCTGGCTTCGCTCGGCAAGGCGGATGCGATTGCCGCTCGCGCTTCCGACCGTATGCGGCGGGGGCCGGATCTCGGAGGGTATGATCTCCACGGTCCAAAGACCATTGCCTGCTTTGGCGCAGAGCCTGGCAAAGGCGATGGCTGCTTTTTGCGCACCTTCGCCTGCGTCGCTGACGATTTCGACGATGTGCTCTGGGAGACGAACGCGACGGGCACCGCTCATGGGATCTTCCTTCGAGTCTGCGAGGTCTAGCATCACCGCTCCGGGCCGAGCAATCCTTCACCCTAGGAGGGGAGAAGCATGACCGATCCCCATCGGGGATCAATCTGAGTCCCTTCTCTCCAGACCAAGATCGCTATGACCGACTCGACCATGAACGCGGCACCGTGGCGGGTTTCTCTGCGATTTGGAGAGGCATATCGGCTCCGCTACACTGACGGGCATGGCGGACTTCGGTGGGGCTCAACAATTTCGTTTGCAGACGGCGCAGGGTGCTTGCCTTGCGATACTTCTCTCAATCTTCATGGGCTGTGGGGGCTCGAGCTCCGGCGGTGGAAGCGGCAACGCAGGCACCGGGGGCGGCGGAGGCGTGGGCGGGAGCCCCGAGTGCACGACGAGCAACCAGTGCGTAGCCCCCGAAGTCTGCGAGCCGGTCACTCAGACCTGCGTATTCGCCAGCGTCTCGTGTACGAGCCAAGCTGAATGCACCGGCGGAACCTACTGCGAGGCAACCGCGGAGCTCTGCCTGCCGTCGTCGGTGGGCACGCCGTGCGCGGGCCCCGACAACTGCAATGGAGAGTGCCTCAACGGCTTTTGCGGCTGCAGCGGTGTCGCGCACGAACGGCAGCTCGAGGGTAGTCCCCTCGACATCTATCTCGTCCTCGATCGCACGGGCAGCATGGGCACCGACTGCGCCTACGTCGCGGGGAGCTCGCCGCCGGTCAGCTCGAAGGCATGCTTCGCCACCTACGCGCTTGCTGATTACCTGGTCGACGTCTCTCCTGCCGTGGACACGAGCTTGGCGTTCAACGTCATGTCGCTTTCCAACGATTGCACGGGCTCGAGCTATGACCCCGCGCTCATAGCGAAGACCTCGCTGCCGGTTGCGTCAGACAGCACCCTGGTTCAACGAATCAGCGACGAAGATTTCAGTGGTGGGTTCGGCACCCGCATCGAGGGCGCGCTTCGGGGTATTGCCAATTTCACGAGCAACAACCAGACGGCGGGACGCGAGACGATCGGCGTTCTCATCACCGACGGCGACGCGACCGATTGCGATACCAACAATTCCAACCTCGCCGGGATCATCGCAGACCACCTCACGAATACGGGCTTGCGAACCTTCATCATCGGGATGGACGGGGCCAGCGAGGACAAGCTCGAAGAGCTAGCCATTGCCGGGGGCGCCGACCCGCACGACGACTTCTGCGGGGGCATCGCGACCCCGTGTCACTATTGGAACGTCGGCAACGGCTCGGGCGATGTGTTGGCCAACGCTCTGCAGGCCATCTCGCAACAGGCAGTGCCGCTCCCGTGCGAGATCGACGTGACCGGCCTCACGGCACCCGTCGGGGAAGAGCTCGACTACGGCCGGGTCAACGTAACGCTCACCGAGGGCGCAACCGTCACGACCATCCCGCAGGTTGGTAACGCCGGTGCCTGTCCCTCCGATCAGCCGGCCTGGTACTATGACGTCCCGAGCGCGCCGACCAAGATCATCTTGTGCGAGAACGCCTGCGATGGGGTGAGCGCGGCCGGTGACGGAGCAGAGCTCAACGTCGTCGCGGGCTGCACCGCCACGATCGTCGTGCAATGAGCTAGGGCATCGGGCTGATGAAGATTGGGCCTGGGTTCGCCAGGCTCCCCGGGGAAGTGCCCTCAATCTCTCGTGGCGCGCGGCGCGGCCCAGGCGATCGCGGGAACGAGGCCTCCGTAGTAAAGAAGGTTCGGCAGCACGCGCAGAAGAAAACCGACATCCGCACCGGTCATCAGGATGATCGCGTCGGCTGCGGCCCACAGGGCGTAGTAAGCGATGACGAACCTGGTCACCCGCCGCGTCCATGGGACCGCGCGGCTCCGGCGAGGCAGATACACCCGAACCAGGCCGATCGACAGGAAGACGAAAAGCGTCTCGTAAACCAAGAAAAGGATGCGAGGCTCGTTCGATCCCGACCCGAAAACCACGAGCTGCGATGCCAATGGCACGAGCAGCGTCCAGACAGACGCCCGCATCCACGCACCCGCGCTTGCCGCAACGGTCCCGTCTGGCTTCGCGCTCTCGATGAAGAGGAAGTACCGAAAATCGCCAAACAGAACGAAGGCCAGCGGCACGAAGGTGGCTGCTCCGCCGGTCAGCGGACCGATGCCGGGAACATGGGTGGTGGTCAGCCAGGCATCGAAGAGCGAAACGATCGCGAGCACGACGCAGTACGCACGGGCCGTGGCGGACAGGCCGCGCCGGGACAACGCCAGTGACAGCCCGAGGATCGCTGCCGCCCAGAGGAGCAACGGATGCTGAATGAACGAATCGTAAAACTCGGCGTAGCTCACGGCCCGTCTGGCTCGACCTTGTGGGACGCCATCGCGCCGAGATATGCGACGATCTCATCGATGATCCGCGCGCGGTCGGGCAAGTCCGGGTTGAGTGGAGGCATCCGCGGCGCACGGCGCATGCGGGTCGGATCATCGATCCACTTCCGGAGCCATTCGTCCTTCATGTACTCGATCGGATTGGCCGGGTAGTTTAGCTCGGGACCAATCGTGCCCCCGTGCCCGTTGATCGTGTGACACTTGGAACAGTGAGCCACAAAGGCATCGAAACCTGCGAGAACCTGCGCGTCTGAATTCGCCGGCGGCGCCATCTCCTGAAAGCGCGATCGAAACGACACTAGGTCGATTCGAACGACCTGGTAGGGCCAACCGTAGTCGCCCTCGGTGCGCACCCGGGCGTTGTCGAGGTTCTCCCAAATGACGTAGAACGGGCTGAGCTCGATCCGCCGTGTCGTGCCCTCTTCGTCTTTGAGGATCGTGAATCCTACGTCGCCCGGCCGATCGATGGCCAGAAACGCCCTGTGATCCAAGACGCGTCGCACGGGAATCGTAGGCTCGTAGCCGTCGCGACAGCTGAACAGAATGGCTTCACGCGTTCGCCAAGCCGGTCCGTACGCTTCGTCGAGGACCCGCTCGAGTGGAAGTGCCGTGAACACCACGTTGGCATGCTCGTAGGGCTCGAACACCTCGAGGCGGAGAGGCTCCAGGTTCTTCTTCATCTGCTCGACCGTCAGTGACTTCACCGGCTTCGACTCGACGAGAAAATCGAGCGCGCGCGCCGTTGGGTCTTGGACGGGGGCGGTTGCGACCTCAGCGGACTTGCCGTCTGGCGTTGGACCCAGGTCGCCGCGGCTACAGCCGAGCAGGCTCCAGGCCCCGAATGCGATCGCGAGCGCTACCCCCGCTGCCCGGCCGCTCGAACCTGCTGATTTCACGGGGCTCTCATCGCGCCGATCGGCGAGCCTCATGCACCCTGGTCGCTGAGGCATCCGAGTGCGATCTCGGTGCGCGTGGCCGAGGCGGCACTTTGGGGGCCGCGACTCAGCATGCAGAGGTGCCGTGCTTCCGATTGCACGAGAACGCCTCGCGCATGGCCCGATTGCATCATCTCCTGAGCGATGTCGCGCACGAGGTCTTCCTGAATTTGGAAACGGCGCGCGTATGCGTCGACCAGGCGGGGCAGCTTGCCGAGGCCGAGAATGCGATCTCCGGGGACGTAGCGGATGCTGACGTGCCCAAAGAATGGCAGGAAGTGGTGTGCGCAAATGGAGTAGAACGCGATGTCCCGGACCTCCACGTGGGCCCTCGGCTCGTCCGGGCCGAGCATCCGCGTCGTTTTGAGAATCGTCGACGGGTCGATTTCGTAGCCGTTCAACAGCTCTTTATAGCAACGCGCGATGCGATCCTCCGCATCGTGGCTGTCGAACCAGCCCAAAGCCCGCGGGTCGTCGGTGACGTGTTCGGTCAGCCAGTCTGTGAGTTTCAAGCCGTTCTCCTAAGCGAGCGTTCGAGCCAAGACCAAAGTCCGATGCGATCCAAAGGTAGGTTCATCCAGCCCGTGCTGATGCAGTAGCCCGAATCGTGGGGTGCCCGATGATGGCATGCATGCTCCTCCGGGCGCAAAGCGAGACCTACACGCTGAAGAACTCGCGCCAGCTTCGGGGCGCGCGACATGTGTGCCCATTTGTGAACCTGATTGGCCCAGGACCCGAAGGCTGCCATCGTCCAAACGATGCTCACGGCCGCCGCGCTGAGCCCGGACTGCACGCTGGGCGCCAAGAAGGCCAGTATCGCGAGGGCAAGCGCGGAGAAAAAGCAAGGCTCACCGTTCGTCTCGACCCAGTCGTGCTCGACCATCTGCCTCGGATGGACATGATGCTCTCGAAACGCCCGGATGAGGAGCGGGCCGACGACGGGAGTCGTTGCGTCTCCAAACCGATCGCAGGCCCAGTGAACGAGCCCGCTCAGCAAATCGATCGTCGCCACGCCGACGGGGAGGGCGATCAGGACGGCGAGCCACCATCCATCGGTCACGAAGCGGGCGAGGCTCAGACCCACCCAAACCGTCAGGATGATCGAGGCCAGGATCGATGCGGCCAATACCGCGCGGCGTGTTCGCTGCATCATGCGTAGAGCAAGTCTAGAGTCGGTCAGACTGGAGCGCCATGAGGCTTGGCGCGTCCGTCGTCGGTCACTTCATTCACGGATTCGCGTTCGAGCAGTTGGCGTTTTCTGTCGGTTCCCCATCGGTAGCCGCTCAGGTCGCCATCGGCGCGGACCACGCGGTGGCACGGAATGATCACCGCGACCGGATAGAAGGATCATCCTGTTTCCTGCGGCCGAATTGGGCGCTTGAGGGGCAATGTCGCATCCGCTTGCCTTGTGTCGCGCCCGCCGGATACTTAACTTCGATAGGCCACCTACCGAAGGGATCTCCATGAGCAAGAATCAGAAGAGAACCGATACGAAGAACCAGCCGAAGCTCACGACGAAAGAGAAGAAGGCGAAGAAGGCGGCCAAGGCCGCCAAGAAAGAAGGCGAGGTGGGGCTGGGAATTCTGAAGTAGCGCCGTTTAGTCATCCTTTGGATTGCCTGCTGTCGTGATGAGTTAGTTGAAACGGCACCAAGCCGACGATCGAAGCTAGGAGGAACCGCTTCCCCTCGGAAAACCTTGTTCTCCGCTCCGCGCTTTCGGTATAGTCCGCCGAATCATGCCGACCCGACACCTCGCCGTCCTCGGCGGTCACCCCAGTGGCCCCGCTGCGACGATCCGAAAAGACAGCTGGTGGGTCTCCCCAGTGGCCACGCTGACCGTGCTCACGGTCTTTTCCATCTACGTGACCTGGGCCGCATTCCAGGGCGAGAACTACTACGCCAATCCCTACCTCAGCCCACTTTATTCGCCCGTCCTTTATACCGACGCCTCTGTGCCCGGCGCGGCCCCACTCGCCCACGCTTGGTTGGGCGCATGGCCCGCCTGGTGGCCGAGTTTCCTGCCGGCATCGCCTGCGCTCCTCATCCTCTTCTTTCCAGGGGTCTTCCGGTTCACCTGCTACTACTACCGCAAGGCGTACTACCGCGCGTTCACCGGATCGCCGCCTGCATGCGGCGTGAATCCAGTCACGAGCCGCAAGTACCGAGGTGAAACCGCCTGGCTCATTTTCCAAAACCTCCATCGCTACGCGCTCTACTTTGCCGTCGCGTACATCTTCATCCTTTATTACGACGCCTTCATTTCGCTCTTTCGAAATGAGGAGTTTGGGATCGGCGTCGGCAGCGTCGTGCTGTTCCTGAACGCGACGCTCCTCGGGGGTTACACCTTTGGTTGCCATGCGCTTCGGCATCTGGTTGGGGGCGGGATGGACTGCATGTCGTGCGGCGAACAAACGGTTCGCTACGGCGCGTGGAAGAAGGTGAGCTGGCTCAACGCTCGGCACCCCAATTTCGCCTGGATGAGCCTCTTCTGGGTTGGGTTCACCGACGTCTACGTGAGGCTGGTCTCGATGGGCGTGATCACCGATCTCAATACTTGGACGAACTAGCGATCGATGAACGTAGGCGAGATCCAGACCTTCGAACACGACGTGCTCGTCATCGGCGCAGGCGGTGCTGGCCTCCGCGCTGCCATCGAATGCAGCGCGCGCGGGCTCAACACGGGCGTCATCTCCAAGAGCTTGCTCGGCAAGGCGCATACCGTCATGGCCGAGGGCGGCATGGCCGCTTCGCTCGGCAACGTCGACCGGCGCGACAATTGGAAAATCCACTTCCGCGATACGATGCGGGGTGGGAAGTTCTTGAACCAATGGCGCATGGCGGAGCTGCACGCGAAGCAAGCCCCCGAGCGCGTGCGCGAGCTCGAAGAGTGGGGGGCGGTGTTCGATCGCACCCCCGATGGATTGATCAATCAGCGCAACTTCGGCGGCCATCGCTACCCACGGCTCGCGCACGTCGGCGACCGCACCGGTCTGGAGCTCATCCGTACGCTTCAGGACCATGGGGTCCACCAGGGCATCCACTTCCACATGGAATGCACCGCCCTTCGACTCCTCCTCGACGCGGGCCGAATCGCGGGGGTGGCAGGATATTGGCGTGACACGGGTCGATTCGTCCTGTTTCGTACGCCCTGCGTGATCATGGCGACGGGTGGCGGCGGCAAGGCCTGGAACGTCACGAGCAACTCTTGGGAGTACACCGGTGACGGAGCGGCGCTTGCGTATGAAGCGGGCGCGGAGCTCATGGACCTCGAGTTCACCCAGTTTCATCCGACCGGCATGGTCTGGCCCCCTTCGGTTCGCGGCACCTTGGTCACCGAGGGGGTTCGCGGCGATGGCGGCATCTTGCTCAACAACAAGGGCGAGCGCTTCATGTTCAATTACATCCCGAAGCGCTTTGCTTCGGAGACCGCGGATACGATCCTCGAAGCCGACAAATGGCCCGACGATCCAAGCGCGCGCCGTCCGCCCGAGCTTCTGACGCGCGATGTGGTCGCGCGGGCGATCCGAGCCGAGGTGCAGGCCGGGCGAGGTTCACCGCATGGCGGCGCGTTCCTCGACATCGCATCGCGCCGGCCCGCCGATTCGATCAGGCGAAAGCTTCCGTCGATGTACCACCAATTCAAAGAGCTCGCGGAAGTCGACATCACCACTACTCCGATGGAGGTGGGCCCGACACTTCATTACTTCATGGGCGGGATTCGCGTCGACGCAGACTCCCAACAGACCAACGTGCCGGGGTTGTTCGCCTGCGGCGAGTGTGCGGCGGGTTTGCACGGGGCGAACCGTCTCGGGGGCAACTCGCTCTCCGATCTCATCGTCTTCGGGCGGCTCGCCGGCCTCGGTGTCGCTGCGTATCTGTCTGAGCAGGGCACGGCCCCTCGCGCCGACGACGCGCAAGTCATCGCCTCGTTCCGTGAGGCGACCGACATTCTGAACAGGGAATCGGGCGAGAATCCTTACCTGATGCACGAGGCGATCCAAGAGGTGATGAGCAGCAACGTGGGCATCGTCAGGACGGGAGAAGAGCTGCAAACCGCGATCGAGCAGCTCGGGGCCTTGAAGGTCCGTGCCCGGAACCTCAAAGCGCCCGGAACGAGCCAATACAACCCGGGCTGGCACGAGGCGCTTTCGGTAAAGTCGCTGCTGGTCGTTGGCGAGGCCGTCGCGCGGGCCGCGTTCATTCGCGAGGAAAGCAGGGGCGCACACACACGACGCGACTTCGAAGGTGAGCGCGACGAGTGCGCACGCTTCAACGTCGTCACGAAGAAGGGGCCGAACGGCGAAATGCAAGTCGAGAAGGTGGAGCGCCCCGAACCACCGAAGGAGCTCGCGGCGATTGCCAACGCGACGCTCGAAGAGCTCGAAGGAGGCCAAGTCGAATGAGCCCACGCAAGTTCAATATTTGGCGAGGTGACTCGCACGGCGGAGAGTTCAACGAATACGACGCGGAGGTCGATGAGGGGATGGTCGTCCTCGATGTGTTGCATCGAATTCAGGCGCTCCAAGCCAACGATCTGGCCATCCGATGGAACTGCAAAGCGGGGAAGTGCGGCTCGTGCAGCATGGAGATCAACGGCCGGCCCCGACTCGCGTGCATGACCCGCATGAACAGCTTTGGGCCGGACGAGGTCATCACGGTGCAGCCTCTCAAGGCGTTCCCGATCATCAAGGATCTCACCTGCGACGTTTCCTGGAACTACGAACAGAACAAGCGGATTGCACCATTCAAGCCCAAGCCACGCGGTCGCGATGGAGAGCATCGGATGTACCAGGAGGACGTGGATCGGGTACAAGAGTTTCGAAAGTGCATCGAGTGCTTTCTCTGCCAGGACGTGTGTCATGTCGTTCGCGATCGCGACCGCAAGGACGCCTTCGTCGGCCCGCGGTTCATGATTCGTCTCGCCAGCTTGGAGATGCATCCTCTCGATGACGGCGACCGCGTTCCGGAGATCAAAAAGGAATATGGCTCCGGGATGTGCAACATCACGCGCTGTTGTACGGAAACGTGCCCGGAGAACATCAACATCACAGACGACGGCATCATTCCCCTCAAAGAGCGAGTGGTGGATCGATACTACGACCCGCTCGCCCGCTTGGCTCGGCTCTTCGCAGGTCGTAAGGTGCGAACAAAGACTCGTTCAGAGGAGCACTCAGAATGACACATCATTTCGCGCTCAAACGCATTTCCGCGGACGCCATCGCACGCTCTGTCGAGCGAGCCGAGCACTACCGTCTGCTCAACGACCCCGAGCAGGCCGAGAGCATTTGTCTCGACATCCTAGCGGTCGATGACCGCAACGAGCCGGCGCGCGTCCAGTTGATCTTGTCGCTCACCGACCAGTTTCGTGGAGGCGGTGGCACGCACGCGGTCCGTCGTGCGGACGAGCAGGTTGGCAAGCTTTCGGGAGCGTACGAGCGCGCGTACTACGCCGGGCTCGTGGCGGAGCGTCAGGGCCGCGCTCATTTGGTGCGCGGCGGGATGGCACGCACGTTTGCCTATGAGGGGCTCTACGAGGCAATGCAGTACTACGAGCGGGCGGAGGCGCTCAAGCCTGCCGGAGTGGATGACGCAATCTTGAGGTGGAATGCGTGCGCCCGGACCATCGAGCGCGAAAGCCTCCAGCCGCGGCGCGATGAGCCGGAGCATCTGCTCGAGTAAGAGATCATGGACGCCTCGAAGTCCGAATCGGCGGAACAGATAGTCGCCCGCCTCATCGAGCGGGATTGGCTGTTGGAGCGCTACGCCTCCGTCCTGTTGCGACGCGTGCGCAACGCAGAGGCAACGCGCCTTCGCATCACCGAGGGGCGAGTCGACCTCCGGGAGCTTGCATCCGGGCACGAGTACTTCGGTTTGCACTTCAAGGACGGTCGCTGGCGGCTTCGCGAGTGGGCTCCCAACGCGGTTTCGATCCACTTGAAGGGGGCGTTCTCCGATTGGCGACCGGATCCCAGCTATGCACTCGCCCGTGAGGGAGGAGAGGGCGTCTGGAAAATCGAGCTTCCCGAGGCGATGCTCTCCCACGGGGATCCCTATCGGCTCGAGGTTCGTTGGCCGGGCGGGGTCGGCGACCGGCTGCCCGCCTGGGCCCGCCGGGTGGTGCGCGATGAGAAGTCGGGCAGCTTCAACGCGCAGGTCTGGCGTCCCTCGAGCCCCTACACGTGGCGTCATCCGCGGCCGGCTCGCCCGTCGGGGCCGCTGCTCGTCTACGAAGCCCACGTTGGGATGGCGCAAGCGGAACCGAAGGTCGGCACCTACGAGGAGTTCCGCACGAACGTCCTGCCGCGAATCCGCGATGCCGGCTACGAGGCGGTGCAGATCATGGCGCTTGCCGAGCATCCTTACTACGCCTCGTTCGGCTATCAGGTGTCGAGTTACTTCGCTTGTTCGTCGCGCTTCGGGACGCCGGAGGAGCTCAAAGCCCTGGTCGACGAGGCGCACGGAATGGGGCTGCGCGTGTTCATGGACTTGGTCCATTCGCACGCTGTGCGAAACGAGGTCGAAGGCATCTCTTCGCAGGACGGCACCCCAAGCCTGTATTTCCACGAAGGTCCGCGTGGAGAGCACCCGGCGTGGAATTCACGCTGCTTCGACTACGCCAAGCCACAGGTCCTCCACTTCCTACTTTCGAACTGCCGTTTTTGGATGGACGAGTTCGGGGTGGACGGCTTCCGATTCGATGGTGTCACCAGCATGCTCTATTTGGACCACGGCCTTCAGCGCGTCTTCTCGAGCTACGACGACTACTTCGGTCCGAATGTCGACGAGGACGCACTCGCTTACTTGGCCCTCGCCAACGAGCTGATCCACGAGCTCTGGCCGGACGCGGTAACGATCGCGGAGGACGTGTCCGGGTACCCGGGGCTGGCGTTACCGCTCTCAGAGGGGGGCGCGGGCTTTGACTACCGCTTCGCCATGGGCGTCGCCGACACCTGGATCGAGCTCAGCAAAGACGTGCCCGACGAGCAATGGTCGCTCGCCGAGCTCTGGCACGAGCTGACCAACCGCCGGCGCGACGAGGCGACCATCAGCTACGCGGAGTCCCACGACCAGGCGTTGGTTGGGGACCAGACGCTCATCTTCCGGCTCATCGGGCCGCGCATGTACGATGGTATGTCGGTGCACAGCGAGGACCTTTCGGTCGAGCGCGGCATCGCCCTCCACAAAATGATCCGACTCGCCACCTTGGCGACCGCAGGCCAGGGCTACCTCAACTTCATGGGCAACGAGTTTGGGCACCCGGAGTGGATCGACTTTCCGCGTGAAGGAAACCATTGGTCTTATGCCTATGCCCGGCGGCAGTGGCCGCTGGCGGACGACGAACAGCTACGCTTTCGCCACCTCGCCGCCTTCGATCGCGACTTAATCGGGTTGGCCCGCGCGTACGGCATACCGGACGGTCAAGATGAGTTCCTGCTTCACAGCGACGAAGAAAACAAGGTCTTGGCCTGGCTACGCGGGGGGCTCGTGATTGCCATGAATTTTCATCCGAGTCGCTCCTTCACCGACTACAGGATTCCCGCGGCGCCAGGCACGTACCGCACCGTCCTCGATACGGACCGGCCCGAGTACGGAGGGTTCAGTCGACAGGCCGCCGAGATTTCCCATCATGCGATGCCCGATCCAATCCAACGGCACTTTTTGAGCCTGTACCTCCCGTCACGGACAGCCTTGGTGCTCGCACCAACGCCACCTGGGCGATAGCGATTGGCGTCGGCTCGCTAATACAACGTGAAGGAGGGCTCCTCGCCGCGCAGGATACGAGTCAGGTCTCCGCGAACCGCCCGGTTCCCGACCTGAGATGCGAGCCGGCTTGCACCAGGTACTCGACGGCGAAGCCATTCGAACGGCGTGACGGCCGCGCGAATGGGATAGACCGAGTACTGCCAGAGGTCATTCGGAATGCCGAGGTCGTCCGCGATCTCAGGTCCGTTAAACGCACGGGCAAGCCCGTTGTGGATTCGGCTCACCGTCAGCGCGAGGATCGGAGGTCCTTTGCCCTTCGTGTTCTGCCCCGGCACCTGCAGAAGCTGCTCGGTCAAGGCCCGCGAATCCTCGTCGGGGCCGGGCTGAACCAGCCGCAGGAGCTCGGCGAGGCGACGGGTCTCGGCTTCGTTTCCAAGGTGCTCGAGCAGCCAGGGCTCGACCCCGCTCAAGTGACCGCAATATCGCCACATGGCGAGAATCGCTTCTCGCTCTTTCGCGGTGAGGAAAAAACCGAGGCGCTGCGCGCCATCCATCATCAAAAGCGAAAACTCCAACAGCGTGCCAAACATGTCGGCCTGGTTGATCGGCAGGCCCCAGACGTCGCTGCGCCAGCGGCCCGAGTCCAAACAAGCACGACGCACGTGCGAGTGAATCAGGTTCACGCGAAGCGAGATGTCTCGACCGGGGCGCCCAACTCGAAGGCCGTCGACCTGGGATGCCTCACTCACGAACCGCGCGGTTTCGGCCAGCCGCCGCTGGGCGCGGTGGCGAAGCTGTCCTGTGAACGCCAACGGCTTCACGGCAGCGCTCGAGTGGTAGCCGTTGATGAGGGACCAAGCGCTGAGGACGATCATGCCGAGAATTCCGAATCGTTGGTACGCGAGTGCACCCATTCGGAATTGATCGAAGTCGACCCAGGGGGGTAGCGCATCGGCGCGCTCGAAGAACCGCCGGAGCTCGGGCGAAGCCTCCGGAACTGCAGAGATACCTACGCGAAGGGCTAGTTCGAACTGCGCCTTGGCCGACTCGCCGCTGCGCTCGATCCATCCGACGAGCGCATCGGCCAGCGGATCACCGACGAGATAGAACCCGGCGTAGCGATCGGCATCGTCTCCGAACAGCCGTCGCGCTTGCTCTCGATTCTCATAGCGACTCGGAAAAGCGGACTCGGGCATCGTACTCCGCGAACCTAAGGCTCGAGGCCGCGGTCGGCCAAATTTCGTCCGGGGCCGGGGTGACGAGGGGGCGAGTGTCGAGGCCAACCACGCGACTTGCGCGAATTGGAATAGCCACGCATGGGTACAAGAAGCAGGAGTCGACAATGCTAAGACGCAGGACAGTTTACGGGTTCGTCCTGGCGATCGCGGCCCTCGGGTCAGCCGTTCCCGCCGCGGCCGAGGGTGATGCGGCGAGCGACGCTGGGACGTTGACCGTCGACATTTCGAACATTCAAAACGACAAAGGGCAGATCGGCTGTTCGTTGTATTCGAAAGAAGACGGCTTCCCCACGAAGGTTGCAAAAGCGGATGCTACGATGTTCGTCAAGTCCAAGGCGGGGAAGGCGACTTGCGCCTTCAAGGGCCTGAAACCTGGCAAGTACGCGGTCTCCGTCATGCATGACGAAGATAAGGACGGAGAGCTCAAGACCAGCATGGTCGGGCGCCCCAAGGAATGGTGGGGTGTCTCGAACAACGTTCCGCCAGAGCGATTCGGCCCCCCGAAGTACGAGGCGGCTTTATTCTCGTACACTGGCGATCCAAAGACGATCAAAGTGAAGCTCCGGCTCTAGCTCAGGCGATCCACGCGACCCGCCCTCCGCAGTCCATCGGCAAGCTCCGGGAGTGCTTTGGGCGGGTAGCGTTGCTCACGACGCTTACGGCGTGAAGCTGCCGGTCTCGTCGCACACGCCAATCGTGAAGCTGACGGAGTCGCTTCCGTTGCCGTCCGAAACCACTACGCTACCGACATAGTCCGCTGCGTTGGGACACTTTATCACCGAGATCATCGCGTCAATGTCGCCTGTGCAACCCGTGACGCTGCCATTGTAAACCGGGTCCATCGCATCCGAGTCGGCAGTCACGGTGACCGTATAGTCCGAGACGGTGCCGTCCACGCAGCCGCTGGGTGTGGACCATTCGACCTTCGTGATCACCGGTGCCGCACCGCCTTCAGAGCCACCATCACTGTCGCAGCCGCTGAGCGCGAGTGCTCCTCCCAATACCAACGCAATTACAAAACGCATACCGATTCCCCTTTGGCTATTCCCCTTAGTATTTCACGACGGGGCGGTTGGCGGGCCGCCTCGGCAGTCCACCCATCCCCGAGGGGCTATCTTAGCGCCAGCCACCGCCCAAGTGCCAGCTCCCGTCAACCGTCGCATTGTGCTGGAGTGCTGAGCAGACCTCGCGACGCGTCTCGCTTGGACATTACACAGATTTGCGGTGGTCACGCCGCAGCGGATGGTGGGCAGGAACCTCGACCAGGATCAGCATCAAACCGTCGGGATCGGGAGCGCGGAGCTCGATCAGGCCCCAAGGTTTTTCAACCGCGCTTTCGGCGATCGAAACCCCTGCGGCGCGCAGCTCCCGTTCC
>JBARTN010000133.1:0-3139 GCA_049645265.1 Polyangiales bacterium
CCGCGCGCATTTTGCGGACGAAGTCCCGCTCGTCGCCCTGACTGCCACCGGAGTAGAAGCGAATCTCGACGCGATTGTTGGTCTCCTTCTTGACGCTTCGATTCCAGGCCTTCGAGATCTTCATGAAACCGGAGCCGGCGGGTGCGAGTGAGGCAAAACGGATGATGACGGGCCCGTCGGCGCTGGCTTGTGGAGCGGAGACGGCCCCGGGCAGCAAGAACGCGCTCGCGGCGAGGAAGAAGATGAAGGAGGAGCCGGTCTTCGTCATGGTTTAGTCGATACGCGCTTACGAGGGCATTGCCAAGCTGCCGAACGGGACGATACTCGATCTTTCGAAAGGGAAGAACGATGAGCGATGAGATCAAGGTCGAGCGGCTCGCCGCACTTTTCAAGCAAACCGGTGAAGCCCATCACCAGGCGTTCCTGCAAACCGATGGCGAGGACCCCGAGTGGCCGCTCTGGTACGCGGAGTATCTGGAAGATCGGCTGACGCCATTTTTGGCAGCCCCGCTGACCAGGAGTCGATTGGTGTTCTGCCTGATCGGTGCCGAGGACGAGCACCGCGCCACGGAATCGGACACCCCGTGGCCCGAATACTACGCGCGCCGGTTTCTCGAATGCCTGGGACCCGCGGAAGCACCAGGCGAGGACCGCTTGTCCCTCTACTATTTCGATGGCTGTCCGTTCTGCGTTCGGGTGCTCCGCGCGATCGACGCGCTCGGCCTCGACGTGGAGTTCCGCAACATCTACGCCGATCCCGCCCATCTCGCGGAGCTCCGTGAGGTGCGGGGTCGAACGACCGTGCCGGTGTTGAGAATCACGAGCTCGGATGGCGAAGAGCGTTGGATGCCGGAGTCGGCTGACATCGTGCGGTACCTGCAAGCGACCTACGGCCAAGCGGCCGCCTGACTAGTTCCCGAGGCGGGCCGTCACGCCGATCCAGAAGCCGAAGAACCAGTCTTGGTTCAGCGATGGGACGGTGTCGCCGGTCATCGGGTCGGTGACGAATGGGCGCGAGAAATAGATGTCGTTTGCAGCAAATTCGGCGCGCGGCTCCAGGCTGATGATCAGATACTCCACCGGTAAGTAGCGGACCGTCCCGGTGACGGTGAATTCCGTTCCCGATTCGGAGCCGTCGCTCGCCCCGAAGTACTCGCCCCGAAGACCGACCGCCCAGTGGTCCCCAATGTCGTAGCTGCCACCAAGGCTCACGCCCCACTGCTTCGACACGTCCAGGCCGGTGAGCGAACCTCGTGGAGAGAACTGGTAGTCACCGTCGACGAATAGCGTCCACGCGTCGGGGGTCCACTGTGCGATGAAGTCGATTGTCGCCTGCCAGTTTCGATTGCCGTTGGAACCGTTGGGGCCCGCCACTGCTCCAAGCCGGAGATCGGTCGCGGTGCTGGGCGTGTACCGGATCTGCGCTCCCACGGTCGGGGCCACGACGCTCGCTCTGACATCGGTCGGAAAGCTGGTTCCAAAGATGCTGCCTCTCGCTACGATGACCGTGATGTCGACGTTCTCGTGGGGCTCAATCAGGGCGCGCAGACCGAGGTGACGGAAGGGTTGGATCCTGAAGTAGACAATCCCCCGGGTGAAGGTCGCGTTTTGCCATTCGTCTGCCGTCTCAATCCCCACAAACGCGGCAAAGTAACCGAGGTCGAGCGTCAGTTTTTCACAGGGGATCCACGTCGCAAACCCACGGCTCAGGGGCGCAAGCTCCGTCAAGCGATCGACGTTCTGACCCCATCGGAGGTTGATGGTGAGGCCCCATTTGTCCGTACGGTAGGCGACATCTCCTCCGGCGAACGTCAGCCCGAACCCAGCGGAGTCGGCATAGGGGTCCTCCAACGCGTTGTACGGGCCGCTCACTCGGTGCGCATTGAACATGTAGTACGAAGTCACCAGGAGCTGCCATGTGAGCTGGTCCGGCGTCTGGTCGAACTCTTCACTCGATGATTCGTCCGCTTCCAGATCGGCCCCGGCGGTGGACGGCGTCCCACCCCCGAAGAGCAAACCCGGCGCCAAACCTACGATGATAAAGACCCGCCTTAACACGAGCGCGGTACTAGACGATACCTCCTAGGGTCCGCAACCGATTAGTGCTTGCGCCTTCGCTCATGTCTAGCTCACATTACCTCGCTGAAAATGAGATTTGACCGACGGAGACGGCTGTGGGGTTCCTGAGAAAGCAGCGGGGCATTTCGTTCGTCCGTCGGGCGCCGACCAAGAGCGGCGAAGACATCCGAATTCACGTTGCGAAAATGACTGCGCCTCACGTCTTATGGTGGCATTCGCACGTCCAACCGATCATCGACCACGATCCGACACGAGCGGATAACGGTTGGAACTGGCTCCTCTACGTCCCCTTCGCCGAGGTCGCCGGGCTCGTTCTGACGCGGAAACCGGCGGGCTATACGATCGGGATCACCGACCCGGAAAGAGATCGCTTCATCCCATGCGCCCTCGTGCAACTGCTTGGACGTGTCCCGGCGCTCGA
Source organism: Polyangiales bacterium (assembly GCA_049645265.1). Classification (GTDB taxonomy): domain Bacteria; phylum Myxococcota_A; class Polyangia; order Polyangiales; family Houyiibacteriaceae; genus SG8-38. The sequence continues at coordinate 2,501 of JBARTN010000133.1, forward strand.
CGACCACGATAGAGAAAGCGTGTTCGTCTGGTTTCTCTCGACGGCTCCCGATGAGGCGCTGACCAGCATCGAAGATCATCCCATACCGGAAGACCGCATCCCTCGGCGTCTAGGATCGATTGCGCTCGATGTGGCCGTCACCCACTCTCTCAATCACCGGCGATTCGGACGGACGGCACTCTACGCGGACGAACGTGGCGGCGACCCCTTGCTGCAATGGTATCGTCGTCGCGGCACGACCGTCTTACCCGACGAGGAGAAGCTCCCACCGGGGCCGAGGCGCTTGCTCAAACCAAGCGACGGCCGCTACTGCTACTACACCGTGCCGGCCGCCATCGAGGTGAGCAAGGAGCTACCAAAGCTTCCAGTCCACACCATCGAGCAAGTTCTTCGCGACCTCCTGGTCCAGGATGGCGCGGCCGCCGGGCGCGAGATCAACTCCGTCTACCCGGATCGGGCTCCCCTGCCATCCCTGCGCTCGAGCCCCGCGGCGCCCACCCCGCTTCTTGCAGAGGAATGGCGGCAACTTCTACGCCGGCTCGCAGCGCGCCTGAAAAAGCGAGGCTGAGCGCACTTGTCGAAGCGCTCGTTGTTCAGCGTTCAGCGTTCAGCGTCAGCGTCAGTGCCAGCGCCCGTGCC
>JBARTN010000134.1:0-3319 GCA_049645265.1 Polyangiales bacterium
AGCACGCCTCGATCCGCTGGAAAGACTACAAGATCAATCTCATCGACACGCCCGGGCACGCGGACTTCGGTGGCGAGGTCGAGCGGACCCTCCGCATGGCCGACGGCGCGCTGCTCCTGGTCGACGCAGCCGAAGGCGCCCTCCCCCAGACGCGTTTCGTTCTTTCGAAGTGTATCGAGCTCAACCTTCCCGTCGTCACGGTCGTGAACAAAATCGATCGAAGCGACGCGCGCCCCGACGAGGCGCTCCATGAAGTCTTCGATCTGTTCTGCGACCTCGGCGCCACCGACGAGCAAGCCGACTTCGCGCACATTTACGCCATCGGCAAAGACGGGATCGCAAAGCGCGAGCTCGAAGACGAATCGAGCGACCTGACTCCGCTTTTTGAAACGCTCATCGAACGGCTCCCCGCGCCCGAGGGCGACCCCGACGCGCCTTTGCAGCTCCTGGTGCACAACACGATTCACGACGAGTACGTCGGCCGCATCGCCATCGGCCGCATCCGGAACGGGAGGATCAAGCCCCAAGAGATGGTTGCGATCATCGGCAAAGATGACGTGGTCGAACGGAAGGTCGGCGCGCTCTGGGGCTTCGAGAGCCTCGAGCGCGTCCGGATCACCGAAGCGTCCGCTGGCGACATCGTGGCGATCTCGGGTATCGAAGACGTGCACATCGGGGACACGATCACGCCCCCCAGCCACCCGAACCCGCTCGAGCGAATCAGCGTCGAGCAACCGACCATCAAGATCCGCTTCATGGTCAACACCTCGCCCTTCGCAGGCCTGGCGGGCGACTACGTCACTTCTCGGCAGGTGCGCGAGCGGCTTCTCAAAGAAGCGCAGCGGAACATCGCCATGCGCGTCGAAGAAGGGGACGAAGCCGATTCGTTCATGGTCTACGGGCGCGGCGAGCTGGTGCTGGCAATTTTGGCAGAGACGATGCGGCGCGAAGGCTACGAGTTCGCCCTCGGCATGCCCGAGGTCGTCGTTCGGGAGGTCGACGGCAAGAAATTCGAACCTGTCGAAACCGTCGTCGTCGACGTCCCCCAGCACCACGTAGGCACCGTAACCCAGCTCCTCGGCGACCGGCGCGGCGTGATGGTCAAGATGAGCCCCCTCGGCACCAACCGCTCCCGCATCGAATTTCGCGTTCCGTCGCGAGGCCTGATCGGCTTCCGATCCTTGTTCATGACCGAAACGCGCGGCGAGGGGCTCCTCAACACGATGTTCGAGGGCTGGGACCCTTACGCCGGGCCTTTGCTTCGTCGGAAGAACGGCGCGATCGTCTCCGATCGGAAGGGCGTCACCACGCCGTATGCGCTCTTCAACCTGCAACCGCGGGGCAAGCTCTTCGTCGAAACGGCAACGAAGGTGTACGAAGGCATGATCGTGGGCGAGCACAACCGCCCGAGCGACCTCGACGTGAACTGCACCCGCGAAAAGAAGCTCACCAACATTCGCGCCGCAGGAAAAGACGAGAACGTCGTCCTGACGCCGCCCAAAGAGCTCACGATCGAAACCGCCCTCGACTGGATCGACCAGGACGAGCTGGTGGAAGTCACCCCGGACGCCGTGCGCATCCGCAAGGCGATCCTCCAGTGCAACCTCAGACCGAAGCGCGAAGCCACCAAAAAGGGCTAGCGTTTCGAATCCTGGACCGCCCTGGGGAGCGCGCCGGTCAAGCTCAACACCGCGCGCATGCATCGATGCGCGACGTCGACCGGCCCGAGATGCATCATCGGACAGCCGCCGGGGATCACCGTCGCGCCGTATGCCTCGCAAAGCGCAGCTGCCTCGGGCGAAAATGAGCCTCCGTCGATCGACCGGTGAAACCAGACGCGCCGAACACCAGCGGCTTTGCACTGCTGAGCGATTTCGATGGCTTGGTCGGGATGGGTGGCGACCATCACCGCATCCGGAGGCTCAGGAAGGTCCGCAAGCGAGCGGTAGCACCGGTCCCCTTCGACCGAATCGGCGTTGGGATTGACCGCGTAGACTTCTCGTCCACTGACCTTGAGCTTCTTGAAGATGAGATTCGCTGGAGCGTCGCCGTCGCGTGACACTCCGGCGACCGCAAAGCGCTTCTCCGCCAGGAACGCTGCCGCCGCCTGGGAAAGTGATGGGGCGCCTTCCGGAATCGATGCTTCCGCGTCTGCGCGCGCCGACCGAACATAGCTGTAGAGGAACAGCGCCACCAACAGCGCCTGAAAGCCCCAGCTTGGAATCATTCGGGACAGAGAAACCAGGTCGGTAGAAACGGCGTAGGCTCCTGCCCAAGCGAGGCCTGCGATCACAAAGACCGTGATCGGAAGGACCCCGCGGCGTTCGACCGGCTTACGGTCTGCCCACAAGAGAAGCACTGTCCAGCCGAGCATCAACGACGCTCCGAATCGCATCGCGTAGCGGTAGTCGGCAGTTGGCTCGAAGTTGGGGTCACCGTATGCCGCACGCCCGAGCTCAGGAAAGAACATCAGGACACCAACAATGCCATCGGCGACTGCACCGACCCAGTATGAAATTCTCAACCAGCGGATCTCAGGCATGGCTCAATTATCGACGAAGGAGGTCAGTCGCACGGCCCGGGGTAGGCCCCAGCGTCATGGCCAGCTTTGGCGGCTGGTCGTGCGCAGCGAGAGATCCGCCGCAGACTCCCGCGCGCGGAGGAGAACCAAACCGCCTCGGCTCGGCCGACACACCATCCCGTTGCCGGCGACTGACGTCCATCACCCCCCGAGGATGCAATGCCTGTGCCACCGTGCGCCCGGCAAAAAAACCCCAAAATTCCGCGTCCCAATCCACCAAGTCAGCTCCGAGCGCGCGAACATTCTTCGTCTGAGGTCCAAGGGCCGCAGCGGTTGCGCAAATTGCCGAGAGGCCGGTCGGGGGGTCATGATGACTTGGCAGTGGTCAAGTCAGGAGGCAGAGGCGGACGAGGCGAAGGCCGAACAGGCGCTGGCAGTGGCCACTCGTCGGCGGATCGAGAAGCGCTCGAACGAGCCCTTTCCGATGTGAAGCCCTTGAGCCGCGGGTCGAAAAAGCGCGTGATGCCTGCGCCCGCAACGGACACGGCGCAGCAGCCAACGTCTGTGGCGAACCCGACACGACCGGTCGAGCCGCTCGTGATCGAACGCGAGGCCAACGGGCTCGTACTCGGGAAGCGCCGCGCGGCACACCAGAGCATCCTCGATGCCCTCGAAGATCCAACGCTCGAAGTCCAAGCCGAGTGCGACCTGCACGGGCAGACCGCGCGCGAAGCCGAACGCGAAGTGCTCCGCTTCGTCCGCGAATGCCAGCGGAAGGGCAAGCGCTGGGTCCTGATC
>JBARTN010000135.1:0-9685 GCA_049645265.1 Polyangiales bacterium
CCGGAGTCGAGCGGCCCTTCGCGAGGCGGCGCTCGAGGGTCTGGGCAACCTTCTCCTTGCCACGCTCGGCACTGGCAAGGTCCCGATCGAGCAAGACGACGTCGATCCCCACCTTTGCAGAAACGTGCGCGATGCCCTGCCCCATGAGGCCGGCGCCGATGATGCCCACTTTCTTCACGTCGAAGCGGGGCACGCCCTTGGGTCGGCGCGCGCCCTTCTGACACTCCTGAAGGCTGAAGAACAGCGTACGGAGCATGCTGCGCGCCGTCGGGTCCTGAAGGACGCGAATGAACTGTCGCGTCTCCACCTTGCCGGCCCGGTCCATTGGAAGCCCGAGGCCTTCATAGACCGCCTGCAGGATCGCTTGCTGCGAAGGCATGTTTCCGAAGGTGGCCGCGTGGGTCATCGCGTTCGAGCCCATCAGAGTCTGCGCAAACGCCACCGAACCGGCGCCGCCACCAGGCACCTCGTAACGCTTCCGATCCCAGGGTTGCGTCGCGTTGCCGTCCTCTTGGATCCATTTTTTCGCGGCCGGGATCAAGTCGGCCGGCTCGACGAGCTCGTCGACGAGGCCCTGTTCGAGCGCCTTGTCGGGACCGAGCTGCTTTCCCTGCATGATGAGTCCAAGCGCGCCTTGCAAACCGATCAGGCGCGGAAGCCGCTGCGTGCCGCCGGCACCCGGCATCAAACCCAGGCCCGCCTCTGGCAAACCAACCTGTGCGTGCCGCTGATCGACGAGAATCCTGCGATGGCAGGCGAGCGCAATTTCGTAGCCGCCGCCGAGCGTGACGCCATTGAGCGCAGCGACCACCGGCTTGCCGCATGTTTCCATCCGTCGAAGTTGATCGAGGACCGCGCCACTACGCTTCAAGAGGTCGGCCGCATCGATGGGCCCGGAGCCCAGCGATTCGATTTGCTGAAGGTCACCGCCGGCGACGAAGACGCCCTGCTTGCCCGACGTGAGAATGATGCCCTTCACCTGGTCGTCCCCCACGGCCTTCTCGACCGCGGCGCTCAGCTCGGCGAGCGCGTCGCCGCTGAGCACGTTCATCGGACGGTCCTTGTCGTCCCAGCTGAGGATCGCCGCTCCGTCTTCCACTCGATAGTCGATGATCGCCATTGCTCTAGACCCGCTCGATGATGGTTGAAGTGCCCATGCCGGCGCCGACACACAAGGTGATCAGCGCGGTGTTGAGGTCGCGCCGCTCGAGCTCGTCGACCATGGTTCCGAGGAGCATCGCTCCGGTGGCCCCCAAGGGATGCCCAAAGGCAATGGCGCCGCCGTTCACGTTGGTCACCGAATGGTCGATTCCCATCTCCTCCATGAAGAGAAGACAGACCGCCGAAAACGCCTCGTTGATCTCCCAAAGGTCGATATCGGACGTCTGCATGCCGGCCTTTGCGAGAGCTTTCCGCGAGGCGGGCATCGGACCGGTGAGCATGATGCAAGGTTCGCTGCCGACAGTGGCGGACTTCACGATCCTCGCGCGCGGCTCGAGCCCGAGGCGCTTCTCAGCGTCCCTGCTGCCGAGCAAGACCGCCGCGGCGCCGTCGACGATGCCCGATGAGTTGCCTGCATGATGGACGTGATGGATCTGCTCGACGTCCGGGTGCTTCTGAATCGCAACCGCATCGAAGCCAAAGTTCTGGCCCATCATCTCGAAGCTCGGCGCGAGCTGCGAGAGGTCTTCGAGGGTCGTGCGCGGCCGCATGTGCTCATCGCGCTCGAGCATGGTGACGCCAATGCAGTCTTTCACCGGAACGATCGACTTGCCGAAGCGATCGCCGTCCCACGCGGCTGCCGCGCGGCGTTGGCTCTCCACCGCAAAGGAGTCTACGTCTCGACGGCTGTACCCGTGCTTGGTGGCGATCAGGTCGGCACCAATCCCCTGAGGCACGAACGATGTTCCCCATGCAAGCTCGGGGTCAGTCGACCAGGCGCCTCCCGCAGCGCCCATTGAAATCCGGCTCATGCTCTCCATCCCGCCACCAACGATGAGATCGACATCGCCGGCTTTCACCTTTGCCGCGGCGATGTTCACCGCTTCGAGACCCGAGGAACAAAATCGATTGAGCTGAACGCCGGGAACGCTGTCGTCGTATCCCGAGATCAGCGCGGCCATCCGGCCGACGTTCGCGCCCTGCTCCCCTACCGGTTCGACGCAACCGAGGATCACGTCTTCGATCTCCTTACTGTCGAAGTCACATCGTTCCGGCAGTGCCTGCAGGACGGTCTTGGCCATGCGCAAAGGCGGTGCATCGGCGAGCGCGCCGTCCTTCTTTCGTCCTTTGCCGCGAGGGGTGCGCACCGCATCGTAGATGAAGCAATCCGTCATGGAGGTTCCTTTCGGCGTTTCCGAGCGCGCGGCTTCGGACGCCTAGCCCGGCCGGGCCGGCCGAAACTGAAACGTGTTCTAGTTTGCGCGGGACCGAAGCGCAAACAGGCGGGAATTCACTGCTCCAGAGCCCAAAAAAAGTCGGCTGAACGTTCGTCTGGCGGCAATTTCAGCTCCGCCTTGAGCTCTTGCTTGGTCACTGGAAGGACCACGGCATAGGGAGCCGCGCCGCGCTTTGCTGCTCGGTCCGGGATGCCCAGCCCCCGCTTCACGTGCACCCGACCGGCGAACACGACCATCTTGGCAGGCCCATCCGCCCGCCCGAGCGTCTCGGCCACGCGCGAACCCATCGTCTCATCCCAAACGACCTGCGCCTGGTAGTACCAATCGACTCCGTCTGCGACCGCGTGCTCCTCGACGTCGAACTCGGCGTCGAAAAGACCACGATGCTCCTGGTTTGCGAGGTCGAGCTCTGGCAAGTCCGATGCCAGCTCCGGAGGCAGCTGGTCGACACCGTTCTTCGCAACGGCAAAGGCCAACTCGTTTGGGGCGTTGAGCGCGACGACCTCGATGCCCCGGTTTCGCGCATACTCGAGGATCGGACGATACATGCTGAAGTCGAAGCCCCAGCGCTTGTCATACTCGGTGTCGCGCCGGAGCACAGTCTCGTCGATCTCTCCGGCGCTCCATTTGTCGAGCGGCTCCTGGAACGGAACTTGGAACATCTCCATTCCGATCGCGAGGGATGCCTCGTCCCGATGCAGTTGTCGGAGGATCGCATACTGGACGCCGTGATCCCCGGGTTGGTTATGCCGCTCGCCCACGTAGACGACGGCCTTGGTGCGAAGCAGAGCAAGAAACGCGGCCACTTCGATCGACTTTCCGGTCGCTGCATCGATGAGTGAAATTGGCGCCGATTGGCTGCGGACGATCGACTCGGCGGTCTGCGGGTCGGGCTTGATCGCTCCCGCGCAGCCGACACAGACCAGCAATAGCAGCGCCCCCAGCCTCATGATTTCGAGGGAAGGAACAAGGCCTTCCGGTAGTACTTGAGCTCTTCGATCGACTCCATGAGATCGTCCATTGCGCGATGGCTGCCCTTCTTCGTCGGGCGCCCGGCGTATTGCGTCGGGTACCAGCGCCGCGCGAGCTCCTTGATCGTCGAAACGTCGACGTTTCGGTAGTGGAGCCAGTCCTCGACCTCGGGAAGGTAGCGGGCCACGAAGCGGCGGTCTTGATGAATCGAGTTGCCGGCGAGCGGCGCTTTTTTCTTCTTGCTGTACTCCGAGAAGAAGTCGAGGAGCGCGGCAGACGCTTGCGCCTCGTCGACGGTCGACTCGCGAACACGCTGGATCAAACCTGACTGCCCGTGGTGCGACGTGTTCCACTCGTCCATCGCACTGATGACCTCCTCCGACTGATGCAGAACCAGATTGGGCCCCTCTGCGACGACATTGAGCTCGCCATCGGTGATGAGGACCGCCACCTCCAAAATGCGATCGGTCTCGGGTTCGAGCCCAGACATCTCCATATCCATCCAAACGATAGCCGACATTTGATGCAGACCGCTTCTTAGCATGAGCTCGCGCGCGTTGCTTTCAACAAGGGACCTTCGAGATTGAACTCGCGCGAATCTCGCGTATAGACTGGCGTCCAATCGACGTCTGCCCTAGGAAAAGCCGGTGCAAGCAAGCGCGCGCAAACTAAGCCAGCTCCGCCAACTCGAAGCGGAGAGCATTCAAATCATCCGCGAGGCGGCGGCCGAGTTCGACAATCCCGTCATGATGTATTCGGTCGGGAAAGACTCCTCGGTCATGCTTCGCCTGGCTGAGAAGGCGTTCGCGCCTGGGCCACTGCCGTTTCCGCTGCTGCACGTCGATACCACCTGGAAGTTCCAGGACATGTATCGGTACCGCGACACGGTCGAGGCCACCGTCAAGGCCGAGTTGATCAAATACACCAACCCCGAAGGGGTTGCGATGGGGATCAACCCCTTCGATTTCGGAAGCAAGAAGTACACCGACGTCATGAAGACCGATGCTCTGAAACAAGCGCTCTCGAAGTATGAGTTCGACTGCGCGTTTGGCGGCGCGCGGCGCGATGAGGAGAAGTCCCGCGCCAAGGAGCGCATTTTTTCGTTCCGCGACAGCCACCATCAGTGGGACCCGAAGAACCAGCGCCCCGAGCTCTGGAATGTCTTCAACGCGAAAATCAAGAAGGGCGAGAACGTCCGGGTCTTCCCGTTGAGCAACTGGACCGAGCTCGACGTTTGGCTGTACGTCTGGCTCGAGGAAATTCCGGTCGTACCGCTGTACTTCGCGAAGGATCGGCCGGTGGTCGAGCGCTCGGGTACCTGGATTCTGGTCGATGACGACCGCATGCGGCTCGAACCCAGCGAACAGCCGCAGATGAAGAAGGTGCGCTTTCGGACGCTCGGCTGCTATCCGCTCAGCGGCGCTGTCGAATCGGAGGCAGACACGGTGCCCAAAGTCATCCAAGAAATGCTCCTCAACCGCTTCTCCGAGAGGCAGGGGCGTCTCATCGACTTCGACGAAGAGGGGTCGATGGAAGTCAAGAAGCGCGAGGGCTACTTCTAGGCCCAACGCGGGGCTCTTCTAGGGAACGCCATGACGGACGAAAAAGACCTGATTCGCGATGATATCGACGCTTATCTCGCGAAGTATCAAAAGAAAGAGCTGCTCCGGTTCGTGTCGGTTGGCTCGGTCGACGACGGCAAATCCACGCTCATCGGACGCATTCTCTACGACACGGGTATGGTCTTCGAAGACCAGATGGCCGCGGTTCGCGCCGCATCACAGGGCGATGAGCCAGACCTGGCGCTCTTGACGGACGGGCTCAAGGCCGAGCGCGAGCAGGGCATCACGATCGACGTGGCGTACCGCTATTTCGCGACCGACAAGCGGAAGTTCATCATCGCGGACACGCCCGGGCACATTCAGTACACACGCAACATGGTCACAGGCGCTTCGACTGCCGACGTCGCCTTGATTCTGATCGACGCACGACACGGCGTCCTTCAACAGTCGCGTCGGCACGCATACATCGCTTCGCTCCTCGGCATTCCGCATCTGGCTGTTTGCGTCAACAAGATGGACCTCAAGGACTACTCGCAAGAAGTCTACGAAGAGATCAGCGCCGACTTCATGGAGTTTGGGAAGACGCTTCGCTTCAAAGACATCCAGTTCTTCCCAGTGAGCGCGCTGGTCGGTGATAACGTGGTGAGCGATAGCGAGAACACGCCCTGGTACGACGGGCCGAACGTTCTCGGCTATCTCGAGACCGTTCCGGTTTTCGAAGACCGTAACTTCACGGATTTCCGCTACCCCGTGCAGTACGTCATCCGGCCTGATCTGGACTACCGCGGGTTCGCTGGGGAAGTCGCTGCGGGCGTCATCGCCAAAGGCGACGACGTCGTGGCCCTTCCCTCGGGCAAGACGTCGAAAGTGAAAGCCATCGACACCTACGACGGCGAGCTCGACGAGGCATTCGCGGGCCAGTCGGTGACGATTCGACTCGAAGACGAGATCGACATCAGCCGGGGCGACATGATCATCAAGCCCGACAGCCTGCCGCGGGTCACGCGTCGCTTCGATGCACATCTGGTCTGGATGCACGAGAGGCCGCTCGACACCGAAAAAGCATACCTGGTCAAGCACACCACACAGACGGTCCGCGCCCAGATCGACAAAATCTATTGCGAGATCGACATGGACAGCCTCGAAGAGAAGCCGACCAACGGCATCGAGCTGAACGACATCGCGAGAGTACGGCTGAGTTGCCACCGGGCGCTCTATGTCGACGATTACCAGCGCAATCGTGAAACGGGCGCTTTCATCGTCATCGATTCGCTGACCAACAACACCGTGGCGGCGGGCATGATCACGCTCGAAGGTGCCGATCAGAACATCGGCGAAGTCATGAAGGAGCTGCACGCCGAATCGGCGATGGAGCCCAAGACCTTCGTCAGCAACAACGAGCGCATGGAGCGCTTCGGCCAGCGAGGCGCAACAGTTTGGCTCCAAGGTCTTCCGGGCTCCGGCCGCTGGACCTTGGCGTACGCGCTGGAGCGAAGGCTGTTCGATGATGGCCGTACGGCGACGGTGGTCAGCCCCGTCGGCGAGGACCTTCGATCGATGATTTCCGCCGCGAAGGCAGTGACGGACGCGGGCCTCATCAATATCTGCGCCTTCCCCAGCCCTACCCGTACCGACCGAGACAAGCTCGAGGAGCGCATCGGTGAAGATCGCGTCATCCAAGTCTACGTCAACACCGATGAAACACTTTGTCGCGAGCGCCGGCCAGATGCCGACTTCTCCAAGTTTGAGGCTCCGGAGGACCCGGACATCACCGTCGCGCTCAATGAGATGAGAATCGACAAAGCCGTCGAGATCATCATGAAAGCGCTCGAAGAGCGCGGCCAGTTCGAAGACTAGGCACCTGCGTTGCACAGAGCGGCGGCGGGATCGATGGGCCAATGATACTCGAGCTCTTGAGCGTCGTCGCACCGGTGTTCATCGTGGCGGCCGTGGGCCTTGCGTGGGCTCGATCCGGGGCGCACTTCGACGAGATTTCGATCTCGCGCCTCGTCTTGAACGTGGGCGTTCCTTGCCTTCTTTTTCGAAGCCTTACCAAGCCCGAAATCCCTCCCTTCGAACTCGCATGGATGGCCGGGCTGACGGTTGGCGTGATGAGCCTGTTCACGATCGGTGGCTTCGCGGTGCTCAGGGCGATGAAGCTCCCCGCTCACACGTTTCTCGGCCCATTGGTGTTCAGCAACTCCGGCAACCTCGGAGTGCCGATCTGCCTCTTCGCGTTCGGCGATCCTGGGCTCGCACTCGGAATGACCTACTTCGCGGTCTCCGCGACCTTTCACGTGTCGCTCGGAGGCCCGCTCTTCGCGGGGACCTTCTCACTCCGGCCGTTCCTTCGCTCGCCCTTGACCTGGGCCGTCATCATCACCGTCACGGTCGTTGCATCGGGTGCAACGGTGCCGACCTGGATCGCGCGGACGACCACTCTCCTCGGCGACATCGCAATTCCCTTGATGCTGCTGACGCTCGGCGTGTCGCTTTCGAAGATGCACCCCGAAGCGCTGGGTCGATCGATCACCTTGTCCTTGGTCCGCCTCGGCCTCGGCCTGTCCGCCGGGTTCCTCGTCACCACCCTTCTTGGCGTCGACGGCCTCCCCCGCAAAGTCCTCATCCTGCAAGCCTCGATGCCCGTGGGGGTGCTGAACTACCTGTTCGCACAGAGATACGGCAGAAGCCCAGAAGAGGTTGCGAGCCTGGTACTGGTAAGCACCCTCACCTCCATCGTATCGATTCCGCTCCTCCTCGCCTGGCTCTGATCAGCGCGAGATTTGATCCAAAGGCATCTCGCACTCCGCGCGGAGGCGGCAGTCTGCGCATTCGGCGCCGCGCCAGATGCGGTCGTAGCGTTCTTGGACCTGGTCGATGGTTTGGTCGTCGGACGTGAGGATGCCCATTTCGAAGTTGCGGCGGCCGTCGCCCTTGGCGCCGAGACCGGCTCCGGTCCAGTTGGCGCTTCCCAGGTAGACCAGCCGGGCGTCAACCACGACCGTCTTGAGGTGGACTCGCGGACAGACGCGCATTTCGATGCCGCCTGCGACGAGGTCGGGCTGGGCGTCGAAGCTTCGGCGAAACGCCCGCGACGGTACGGACGCGTGTAGGATTCGTAGCTCGACCCCACGTCGTGCAAGCTCAGCGAACACCTCGAGAACCGATCGGTAGTTGCCGCGGCGCCCCCGACGCCGGCCCGGAACGACGCGAGGATCCTCGACCATGACGTCTTTGAGATTGGCCGTCGCAATCCAAACACTCCGCTCGGCCGTCAGCACGGCCTGCATGACCTGCTCGTAGTGATCGCGGTCGGAGAGGAGACGCAGAGGGATCGAGCGGGTCATCGGGAGGGAGAATACGGGAAGGATCGGAGGCGTCCGAGAAACCCGCTCACTGGCACTGGCACTGACGGGTACGGTCCGAAGCTTCGTTTACACGTGTTCCGACACATCGTTTACACCCTGGGGGGCGGAGGAATCGCCTCATGGGATGGATGTCAGACGTGCAGCAGAAGAAGCGAGCAATTGATTTGGTCCACGCCGGGGTGCCGGTGACGGAGGTGGCCCTTTGTTTTGGTAAGAGCCGGCAGTGCCTTCACAAGTGGCTCCGGCGCTACGAAGCGGAGGGCGAAGCCGGGCTCGAGGAGCGGTCTCGGGCACCCCATGAGCCTGCGCATGCCGTGAGTGAGCAGATGAGGCGGCGCATCGTGCAGCGTGGACGTCGGCACAACAAGGACGGAGCCCGGGTCGTCCAAGACTGGCTGCTCGGCCTCGAGCTAAGCGAGCGAGTGCCCGCGGCGAGCACGGTCCATCGCATCTTGGATGAGGCGGGACTGGTGCAGCGCCGACGGCGCACACGGGCGCCGGTGCTGCAGCCAAGACCCAGTAAGTGGCCCGAGCCGAGTGCGCCGAACGAGGTGTGGGCGGTCGATTTCAAGGGTGAATTCACAGTGGGCGGTCGGTGGTGCCATCCGCTTACGCTCACCGACTCCTACAGCCGCTACGTGTTGCGCATCGATGCCCAGCAGGGCCAAGACACGCACACCACCCAACGGCACCTATGGCGGGCGTTTCGCACGTACGGTCTGCCCAAGGCGATTCGCTGCGACAACGGCGACCCGTTTGTACATGCCGCCGCACCGAGGGGACTGTCGCATCTGTCGAGCGTGTGGATTCGGCTCGGCATCGACATTCAGCGCATCGATTCGGGCAAGCCTGCACAAAACGGTCGCCATGAGCGCTTCCACCGCGAGCTCAAGCGTCACACGGCGCGTCCCGCCGCCGAGAACTTCGCAGCGCAGCAGAAGCGCTTCGCTCGCTTCAAGCATCGCTTCAATCACGAGCGGCCGCATCGAGCGCTTCAGATGAGTCGGCCGGCGGCACACTACCGACCTTCAGAACGTGCTTGCCCCGATGCGATACCGGCCGTCACGCACCCGACCGCCGAGACGGTCCTGCGGGTCGCTCACGACGGCACCATCCGATTCAAGAGCCGTCGCCACTACCTCACCGCCAGTCTCGGCGCCCAGACCATCGGCGTCACCGAAGTCGATGATGCGCTTTTCTCACTCTCTTATGGCTCCATGGAGCTCGGGGTCATCACCTACCGGACCAAGGAGCCCCAAATTTGCTTGGTCCCCTGAATGGTCATGTGTAAACGATGTGTCGGAACAACTGTCAACGATGTGTCGGGCCGTACCGCACTGGCACTGGCACTGGCACTGGCACTGGCACTGGCACTGGCACTGGC
>JBARTN010000136.1:0-41365 GCA_049645265.1 Polyangiales bacterium
AACCATCCCTCGGAGGTCGTCCGAGACGCGGCGGACTGGGGCAGGACCGAGCTCAGGCGTCGTCTGGCTGCCTCAGAATAGCCTCGAGCGAAACGAGCAGAGGCGTGAGCCCTTCTTGGGTGGCCGAGCTGATCGCGAAGACCTGGAAACCCCGTGGTTCGAGCGCTTCGCGAACCGCCTCGTAGGCTTCGCGGGCCTCGGGCAGGTCGCACTTGCTGACCGCCACCACCATCGGCCGTTCCAGCAAGCTCGCATCGAAGCGGCCCAGCTCCGACATGAGCGCGTCGAAATCCGCCACGGGATCGCGCTCGGGGTCCGGGTCGACGCTGAGCATGTGCAGAAGGACCTTGGTTCGCTCGACGTGCTTGAGAAAGCGGAGTCCGAGGCCAGCGCCTTCCGAGGCACCTTCGATGATGCCCGGGATGTCGGCGATGACGAATGTGCGGTCGACACCGAGTGAAACGACACCGAGGTGGGGCACCAAGGTGGTAAACGGGTAGTCGGCGACCTTGGGGCGTGCACGAGAGACGGTGGCGATGAACGTGCTCTTGCCGACGTTGGGGAATCCGACGATGCCGATGTCGGCGAGGAGCTTCAGGACCAGCCGGACCTGCTTTCGTTCGCCGGGCGTGCCCGGGCTGGCGCGTCGCGGTGCGCGGTCATGCGGCGTCGCGAACTTGATGTTCCCCCGGCCGCCGCGGCCGCCTCCAGCGATCACGATCTCGGCGCCGGACTCGCTGAGGTCCGCAAGGAGGGCCTTGCTCTCCTGGTCGTAGACTTGCGTGCCCACGGGGACCTGGATGCGAATGTCCTGGCCGCCCTTGCCGAACTGGTCCTTGCCGCGGCCGTCCTCGCCGCGCTCGGCTCGAACGATCTTGCGGAATCGGAGATCGAGCAAGGTCGAGAGCCGGTCGTGTGCGACCAGAATCACGCTTCCTCCGCGCCCGCCGTCGCCTCCCGAGGGACCGCCGAGTGGAACGAACTTCTCGCGCCGAAAGGCGATGCAGCCATTGCCCCCATCGCCCGCGGCGACCTCCAACGTCACTTCATCGACGAAATCCACGCTCGTCCGTACGTCGCCATGATTGCGAGGGCAACTGACTTGGCGCTCGAACAAATCGGCGGGATGCGTACACTGCGCAGGTGCGGAGTGCTCACGGCGACCCGGAATCGGCGTCTCGAAACGCTACATTCCTCCAAGCTTTGGCTGCCAAGAGCTTGGAAACAGTGCGGTTAACCGAGGTCTTGAGTATCGCACCCGAGGATGAGGCCGCGCGGGCCGCGCTCGCCGGACACCTCAGCGACCTTCGCCGTTGGGCGGCCGAGCTTGGTTTCGCGCACCTCGAGGCGGCCGTATCCGAGGCGCTGACGACGCTCGAGCGGGAGGCGTTTGGGCCGGCCTCTCTCCGGGCGATCCGGGTCCTGGCCTGGCGGTACGAGCCACTCGCCGCGTTGCCCGCTCAGTCCGGGACACACCCCGCCGTGTCTCCTCCTGCAGAGCCGAGCCTGCGCGGGCGCCACATTTTGGTCGCTGACGACGACGCCGAGGTTCGATGGTTCTACGTGGGCGTGCTTCGCGAGTCCGGTGCCAGGGTCATGGAAGCGCGGGACGGCATAGAGGCCCTCGAGCTTGCTCGGAGGGAGTCTCCAGATGTGATCCTTGCGGACATCGTCATGCCGCGCCTCGACGGGCTTGCCCTGTGCGCAGCCGTTCGTCGCGAGCCCTTGCTCGATGGGGTTCCCGTCGTGCTCTTGTCCTGGCGCGACGACTTTCTACACCGCATGCGCGAGCTTCGTGCGGACGCACAGGGGTATCTGCGGAAGGAAGTACCCGCGCGCCAGGTTCTGGATCGCGTGCTGGGCGTGCTCGAACCGTTGAAGCGGTTGGAAGGAGCGCTGAAGGGCGATCGAGAGGCGCGCGGTGACCTGGAGGAGCTCGGCGTGACGCGCCTGCTGCAAGCCGTGCGCCGCCTTCGACCCAACGCCAGCGTCGTCCTTCAAGATCCCTGGAGCTTGTTCGACTTGGAGCTTCGAGAAGGCCACATCGTCGGCCTAACCCGAACCGCGATCGATGGCGCAGTCAAGGAGGGGGCGGAGGCGTTTCCTGCGCTGGTCGGGATGAGCTCGGGTCGATTCGTCGTCGCAGCGTTACGTGCCGGGCTGGGCCATGACGTGCCCGAGTCTCTGGACGATTCGTTCATAGAGGCGACGCGGCGACTTGGCACCTTCCTCGATACGATCGCGGAGCATCCCAATTGCCGCGTCGAATTCGATCCGGACGTGCTGGGGACCTATGTGCGACATTCGCCGATTCGCGTACAGCGCTTGATCGCCGCCCTCGTCGCAGGTGGGCCGCCGGACGTTTTGTGGGAGTCCGGGGCCGGGTCTCGCGCGCTCGTCGATGCCTTGCTGATCACCTTGGCGCGGCAAGGGGCCATTCGGAACGTCAGCGTTCCGGGGCGGGTCTCGAGCGGCGGCACCGGCGCTGCCCCCTCGCCGGAGTCGGGACTGGAGTTGAATCAGGCGGAGATCGAACAAGACTCCCTATCCGTGTCCGATCCGATCAAGCGACAGAATGTCCGCGCGCAGTCGGCGGTGGCCATGCATCGCGAGCCGGCCAACCGGGCCCCGAGCTGGAGCTATCCGGTCTGGCGGCTCGGCAGCGGGACGGAACCGGGTAGCGGTGAGAGCAGCTCTGGGTTCGGGATGGAACTGCGAGCGACTCCACGTCTATTCGGTTTGGCGTTTCTGGTCTTGCTCTCCGCCACAGTGGCGTTTCTGATCTGGAATGAGATGATGGCCGTCGGCGCGCCGGCCGGGTCGCCTGGGGCCACAGCGCCGCCGATCGAGATCGGCCTTCCAGTGGAGGTCCGCGTCAACTTGGAGGGGCCGGCGCCGAAAGCCGTGCCTCCGGTCTCGCCGGTCGGCCTCGACCTCTCCGCGTTTTCGGGACGCCTTCGTGCGGGCGTCGACCCGTCCCTGGACGTCGCGGAGGGGCAAGGCGCGCTCGAGCTGAGCGGCCCAGGTGAGGTGTCGGTCGAGGTGGACGGGGTGGACCGCGGAACGCTTCCCTTGACGCTCGTGCTCGACGAGGGGACCCACCGGGTTCGCTACCGGCTCGGCGCTCAATCCACCGACCGTTTCTACAACCTGAAGCCGGGCGCGACGCGTGTGCTGCAGGTCGTCACCCAACCGGGTGGCTTTGTTGACGCTCGTTGAAGCCTCGTGCTAACCGCAGCTAGGTTCCGCGGGGCCAAAATCAGGGGCGAAAACGGCCGCCGGAGCATGGGAGGAACGCGGCTGATGCGATGGATTCTGGTGGTGCTCGCGACCCTTTGCGTCGCGGCAGGTTGCAGTCGAGGAGGTCCCAAGCCGAACCCGTTTGCCGGGCTCGAGACCCATTTGGATCTGACGGAGCTTCGTCACTTGGCCGAGGTGGACGATGGCGGCTGGTATCTCGACTTCGGCACCCCCGCGCAGTCCAAGTACACGGTGGGTGACTGGCGCAGCGGCTGGGTCGGCAAGGGGGTCGACGGCGACACCAGCTATGCGCACGTCGGAATGCGCGGTCGGGTGTACTTCGATGTCGAGCGTCCTGAAGCGCTCGTTGCTCGCGTCCGGTTGCGACCGCATGGGACGCAGGCGCTCACGCCGTACCTCAACAACCAGCAGCTCGCGTCGATTCATCTCGGCAAAGGCGATGGGTTCGCAGACTATGACGTCCAGCTTCCGAAAGAGAAGGTGACGGCCGGCGAGAACTACTTGCTGCTGACCTTCGGGGGAACGACACCCATCGATGGTCAGGACGTTTCGGCGGCCGTCGATTCGATCTGGATTCGAAACGAGTCCGAGCCAGGGAAGGCCGCGCGCGCGCCGACGTATGAAGGCTTGGTCGCGACCGTTCGCTTTGGTGAGGAGGAGCGGCAGGCCATCGCCTTGTCGCGGGCGTCGACGCTGCGCTATCACGTTGCGGTTCCGTCGGATGGCTCGTTGGGTTTCGGAGTCGGTGTCGAAGGTGAAGGCGACGCCCCTTTCGCGATCGAGGTGACGGCAGACGGGCAGCCGACCATCGAAGTGCTGACGGGTACGGCTTCGGGCGCATGGACCGACCACAAGGTGGACTTGAGTCGCTTCGCGGGTGAGACCGTGCGGATCGATCTTCGCGCCAAGGGCCAGGGGGCGGGGCGTTTGGCTTGGAATTCACCGCGCATCGTGGTGCCCGAACGGCAGGAAAGAAACCTGGCGCCTGCGAAGAACGTGGTCGTGCTCGTCATCGACACCCTTCGCGCCGACAAGCTCCGGCCGTTCAACCCGCAGACTCGCGTGAAAACGCCGGCCATCGACAAACTCGCCTCCGAAGGCGTGATCTTGGCGCTCGCGCAGTCGCCCGAGAACTGGACCAAGCCGGCAGTGGCTTCGATCCTCACCGGGCTTCACCCACAAACACATCAGCAGAAGACCGCCGATGCCGCGCTGCCGAGCTCGGCGGAGCTCTTGAGTGAGCACTTGCAGGGTGAAGGCTTTGCGACCGGAAGCTTCATCGCGAACGGCTATGTGTCCGACCGTTTTGGCTTCGATCAGGGCTGGGATGACTACAGCAACTACATTCGCGAGGGTAAGAGCACCGAGGCCAAGGACGTCTTCGAGAAGGCCGGAAACTGGATCGAGGAGCACAAGGACGGACGCTTCTTCGCGTACATTCAGACGATCGATCCGCATGTGCCTTACGATCCTCCCGGCGAGTTCCTACGGATGTACGACCCGAGCGAGTATGCCGGGCAGGTCAAGCCGAGGATGACCGGTGATTTGCTGGAGAAGGCTAAGCGCAACCCACCGCAAGTGGTTTTCGATGCAAGCGACAAGCGGAGATTGAAGGCGCTACACGATGGTGAGATCACGAAGCACGACCACTTCTTCGGCGCATTCGTGGAGCGCTTGAACGAGCTCGGGCTGAGTGACGACACGCTGATCGTCGTGACTGCGGATCACGGTGAGGAGCTCGATGACCATGGCTCCTGGGGACACGGCCACTCGGTGTACCAAGAGCTTCTTCACGTTCCCTTGATGTTTCGACTTCCGAACCGGCTTCCGGCCGGCACGAAGATTGGCGATGCGGTCAGCACCCTCGACATCTCCGCTACGGTGACCGAGCTTTTGGGCGTTCCGGCAATGGCCAGCAATGAAGGGCAGGCGCTCGTTGGTCTGATGCTCGGCGATGCGCCGACCCGGCCGGCGGTGGCGTTCAGCGACTTCCAAGACGACCGCCGCGTGATCACCAGCAGCCGATGGAAGCTGATCCTTCGCGGCAACCTCACCTCGACCATGTTCGACCTGGTGGCGGACCCCTTGGAGACGAAGCAGCTCGACACCTCGGCCTTTCCGATTGCGCGGCGGTATTCGCGGATGTTGCTCGGGCAGTTCCTCGGAGCGACCAACCGGGGGGACTGGTTGAGCGCCGAGCAGAAGGGCGGTACACAGTTGAAGCGGGAGAACGCTGAAATGGACGACACGATTCGCGATCAGTTACGCGCGCTTGGCTACGCGCACTGAGACCCAATGCCCCTCATTGAACAAACTCCGGAGCGGTACCTGAGGAGCCCGCGCTTGGAGCCCGTGGCCGATGGAGGCGCGCTCTTGCACCTCTTCGCGTGGGGAGGGGGTGATGAAGAATGCGTACTGCGATTCGACTTGGCGGACGACGGCACGGTGCAGGGCGAGGCAGGCGCAACGGATCATAGCGCTGCGATCATGACTTGGGCCCCGGGTGTCTCGCATCCCATCAACGATCCGCGCGCCGAGCTCGCGGCGGAGCATCAGGGCTGGCGCGTCGAGGTGCGGCATGAAGGGCCGCGGTCGAGCGTGGTGGTCGCGCCCCCGTCGGGCGGCGAGTTCGTCGTCTGGACGGCATTCGGGATTGCCGCCGCACCCTGCATCAGCGCGGCGACCGGCGGCGCCTGGGTCGGATTTCACCACGACGTTCGGGAGGACACCGGGGTTCCCGACATCGCGAAGTGGATCGCGGTTCGCTTCGTCGACATGGAGGGCAGGGTTTTCGAGCCGGCCGGGCCGATGACCGACCGAGACCGGGACCTCGAGGGTGAAGAGCAGGGCTTCGAGTTCCCCGCAATCGTGGTTGGAGACGATGGGGCGCTCGATCTATTTGGACGCGGCTCCCACACGATGTACCGGCAGAGACTCAACGCGGAGGGCTTCGCCGCCCGGGTTCGGATCGATGATGCCGAGTGGGGGTGTCGAGGGAGGCGGGTGACCGCGGTTCGCCTCGCAAGTGGAACGACGTTGGCTGCGTGGCGCGGTCGCAAGGGCATTCGAATCGAATCGTTCGATGAACCGTCCGGCGGAGCGCCCGAGCTCGTCGAGGCGAAGATCGACGTCGGCGAGTTCAAGCCGGCCCCGGTGCACGCGGCGGCATGGTCGGGGCCGCAAGTCTTGTTCGGCGACATCCAACAGCACAGCGCCCATTCGGATGGTGTGGGTAGCGCGGACGAAGCGTATCTTCGCGCCCGCTATCGGTACGGCGACGACTTCGCGGCGCTTACCGATCACGAATCATTCCTCGGCAAACGAATCGGGCCGGGCGAGTGGGCCTACCTGCAAGCCGTAACCGAACGGCACGACGAACCCGGCGAGTTCGCCACGATCGTTGCCTACGAGTGGACCGGCAAGTCGTATCCGGGTCCGGGGCACAAGTGTATCTACCTTCCGGGCCCGGGCTTTCCCATCATCTCTCGCGACGACGTTCCCGAGGGGCGGGAGATCGTCCAGCAGATCAGCGCGCAGGGCGCGTTCACGGGGCCGCACCACATCGGTTGGACGGGCGCAGACGTTCCCGGACACGACCCCGAAGGGCAACCGGTTTGGGAGATCTGCTCCTGCCACGGCTGCTACGAGCACCCCAATCATCCCCTCGGGTACCGTGGCGAGCTCAATGACCAGTTCGCCAAACCCCTGCTCGACACCGGCATGCGCTTCGGTTTCATCGCGAACTCGGACAGCCACGGGCTTCTTTGGCACCACGGCGAATGCCGAAAACGCGACCCGTTTCGAACGGGGCTGACGGCGGTCCTTTGTGCGACCCGTACACGTCAGGCGATTCTCGAAGCGATTCGCGCTCGCCGTTGCTACGCAACCAGTGGCGCCAAGATTTTGCTCGACGTGCACGTGGCCGGCTTTCCGATGGGGAGTGAGCTCGACCTCGACGGGCCTGTCGAAGTACACGCGCGAGCGCTTGGGACGACCGACATCGAACGCATCGAGCTTGTGACGCCCGAGGGTGTGGTGGCTTCGGACGAGCCAAAGTCTCCATCGGCGTCGTTTGCGGGAGAGGTCGATGCGCCGTACGTGTACTGTCGCGTGACCCAGGCCGATGGCGAGATGGCGTGGTCGAGCCCGATCTTCTTCAACCGCGCCTAGTGTGCGGATCTTTTCACTTGTGGTCGGCTTACCTCCTCGCTCGCTCCCTGCGAGGTACCGATGTACCTCTCAGTCGCTCCCTGCGGGGGCGCTCGACCACAAGCGAAAATCTCTCGCACACTAGTGCGGGGGTCACTCGGACAGCAGGGCGTGGATGCGGCCTGCCACGTCGGCGCGTGCCACTTGCTCCTGGGTCTTGTTCTGCAGGTCCTTGAGCTGGACGACGCCTTCTTCGACTTCGGACTCCCCAAGGATCATCGCGACCCGTGCGTTGATCTTGTCGGCGCGGCGCAACTGGCTCTTGAGCGAGCCGCCGCGAAGGTCGCTCTCCACGCGAAGCCCGGCGTCTCGGAGCTCGCGGCCGAGCAAGGTCGCCTGGCCACGAACTCCGGCTTGGGCGGCAACGATGAAGACGTCGACGTGCGAATCCGCTTCCCCGTCGGGCATGGACATCAGCAAACGCTCGAGCCCCATCGCGAAACCGATCGCCGGGGTGTCCGGTCCGCCGAGGCTCTCCACCATTTGATCGTATCGGCCCCCGCCGAGCAACGCGTTTTGAGCGCCGAGCCCTTCCCCTTTGCCCAGCACTTCGAACAGGGTTCGGCTGTAGTAGTCGAGCCCTCGCACCAGCGAGCCGTCTACGCGATAGGGTGTCCCGAGGATGGTCAAGGTCTCTTGAAGCCCGTCGAAGTGGGCCCGGTCTTCGTCGGTGAGGTGTTTCAAGATCAACGGCGCCTCCGCTGCGATTTCAGAGCAGCGCGGCACTTTGCAGTCCAGCACTCGAAGCGGGTTGGCATCCATTCGCCGCTGACAGTCGGGGCAAAGCTCGGCGCGATAGGGCGTGAGATATCTGAGCAGCGCTTCGCGATACTTCTCGCGCGTTTCCGATCCGCCGATCGAGTTGACCAGGACTTCGACCTCGCCGATGCCGAGGCTCGAGATGAAACCGACGACCATGTCGATCACTTCGGCGTCGACGTAGGGACCCGGGTCGCCGAAAACTTCGATTCCGGCTTGGTAGAACTGCCGGTAGCGCCCTTTGGCAGGCCGCTCGCGCCGATACATCGGGCCGATGTAGTACCACTTCGTGACCGGCTCGCGGGCCTGCACGCTGTGTTGCACGTACGCGCGCACCGACGACGCCGTGCCCTCCGGGCGGAGCGTGAGCGATTTCTCGCCCCGATCGGTGAACGTGTACATCTCTTTTTCCACGATGTCGGTCGTTTCGCCGATCGAGCGAACGAACAGCGCGGTCGGCTCCACGATGGGAAAGCGAGCTTCTTGGAAGCCATAGCCTTCGACTCGCTTGCGGAACGCGTTCTCGAGGCGGTGCCATTTCGAGATCTCGTCTGGCAGGATGTCCTTCATCCCTTTGACCGCGCGGAGGCTCATGGCGTCCGGTTACTCGATGCGCCCGCTCCAAGCAAGGGCGAAACCCCGTGACCGACGGCCAGCGTCGGTTTTACGGGGTCGGCTTTACGCGGCTCAAGGCTGTTTGCTGAACTTGACGAAGACGTAGTTGAACCCGTCTTTGCCCATCTTCTGAGTGATGCTCGGCGTGGCGTCTTCACGCATTTCGAAAACCATCACCACGTCCTTCGTGCCCTTGCGTTGCACGGTTGCCCGAGTCACCGGCGTATCGAAAAACTGAGTTTCGAGCGGCAGGAAGTTGTTTTTGAGATGAACACGCGTGTGGTGCAGAATCAGCTCGAGGCGTCCGTCGGACTTCTTGGTTCCGAACTTCACCGGTTTCGAGGTCTGGACGAAGAAAGAGGAGCCGTCCTCCACCATCATGAAGCCGGGCCAGGTGAGCATGAGCGCACCTTCGGGAATCTCGTCCGCCTTGGGCGGCAGGTTCTCCGAGGTCTCCGAGCCCGGGGTCACGCCGGCGTACGAGGACTCATTCGCCGAGGCAATGCCGGCCGAGCTAGCGAACAAGACGACGAACGCGATGATGGATGTCTTCCCCACGGTCTCAGGGTACGCGACCCAGAGCCCGGAGCCCAAATTTCGCTCCGGGACCCGTAATTTCAAGCGCCTCAGTGGCCCTTGCCGCCCTTGAGCAAATGGCCGACACCTTCGCCGAGCCCTTCGAGGGTGAGCGGGAACATGTCGAACGCCTGTCGGACATATTCGATGGTGTTTCCGGTCCAGTAGCGCTGGGGCTCCGGGTTGAGCCAGATGCTGCGGTGGTAGTGCTGGCTCAGCATCATGAGCCACTGCAGGCCTTCGATGCCCCGGTCGTCGCCGAGGTCGAGTGAGCCGCCGGCCGCAAGAAGCTCGTAGGGTGCCATGAGCGCGTCGCCGACCATGATGAGCTTGTAGTGCGGGCCCGTCTCGTGAAGAAGGTCACGCAGCTTGATCGGCGTGTCGAAGCGTTCGGTCTCGTAGACATGGCCGTAGACGCAATTGTGGAAGTAATAGGTGCGCAGCTCTTTGAAGTGGCTCGACTTCTTGGCCGCCGAAAAAAGCCGGGAGCAAAGATGTGCGAAGGGGTCCATCGAGCCCCCGACGTCCATCATCAAAATGATGCGGGTGTTGTGGCGCCGGGGAGGGCGGGTGATGACCTCCAGCTCTCCGGCGTTCTGCGCCGTTGCATCGATGGTGCCTTCGAGATCGAGCTCTTCCTCTCCCCCTTCGCGCGCAAAGAGACGGAGCTTTCGGAGCGCGACCTGCATTTGGCGAACGTCGAGCGTGAGGTCCTGGCGATAGGGGCGATACATACGCGCATCGGCGACCTTCACCGCGCTTCGACCGCCGCCGGAGCCTCCGATTCGAAAGCCTTTGGGCGCGCGGCCGCTATGACCAAAGGGCGAGGTGCCTCCGGTGCCGATCCACTTGTTGCCGCCGTCGTGCTGTTCGTCTTGCTCGGCGAGACGCTCCTCGAAGAGCTTGCGAAGCTCGTCTAGGTCGAGGTTTTCGACGAACTCGCGCTGCTCGTCGGTGAGCTCGGCCATGTTTTCTTTGGCTTGCTGCAGCCAGTCCCAAAGCTCGTCCTTGAGCTTCTTGGATTCGATCTCGATGCCCTTGAAAAACGAAAGGAAGGCTTCATCGAATGAATCGAGGTGCGCCTCGCTGTGGATCATCACCGAGCGGGCAACATTGTAAAAACCGTCGAGCGAGCTGTCGTGAAGTCCGGCTTTCAGTGCTTGGGCGAGCGCAATGACCTCTTGGGTCCCCACCGGGACGCCACGTCCGCGAAGCTCATACATGAAAGGGACTAGGATTTTAGCTTCTCCATTGGCGGCCGCCCGACAGCTGATCTGCGAAGGCGACGAGGTCTTGCTCCTTCTTGAGCAAGGCGCCCAGGAAGGGAAGATTTTCTTCGAGCTTCACGCTCTCGATTCCGGCGCGCTGAAGAACCGCGATCCAGTCGACGAGCTCGCTGGTGCTCGGACGCTTGCGGAGACGTCGCATGCTCCGGAGTTCGTAGAAGGTTTTGAGCGCTTGCTCGGCGAGGCTTTCGTGGACTTTGGGGTGATGGACCTGGACGATCTCGGCCATCAGCTCCGGCGTTGGAAAATCGATGAAGTGGAACACGCAGCGTCGAAGGAACGCGTCGGGCAACTCCTTCTCGGCGTTGCTGGTGATGATCACGATGGGACGTTGCATGGCGATGATGTCTTGCTGCGTTTCGTCGACGTGAAACTGCATCCGATCGAGCTCGTTTAGGAGATCGTTCGGGAACTCCACGTCGGCCTTGTCGATTTCGTCGATCAGCAGCACCACGCGCTCCTTGGCGTCGAACGACTCTCCCATCGGGCCGAGCTTGATGTATTGGCTGATGTCGTTGACGTCTTTGTCTCCAAACCGGGAGTCGTAGAGACGCTGCACCGTGTCGTACACGTAGAGGCCGTCTTGGGCACGGGTCGTGCTCCGGATGTTCCAGCGAATCAGGGGCATGCCGAGTGATTCGGAGACCGCTTCGGCGAGAAGGGTCTTGCCCGTGCCCGGCTCGCCTCGAATGAGGAGGGGCCGTTCGAGGACGACCGCACAGTTGACGGCGGACTCGAGCGCCTCGTTGGTGAGATAAGTAGAAGTACCCGAAAATCTTCGAAAATCGTCAGCCATCGGGCCGAAATGTATCACGATCCTGCATATTGGCGACCGGGGGAGGGGGTGGGCAGGGGGTTGCTGCAGGGGTGCAGGGGGAGGGGCGACAGCGACACAACCAACGCCAGCGCCAGTGCCAGCGCCAGTGCCAGCGCCAGTGCCAGCGTCCGGGTGCGTGAGCGCGTCCGTGTCCGGGACCGAGTCGGAAAGCATTCACATTACGACGAGTTAACTAGCCGGGCGGGCCGCGCACCACCCTCCTTGACAGCCCCGAGACCACAAAGAATAGTAGCGCGTTCTCGTGGCCTGGGAGGGTCGCTTGGCTGTCGCCGATCACTCTGAATTCAATGTCTACCTTCGTCCTAAAGATCCAGGACCTCGACGAGGCCGGGAAGAATTGGAACTTTGCCATCGGCACGGATTGGTTGGCGTCCGCGCTTGCCGAGACTGAGCTGAGCGCAGGGGCAGAGGACGGTCGGTTGAGCGCGCAAGCGCAGCGAACCGGCTTGGATGTGCTCGTGCAGGCGCATCTCGAGGCGCAGCTCGTCGCGACCTGCGCGCGTTGCCTGGCCGACGTTCCAATCACAGTCGACCTGCCGCTCACCGGGCTATTCAGTCCGGAGCACGTGCGCCCGCACGGGAGCGATGAGATCGACGTTCAGTTGGACGAAGTCAATCGGGACTACTACAGCGGTGCAGAGGTCGTCTTGGACCCGATGGTACGCGAGTACTTGCTGCTCGAAGCGCCCATGAAACCGCTTTGCTCCGTTGCGTGTGAGGGAATCGCGATTCCGGATCATCTTCGGCCTCCCGACGAGGTCTTTGGGGATGCGGCGCCCGATTCGCGCTTCGCTCCCTTACTCAAACTCAAAGAAGCACTTACGAAGAACGAGGAGTGATTCCGTGGCAGTACCGAAACGCAGAACCAGCCCGATGAAGCGCGACCAGCGGCGCGCCCATCACGATAAAGTCACCGCCCCGAATGTGAGCGCATGCCCAAACTGCGGCGACGTGATGCTTCCACACCGGGCGTGCCCAGCCTGCGGCTTCTACAAGGGCCGTCAGGTCATCAAGGGCAAGAACGAAGAGCTCGAGTAGCTCGTGTTCGATCTGGCCGGGAAAATCACCATCGTGACCGGGGGGTCACGAGGCATCGGCCGGGCGACCTGCATTGCACTCGCCCAGGCTGGCGCTCTCGTCCTCGTCAACTACCGCTCTAACGAAGAGGCTGCTCGGGAGACCGTGCGGCTCATCGAAGAGGCTGGTGGGCAAGCCGAGCTCGCCGCCTTCGACGTTGCTGACCCCGATTCAGTAGACCGAAGCATCAAAGAGGCCGTGGCGCGGCACGGGAGGATCGACATTCTGGTGAACAACGCTGGAATCTCGATCGACCGGTTGTTGTTGAGAGTGTCTGCAAAGGATCTCGAGATGACGTGGGCGACGAATGTGAATGGAGCCGTGTACTGCGCGAAAGCTTGCATCCGCCCGATGATGAAGAAGCGCTGGGGGCGCATCATCAACCTTTCGAGCGTGGTGGCGGAGTCCGGCAACGCCGGCCAGGCCGTGTATTCCTCGTCGAAGGCGGCGCTCTTGGGCCTCACCCGCTCGCTGGCTCGCGAATACGCCTCTCGGGGGATCACCGTGAACGCGGTGGCCCCTGGCTTCATCGAGACCGATATGACTGCAGATCTGCCGGATGCGGCCAGGCAGGGCATCGTGGATCAGACCCCAGTGGGCCGAATTGGGCGTCCCGAAGAGGTCGCCGCCGCAGTTGTGTTTTTGGCAAGCGAAGAAGCGGGCTATATCACCGGGCAAGTAGTCCGGGTCAATGGAGGCATGCACGTCTAAGGCGCGCGTGACGGAGGAAGCAGATGGACATCGCGGAGAAGGTCAAAGAAATCGTGTCGGACAAGCTCGACGTCGACGGGGCCGACATTCAAGAAGGGCAAGACTTCATCGAAGACCTCAAGGCCGACTCACTTGCGATCGTCGAAGTGGTCTTGGCCCTCGAGGAGCAGTTCGAGATTGAGATTCCGGACGAGGACACGGAGAAAATCAAGACCGTCCGCGACGCGATCGAATACATCAAGGCGCTCAAGGGTTAGCAGTTCACTGCGCCTCCTTCACCGGGCGGGTCGATGCGGCGAGTAGTCATCACAGGTGTGGGCACCGTGAGCCCATGCGGCGCGGATGTCGCGACCACTTGGAAAAACGTTTCCGAGGGGCGGAGTGGTATTGCGCGCATCACGGGATTCGACCCCAGCGACTTCGCTTCGCAGATCGGGGGCGAGTGCACGGACTTCGATCCGCTTCGGTACATGCCGAAGCGGCGTCTCCGCGAAGCGGCGCGATTCATTCAACTCGCCATTGCGGCAAGCGCACAGGCGATCAAGGGTTCGGGCTTTGATCCGAGCGATGAAGAGAAGGAGCGGGTGGGCACGTTCATCGGCGTGGGCTTCTGCGGGCTCGAGGTCTTCGAAGACACCTGCAGGACCCTCTTTGACAAGGGGCCGCGCCGGGTTTCGCCCTACTTCATTCCCTCGGTGATTTCCAATCTTGCGCCCGGCCAGGTCACTTTGGACTGGGGGTTCAAGGGGCCGAGCTACACGCATACGAGCGCCTGTGCTTCGGGCGCGCATGCGATCGGTGACGCGTTCCGCTGGATTCAGCGGGGCGAGATCGACGCTGCTGTGGCGGGTGGCGCCGAGGCCGCGGTGACCCCGGTCGGCGTGGCCGGGTTCACCTCGATGCGCGCGCTGTCGCGGCGCAACGACGAGCCAGAGCTTGCGAGCCGACCCTTCGACGCCGATCGGGACGGATTTGTGATCGCCGAGGGTGCCGGCGTGCTGCTTCTCGAAGAGCGCGAGGCTGCGATGGCGCGCGGCGCCGAGATCATCGCCGAGATCGTCGGCTACGGCGCGACGTCGGATGCGCATCACATGGTTCAACCCGCGCCCGAGGCCGAAGGCGCGCAGCGCGCGATGAAGCTCGCGCTCGCCGATGCCAAGCTCAGTCCGGCCGATGTCGACTACATCAATGCGCACGGAACCTCGACCCAGCAGGGCGACGTGGGGGAGCTTCAAGCAATTCGGAAAGTGTTCGGTGCGCATGCCAGCGATGGGCTCGCCGTTTCGAGCACCAAGAGCATGAGCGGGCACTTGCTCGGTGCCGCAGGTGGGCTCGAGCCGGTTCTCTGCGTGCTCGCGATACGCGACGGCCTTTTGCCGCCGACGATCAACCTGGACAAGCCCGATCCGGCGGCAGAGGGGATGAACCTGGTTCCCAACGAGGCGCAGGAGCGACCGATTCGCGCCCTGATGAACAACTCGTTCGGCTTCGGCGGGACCAACTGCGCGCTCGTGCTAAAGGCCCCTTAGCCATGGCCAAGACCCTCATCGTCGGTGCGGATCACGCAGGCCTCGAGCTCAAGCGTCAGCTCTTGGCCGTGGCAGCCGAGCTCGGCTACGAAGTCGTCGACCTCGGCACGAACAGCAGCGATTCCACCGACTACCCGGACTACGCGCACCAGGTTGCAAGCGCCGTGGCGCGCGGGGAAGGGCTCGGGCTTCTCGTTTGTGGCACGGGAATCGGCATGTCGATGGCGGCAAACCGTCACGTCGGGGTACGCGCAGCACTTTGCGGGGACGTCTTTAGCGCTTCGATGAGTCGGCAGCATAACGACGCCAACATTCTGTGCGTGGGCGCCCGGGTCGTCGGCCCAGGCCTTGCTGCGGAGATCCTCAAGGCCTTCCTGAGCCACGGCTTCGAAGGCGGCCGCCACGAGCGCCGCGTCAAGAAGATCGAACCTCCTGCATGAAGGTTGAGCAAGACGACCGCTTTCGCGAGCAGCGAGAACGATTTCGGCTTAAGTGGAACTGCGAGGATTGCGTTTTGTTCGATCCGAAGGCCGGATGCGCGCATGGCTTCCCAACGCACCGGCATCGGAAGTCGCGCTACGATGATCCGAGGGCCGCGCTGCTGTTCTGCAAAGACTTCGAGCTGACGTAGTTGCGTCGGAGCCGCGCCATGAAAAGCGCCTAAGCGACCGATTGTTGGTGATTGAGCGAGCGGCGCTCTAGGATTTCGTCATGGGTTCGTTTGGCCTCGATGGCTCCTGGCGCCTCGCTTCTCTCTTGATTTGCCTTGCCGCATGCCAAGCTTCGGGCACTTGCGATCGCAAGGGCTCGGAAGCGAAGAGCGTGCGCCCGACGATGTCGAGGGTGAGCTCGGCCATCGCCTTGTGAATCGGAATCACCCTCCCGTCGCTCCAGTCGTCGAGGGAGCGATGTGCGGCAGCGACCATCGAATCGGCGTCGGTTCGAATCCGGCGCGGGATGAACGCATGTGCGACCAGCTTTCGCTGGGTTCGCCACAGCGCGCCTTCGCTCGTCACCAAACCCTGCCCGAGCACACGTGCCAGCTCGTGCGTGAAGCGGTCCTTCTGCATGACGCTATGCCCCTGGGCCAAGCTCTGCTGAATGAGCTCCGGGTCGAGGACCAAGACGTAGCCCTCGGACAGAATCGGCAAGTTGACGAGTGGGCCGTACTTTGCGGCCGCGGTCATGTACCGGAGCTGGTCGCTCATCATGCCACGTAGGTTCCCGAGGCCGAGGCGATTTGGGGGGCCTGGCGGACGCCGGTGCTTAGACATGGAAGAAGCGCTTCATCACGCCGATCATCTGCGGCACGTCGGAGGCAGCGGCGACTTCCCGGCACGAGTGCATGGAAAGCATCGGGTTGCCGACGTCGACCGTGCGAATACCAAGCTCGGCGGCGGTGATCGGGCCAATGGTGCTGCCGCAGCCGAGGTCGGAGCGCACGACAAAACGCTGCGTGGGCACGTCGGCCTCTCTGGCCCAGCGTTCGAAGCTCGCCCAGCTTTCGCCATCGGTGGCGTACGACTGATTGACGTTGATCTTCACGACCGGGCCGCCACCGAGCACGGGTTGGTGCATGGGTTCGTGGAGGTCGGCGTAGTTCGGGTGAATCGCATGGGACATGTCTGCCGAGATCAAGAACGACTTGGCGACGGCGCGGTGAAAACTCTCGGTCGAGGCGCCGGAGAGCCGCTGCAAACAGCTTCGCAAGAAGTCCGAGGCGGCTCCCTGCGCGCTTCGGCTTCCGACCTCTTCATGATCGTACAAGACGATTCCGCGGCTCATCTCTGCGTCGCGTTCAGCGGCTAGCAGGGCGCTCAGGGCTGCATGACAACTCGCGAGGTTGTCGATGCGAGCCGCGTGAATGAACTCCCGGCTCACGCCGCTACGCGTGGCCGGCTGCACGTCGTACGCCATCAAGTCCCAGGCGATGACATCCTCGGTCTTGACGTCGCCGAGCTCTTCGGCGAGCAACGCCCGAAGGTTGATTTCTCCGAGCTCGTTCAGGTGGAGGATGGGCGCCATGTGCGTCTGTGCGTTCAGCTTGAGGCCCTCGGTGTTCACCTTGCGGTTCAGATGAATCGCCAGCGATGGAACCCTCAGCAACTCGCGTTCGAAGTCGACGAGCCTCGCGCCGCCGTCCGCGAGCGATACTCGCCCCGCGAGTGAGAGGTCGCGGTCGAGCCAAGTGTGCAACAAGACCCCGCCGTACGGTTCGACGCCGAGTTGCCCGTACCCTGCCTGCTTGAGCTCGGGGTTCGGCTTGACCCGGAGGTTGGGTGAATCGGTATGCGCGCCGACCAGGTGAAAGCCAGCTTCCTGTGCCGGAGCGCTTCCCAGGTGAAACGCCGCGACCGACCCGCCGCCGCGCACGACGTAGACCTTGTCCCCGCCGTCGACTTCCCAGGCCTCCGCTTCATCGAGGCGGCGATAGCCCTGGGCTTCGAGCCGCGCGACCGTTTCAGCGACCGCGTGGAACGGAGTAGGGGAGCGGTTGATGAATTGGAGGAGATCCTGAACTGGCACGTGCTTCCCTTACTTTGCAAGCGAGCGGACGCCGGCGCGGTGCACTTTGCCCGGTAGCTCGCGGCCGACGATGGCCTCGGCGACCTGGCCCGCTTGCCAGAGCTTCTCGAGGTCGATTCCGGTTTCGATTCCCATCCCGTCTAGGGTGTACACCAGATCTTCAGTCGCGAGGTTGCCCGCTGCGCCCGGTGCATAGGGGCAGCCACCAAGCCCGGCCACCGACGCGTCGAAGGTGGTGATGCCAGCCTGCAAGCCAACCAAGACGTTGGCGAGCGCGGTCCCTCGGGTGTCGTGCAAATGCAGGGCAATCTGCTCGAGCGGCAGCTCGGCCGTAAAGAGATCGAGAATCTTCTCGGTCTGAATCGGCGTGCCGACCCCGATCGTGTCGCCGAGCGACACCTGGTAGCAGCCCGCACCGAGCAAGCGCTTGGCCAGCTCGAGGCCGCGCTTCGGGTCGACGTCTCCTTCGTAGGGGCAACCCCACATCGTGGAGACGTACGCGCGGACCTTCAGTCCGGCTTCGACGGCCGGCGCGATGACGGGTTCGAAGGCCTTCAGCGTTTGCGGGATCGTCTTGTTGACGTTCTTGCTGTTGTGCGTCTCGCTCGCGCTCACGAAGACCGCGATCTCGTCGACCTTCGACGCAAGCGCGCGATCGAGACCGCGGGCGTTGGGGCAAAGGCCGGCATAGGTGACGCCAGGCCGACGCTCGATCATCCTGCAGACCTCATCCGCATCGGCCATTTGAGGGACCCACTTCGGCGCAACGAAGCTTCCGACCTCGATCCGGCTGATTCCAGCATCGACGAGAGCTTCGATCAGCCTGACCTTTGCATGGGTCGCCACCTGGGCGCTCTCGTTCTGCAGACCGTCCCTCGGGGACACCTCGTACACGGATACGCGGCTCGGGAGCTTCGAAGAAGGCGCCATGTCTTTCCTCTACAGCGCCTCGGGCCTCGTGAAAAGCCGTTCACGGCCGGGCAGAGACCTAGCCCCGGCGGCGGATTTAGTAGATACTTCGGCCGCCATGGCCACTTTGACCGCCCTGATGCTCGCTACGCCCCTGTTTGGTCTGTCCTTACACGTCGACGCATCGATGCTCGAAGCGCCGTCGGCCGCGATCGAGCCGAGCGTGGTCCTGGCGATCGAGGTCTCCACCGACCTCGGAGAGCCGAACCAACCGTCCACCGCCGACCTCGTTCGGAAGCGCAACAAGATCAAGAAGGTCCACAAGTGGTTCGGCATCGCCACCTGGTCGCTGATGACTTTGTCGGTGGTTTCGGGATTCATTCAGTTCCACAACCAATACGGATGGTGGAAGAGCCAGGCGACCAACCCCTGCGTCCAAGGGAACGCGATCTTCACCCAGGATGCGTGCAGCGGGGTGCCGACCGCGCACGTGACCCTGATCGCGCTCACGTCCGCCGCCTACTTCACGACCTTCGGGCTCTCGTTCGCCATGCCGGACCCGCTCAAAGTCAGCGAAGGCAATAGCGATTTCGCCAGGAAGCTCCGGACACACAAGGTGCTCCGCTGGGTCACGTTTGCGGGGATGATCGCCCAGATCGGCCTTGGCGTCGTTTCCGCGAATTCCGAACGCTTCGGCCTCGATCGGGCCAACGACTACAAAGCCCTGCGTGGGATCGCGACCGCTCACATGGCGGTCAGCCTGGTGACCTATGGCGCCCTGACCTGGGCTGGCGCGATCATGATCTTCTGAGAGCGGGCTCACCAAGCGCCGCTTTCCAGTCAATTTCTTGGAATTCGGGGCTTGCTCATCCAATCGTCGCGCCGCTAACATTCAAGACACCTGCGCTGTGGGGACCTTAGGTCGCAGGATCCTTTTGCTTTTGGGGGTTTCATGACATCACCGAAGGGTGCGAAAATCCTTCCGAAACGGCTCGCGGGGGTGCAGATGTCCGAGCTGACTTTAGCGAAGTACCTGGGCCTCTTGCTGGAAGACCCGTACGACACGGAGCTCGTCGACGGCCTGCGCGAGTTCTTGAAAAGCCCGAACCCCGCCAACGACGACCAAGACCCACTTCGATTGCTAGAGGCCGCGCGTGGTGGACACGAGCGCCGCGGCGAGTTTTTGGCCGCGTCCTGGTTGATGGAGCTCGAGACCGAGTTGGTCGCCGACGATCCCGATTTTCAAAAGGTGCTGGTCAAAGAGCTCGGCCGCGTGCGCCGCGACGAGCTGATGGACGACCGGGGCGCTCTGGTCGCCTACGA
The DNA here is from genome assembly GCA_049645265.1 of Polyangiales bacterium. Classification (GTDB taxonomy): domain Bacteria; phylum Myxococcota_A; class Polyangia; order Polyangiales; family Houyiibacteriaceae; genus SG8-38. The sequence goes on from JBARTN010000136.1 coordinate 19,620, forward strand.
GAAGCTTGGTGGTCTCAAGTCGGATGACCCCGAGGTTGCTCAGGCGGTCGATCAGATTCAACAGGTCGAAGAAAAGTGGGCGGAAGTGGCGCGCCGCTTCGTCGAGGAGGCTCGCGAAGCCGTCGACCCGCGCCTCAAGACTTCCTTGCTCACCCGCGCCGCGTCACTGATGTGGCAGTACGGTGGTGAGTCGACCGTCGAGGAGGCCGACGCGATCTTCGACGAAGCCTTGGCCGCCGATCCGTCTCACATGTGCACGGCTCGGCAGTATGCACTGAGTCTTCGCGCGCGAGGCCGATGGGACGACGTGGTATCGGTGTTCGTTCGCGCAGCCACTGCGGCTCGGACGCGCGAGGAAAAGGCCGGCGCTTGGTTGCAGGCTGCGCGTGTGCTGCGGCGTCCGCTCGGGGATTCGGAGCGCGCTGCCGACGCCTATCGCAAGGTTTTGAAATTCTCACCTACGGACGCCGAGGCGCTCGGCGCGCTGGCCGAGTACTACACCGAGCTCGAGGCCTGGGACGAGCTCGCCGAGATGTACGAAGGCGCGCTTCGTTCCCGCCAGACGCTCGAAGCGGAGAAGGGCATGCTCCTCCAGCTGGCGATGGTCCATTGGCGCTTTCGCGAAGACACTGAATCTGCAGAGCCATTTTTCGCACGGCTCCGCAAAATCGACGCAGCGCACCCTGGCATGCTCGACTTCTACCGTGCGCGAATCGGGAACGAAGATCCCAACGGCCGATTCCTGACAATCCTGGGAGACGCCCTTCGCACCACGACAGACCCGAAGCAACAGCTCGCCTTGGCGCGAGAGCTCGGTCATCGAGCGCAGACAGCGGACCGCCCCGAGCGCGCTCTCGAAGCGTGGAAGCTGGTGGAACGCTTGGCGCCGGGCGACGTCGATGCCCGCGCTGCGCTTCAACAGCTCTACCAGCACAGCGGCAAATGGAACGCCTTGTCCGAGTCAATTCGCGGCGAGGTGGAAGCCCTCTCGGCCGATGCCAAGGAAGAGAAGTTGCGCCTGCTTCGTGATTTGATTCCGATCTACCGCGACGCGCTCCAGCTCGATTCCATGCTCATCCAGGTCTACGGGGAGATTCTTGCCCTCTCCCCCTACGATTCCGAGGCGTTGAGCTCTCTGTCGGAGCTCTATGAAGGCGCGGGGCGATGGAACGATCTCATCCAGATTCTCGATCGCCAGGCTGAGGTTGCCGCAGAGACCGACATCAAAGTCGCGCTCTACGTACGCATCGCTGGCCTTTGGCTCGAACGCTTTGGGAACCTGAAGCAAGCGACGGAACCGCTCGAACGGGTTCTGCGCTTGCAGCCCACCCACCATGACGCTGTCGCACAGCTCAAGGACATCTACACGAAGAAGCGCAACTGGGAAGCCTTGGTCGCGATCCTCGGTCGCGAAGCCGATCTCGCTGACGATCCCGTCGTGCGCCTCGACAAGAAAATGGAAATGGCGCAGCTCTGCACAGAGCGACTTCACAAGAACGCCGATGCGATCACGCTTTGGAAGGAAATCCTCGGCGAAACACCCGACCCCGCTCAGGCGCTCGATGCGCTCGAGAAGCTTGCCGAGCGAGAGAAGGATTGGGAAACGCTTGCCGAGGTATTGCAGAGCCGCGCAGAGGCTGCCGCGAGCGAGACCGAACAGGTCGAGCAACTTCATCGGCTCGGAGTCTTGTACATGGAACGGCTCGACCGTCCCGGCGAGGCCATCGAGGTTTGGGTACGCTTGCTCGAGCTCGATCCAGACAACAGCCGTGTCCGGCGAATGCTCAAGGACGCATACCTGAGGCTGAACGATTGGGAGTCCCTGGAGACGCTCTACGAAGAGGCCGACGACTGGGCGGGCTTCGCCGAGCTGCTCGGGCATGCGGCGGAGCAAGCCGAAGATCAGGAGTCCATCGTGAAATTGAGCCTCCGCGCAGCCGCGCTCTACGGCGATCGCGTTGGAGATCTGCATCGCGCTGCGCGCTACTACGAACGCGCGCTCGCTACCGACACGACGAACATCGAAGCCGCCAAGGGGCTTTTGCCGATCTACAAAACGGATCACAAGTGGCCGGACTATGCCAAGAGCCTCGAAGTGGTCGTGGTAGCCTCCGACCAGGGCGAGGACCTCGACGTCCGGATCGAACGGCTGGTATCGCTACGCAGCGTTCACTTAAATCGACTCCGCGATCCACGAGCCTCGCTTGGTTGGGCCACCCGAGCGTACCTCCTGTCTCCCGCCGATCCGGCGATCATTGCCGGCCTCGAGGAGTCGGCAGAGGCGTCGGGCGCATACGCCGACCTCGTCGCCCTGTTTCGCGATCGATTGGACACCGCCTCGGTTTCGGATGCCGAGCGCCTCGACCTAAAGCGACGCATCGCTTCGATCGCAGGCGAACGGCTTGGCGAATCGAAGGAATCGATCCGGCAGCTCGAAGCCATCCTCGAGGCCGTCCCCAACGACGCCGAGGCGATTGCGGTCCTCGATCGCTTGTACCGCGCGGAACGCCGATTTGCGGACTTGCGCACCCTCTACGAACGCCGCCTCGAGAACGTGGCCGACCCGGCCGAGGAGTGGGTGCTGCTGAACGAAGTCGCACAGGTCGAAGAGGAACAGCTCGGGGACCTTCCAGCGGCAGCCGAGCGCCATTGGAAGATCTTGGCGAAGAATCCACACGACGTCGACGCATTGCGTGCGGTCGAACGTCTTTCGCAGCAGCTGAAGCAGTGGGACCGATTGGACGCGGCGCTTGCCCGACGTCTGCAATCGAATGTGGGGGATGAGGACCGGCTTTCGGTGTATCTGCAGCTAGCGGATCTGCGACGAATCTATCTCGAAGATTCGGTCGGCGCGGTCGAGTGCTACCGCAATGCCTTGGCGTTGGACGGTCGAAACGAAGTCGCCATCGGCGGCCTCGAAGCGCTCTCGGCACAAGGAGGCGCCGTGGGCATTGAGGCGATCGATCTTCTCGAGCCGGCGTATGCCAAACGAGGTCATTTCGCCAAGCTTGCGGCGCTTTTGCGCGCGCGGCTCGAAAAGACGGAAGACGCCGACGAGGTACGCGCGCTGAAGTTGCGTCTCGCCGATCTATCCTCCTCCGAGCTCGATGATGCGACGGGCGCCTACGAGGCGCTCGAATCGGTGTTCATCGACAACCCGCAGGATTTGGGTCTGCTCGACCGTTTGACCGGAGTCGCCGAGGTATCGAACCAACAAGAGGCCCTTGCCAAAGCCCTGGTGCTCGTGCTGGACGCGGGCGACGTTCAAGGCGAGGTCGAGCTGACCCTTTGCCGGCGCGCGGCCGAGCTTTACGACGCGGCCCTGGGCACTCCCGAAGAAGCGGCGCGCTTCCACCGCCGTGTCTTGGAGGTTGAGCCAGACGATGCAGCCGCATTTGCAGCGTTGAAGCAGGTCTACACCAAGCACGAGCAATGGGACGATCTTCGCGCGCTCTACCAAGGACGCATCGAGGCCACCACCGACGCAGGCGCCAAGCTCGATTTGCTTCTTCAGCTCTGCTTCCTGTTCGAGGAGATCCTCGACGAACCCAAGCATGCGATCTCGAGTTACGAGCAGGCGCTGGAGCTCGACCCGACCCACACGCCGTCGCGAAGAGCGTTGCAAAGGCTCTATGGCCGACTCCGACGTTGGCCGGAGCTGGCCGAGCTTCTTCGTCGGGACCTTGACGAGGTGACCGGACAGGAAGCGGTCGATCTCGCCTACGAGCTCGGCACGATTTACGAGACCCGATTGGGCCGCGTCGTCGACGCCGTGGACCACTTCGAGCTCGTACTGGAGTCGAGCCCGACTCATCTTCGCGCCCAGGAGGGGCTCGAGCGGCTGATGAGCGATCGCGATGAGCGGCAGCGCGTCGCTTCCATCCTTCAGCCGATCTTCGAATCACAAGGCGCCTGGGGCGAGCTCTCCAAGATCTTGGAGGTGCAGCTGGAGGATCTCAGCGATCCGAGCTCCCGGGCGGCGCATCTCGTGCGTATTGGCGAGTTGAGCGAGACCAAGCTCCGGGACGACGAGCTCGCCTTCGATGCGTACGCCCGGGCGGTTCGCGAGGACGTCGCAGATGGCGTTGCGCGCTCCGATCTGGCGCGGCTCGCCTCGAAGCTGACACGTCATCCTCAGCGTGCCGAGCTGCTCGAAGGGGGCCTTGCCACGGTCGGCGACGACTTCGTCAAGACGGAGCTTCTTCTCGAGCTGGCGGAGCTCTGGGACGTCTCCGAGCCCGAGCCCGAGCAGGCGGAGCGAATCTATCAGCAGCTCATCCGGTTGGAGCGCGACAATCCCGAGATCGTTCTCAAGGCCTCGCGCGCCCTCGAACGCATTCACACCGCGTCCGGGGACCACGCTGCGCTCGCGCGGGATCTTCGTCGTCAGCTTCGGTTCGAAGAGGATGAGGCACGTCGCGACGAGCTTTTTCCGAGGTTGGCGGAGCTCCTCGAAACGACGTTGCATGACGCCGACGCCGCGATCGAGGTTCACCAGGAGCGTCTGGCGAACGACCCGGCCCAGGGCGATGCGCTCTCGGCCCTCGAGCGCCTGTACGAGTCGCAGGGACGCTGGGAGCCTCTGGTCGAGGTGCTCGAGCGCCGCGCCGAGCTCAGCGACGAGGAGCAGGAGCAGCTGAGCCTCGCGAGGCGCGTCGCGGAGGTCCACGAGAAGCGGCTCGGCAGCGTCGAGAACGCCATTCTCGCGCATCGCGATCTGGTTTTGCGGTTTGGTTCCGACGAACCGAGCTTGGCGGCGCTGGCGCGGCTCTACCGACAGACCGAACGTTGGCAAGAGCTGCTCGAAATCACGGAAATGCGAGCCGCGGACGCGAACGAACCGGATCAACGCGCAGCCTTCCAATTCGAGGCTGCCGAGCTCATGCGCACGAAGACAGGCGAGGTCGAACGAGCATTCGAGCTCTACCGAGAGCTTCTCGATTCCGTGCCGGGGCATGCGCCCACGGTGGCCGCGCTCGAGGAGTTGGCGGCGGGTTCGAATGCCTATCTGCGGGTCGCGGCGGCCAACAGGTTGCTCGACCAGTACGCGACCGACGGTCGACCTGCCGAGCAAGTGCGAATGCTCGAGATCATGGCTGCCGCGGACGAGCCGAGCGAACGGGTTCGTGCCTTGCTGCGTGCTGCCGAGATCAGTGAAGTCGGCAGCGAAGACGTCGATGCCGCATTCGAGTTCACCGGACGGGCGCTCCGCGAAGGGGTCGACCTCGATGATTTCGAACGAGTGCTGGGCGACTACGAACGCCATGCCGAGTCCACCGGACGTTTCTCGGAGCTGATGGCCACGCTCGGGCAAATCGCGCCCGAGCTACTCGACGCCGACTTGCGAACCCAGGTACGCATGCGGGCCGCGAGCGTCGCCGGGGAGCGTCTCTCCGACACAGATTTCGCCAGGGCGCAGTACCAAAGCGTCCTCGAAGAGCAGCCGGACTACCGGGCGGCTCTCGATGCGCTCTTGACCCTGGTCGAAGATGCAGGGGCGACCCGCGAGTTGGTCGAGCTGCTGCGGCGCAAGGGGGAGCTCTGCGAGGATCGCGAAGAGCGTGCGGCGCTCCTGGTGCGTCAGGCACACCTCTACCAGAGCGAGCTCGATGATCCCGAGTCGGCGATCGAGGCGCTAGATCGGGCGCTGGGCGAAAGCGATCATCCCTTGGCCTACGAAGGCCTCGAACGCCTCTATCGTCGAACCCAGCGATGGGAGGACTTGGCCACGCTCTACGAGCGGGAAATCGACCAGCGCATCGGTGATCCGGCCGCGGTCCGCTACGAGCTCGGCGAGCTCTGCATGAAGCGGCTCAACGAGCCCTTGCGCGCCTTGGACCAATTCCGCGAGGCCTTGAGCCAGAACCCCGACCACGAGCCGACGGTCCGCGCCCTCGAAGCCTTGGTCGAACGGTCCGAGCACCGCGGGCCAGCCGCCGAGCTGCTGGAACCTTTGTACCTGCGCAGGATGAACTGGGCCAAGGTCACCGAGATTCTCGAAGTTCGCCTCGATGTGGAAGTCGATCCGAGCCAGCGGCTCGAGCTCTTGCGACACCTCGGCGACGTACAGGAGTCACACCTCGAAGACCTCGACGGCGCGCTCGAGACCTATGGCCGGCTGTTTGCCGAAGACCCGCACGACCCTCACAGCCTGGAGACCCTCACTCGATTGGCGCGTTCGCTCGGCCGCTGGGATCGACTCGCTGCGATTCTCGACGAAACCCTTCGTGCCGTCGAGGTGGATGACGGAGACACCGCAGCGATCGCGCTGACCACGGCCAAGCTTTACGACCAGCGCCTCGAGGAGTTCAACCGGGCAGGCTACTTCTATCAGCGCGCGCTCACCTATGACCCGAGCAACAAGGAAGCCGGCAAGGCACTGGCTTCGGTCTACGCACGGAGCGGCAGATGGGAAGCGCTTCTCGACCTGGATCGGGAGCGCGAAAGCTTTGCAAACAACGACGACGAGCGGGTTGCCATCCTGCACGAAATCGCGCGGACCGAAGTCGACGAGCTTCAGACCCCGCAAAACGGAATCATCACCTACCGCCGCATCATCGAAATCGACCCAGCCAACGCCGACGCGGTGACCCGGCTCGACGAGCTGCTCGAAAGCGCAGCGCAATGGGCAGAGCTCGCCGCCCACATCGAACTCCAGATTGGAAATGCGGCGGACGCTCGGCTTGGTCTCGAGCTTCGGCAGCGTCTGGGCTCTCTCACGGAGACCAAGCTCGACAACCCTGCGGGGGCGCTCGACATCTTCGAGGATGTCCTGGCAGACCGACCCGACTATGCATCGGCGCTCGCGGCGGTTTCGCGCTTCGTCGAGGACGAGGAGCATGGGCTGCGGGCGGTTCAGATTCTCGAACCGATCCATCGGCAGAGCGGCGACTGGCAGAGCCTGGTCCGCGTCCTCGATGCGAAGGCACGGCAGGTGGAGGAACCCTACGAGCAGGCCGAAACCTGGCGGGAGGTCGGCCGCCTACACGAGGGACCAGGCCGCGATGCCGGGAAAGCGTTCGAGGCCTGGGGCAAGGCACTGGTTGCCGACCCGGCCGACGAGGCGTCGCGCGCTGAGGTCGACCGATTGGCGGAGGCACTGGACCGCTGGGAGGCCTACATCGAAACCTGCGAGCAGGCTGCCGCCGCTGCGGAAGAGCCCTCGCTCCGTGGGTCGTTCTTGAGAAGCGTCGCTGAGACCCAGGACCGGGAGCTCGGGGATCCACGAGCTTCGATCAAGACCTACCGGCGAATCCTGGAGGCCGATCCCGAGGCGGAACAGACCCTCGACGACTTGGAAGGCCTTCAAGTCATGGTCGGCGATTGGGAAGGGCTTTCATGGGTTTACGAGCAGAAGCTCGAACGTGCTCACGAACCTGACGCCCGCGCAGAGCTGCTTTGCCGCCTGGGCGGGCTCTCGGAGGAGCAGCTGTCGAACCCGGAGCGCGCCGTCGAATACTACCAACGCGCGGCGGACGAGAAGCCCGACGACGGAGCGGCGTACGAAGCGCTCGACCGACTCTTTGCGTCGGCCAACGACTCCCAGCGCCTGGCCGATGTGCTCGAACGGCGAGTGGAGCTCGAAGAGGAGCCCGAGGTTCGGGTCGAGGTGGGGATGCGACTGGCGGAGCTCTACGAGGCTCAACTCGGGCGTCCCGATGCGGCCTGCGATGCCTTGCGGGCCGTCGCGGAGGCCGACCCAGAGCATCGCGGCGCCTTGCAGGGCTTGAGCCGACTCTATGAGCGGCAAGGGCAGTGGCCAGAGCTGGTCGAGGTGCTCCAGCGCCGGACCGATACCGCCGTGCATGAAGCCGAGCGGGTCGAGCTCACCCATCAGATGGGCAACATCATGGAGCGCGAGCTCGACGACGAGCTCAGTGCCATCGCCGTCTACGGCCAGATTCTCCGAATCGACCCGGGGCATGAGCCCTCGGTCCAAGCTCTGCTTCGAATCACCAAGCTCGCGGACTATCGTGAAGACGCAGCTTCCGTGCTCGAGCCCCACCTGCGAACACAGGAACGCTGGAACGACCTGGCCATGCTCCTTCGGCTGCGGGCCGATGCCATCACCGACCCGCAGAACAAGGCCGAGCAGTTGGTCGCCCTGGCCGAGGTGCACGAGCACGGGCGCAAAGACCCAAACTCGGCGCTCGACGCGTTGTTGCAGTCGATTGGAGAGCGCCCCGAGGATGAGGAGATTCTCGACCGGGCCGAGACCTTGGCGGCGGGACTTCAGCGCTGGTCGGACCTCGTCGAGGTTCTGTTCGCGGAGGCGAGCGCCAGCCTGGATACAGGACGGGGCGCAGGCCTCTACGGACGCGTGGCGCGGATCTGCGAAGACGAGCTCAAGGACCTGAGCAAAGCGATCGACGCGCACGAGCGAGCGCTTTCGTTGCTGGGCGACGATTCTTCGACGCTCGAAACGCTCGATCGCCTGCTTCAGCAGACCCAGCAATGGGACCGGGTGCACGAGGTCATCTCACGCCGATTGGACGTTCAAGGCGCCGACCGGCCGACGCTCCTCTTGCGGCAAGGGAGGCTCCGCGCCGATCACCTCGGCGACTACGAAGGTGCGCTCGGCGCATACGAGAAGGCCCTCGAGCAGGACCCGGGTCGCGACGACACGCTTGCCGCGGTGCGGAATCTGGCCGCAAAACCGCAGGTCGCTGCGAGCGCGCTCGACTTGCTCGAAGAGTACTACCGCGGGGCCGGCAATCTCGAAGAGGTGGTGCGGCTCTACGAGCAGCGCGTCGAGCTCGCGGCGACCGATGCGGATCGCGTCGCACTCCTCACCGAGGCCGCTGTGATCTGGGAAAACGACATCGGGCGACCCGAGCAGGCCTTGAAGGCCCTGCGCGATGCAGTGCGAACGGACCCACGCGATCTGACCCTCATCGATTCTCTCGAGCGCCTCGCGGAGGTATCGAATCATTGGGCGGAGCTCGATGGCTTGGTCGAAGAGATCGCTGCGCACGCAGACCTCGATCGACGGGAGATGTATGAGCTGCGTCTGCGATCGGCTGGCTGGTACCGTGACCGCTTGTCTGACCCGCGCTCGGCCGAGCGAGCGCTCACCGAAGCGCTCGAGCTCGATCCGGAGCCGCTCGAAGCGCACTCCCAATGGGTCGACTTGATTCGATCCCAGGGACGGACGCGGGACTTGGTGAATGGGCTTCGCGCCTGGGCCGAAGTCGATCCCAGCCCCGGCCAACGCATCACTCTTCTGCGCGAAGCTGCCGAGCTGGCCCTCGCGGAGCTTTCCGAGCCGGAGCTCGCAGCCGGTTGCTACCAGGAGCTGATCGCCATCGAGCGCGATGACATCGATGCCCTGCGGGCTCTGTCCCAGATTCGCCGCGATCAATCGCGATGGAACGAGGTCGTTGGGCTGCTGGAGCGCCAGATGGAAATCACGGCTGGCGATGAACGCGCGCAGGTGGCGCAGGCAACCGGACAAGTATACCGGGACGAGATCGACGATCCGCGCGCCGCCATTCGCGCCTACGAGGTCGCTATCGAGATAGACGAGAACGACGCGAGCACGGTGGACGCGCTCGAAGCGCTCTATCGCGACAACGATCAGATCGAAGCACTTCGGAGCTTGCTCGAACGGCGGGCGGATTCGGCCATCGACGAAGACCGGGTTGCAATTCAGATTCGGCTCGCACAACTCCACGAGCACTCGTTCCGCGATCTGGCTGCTGCGATCGACATGTTCCGGCAGGTTCTGCTGGCTGACCCGAACAACGAATTTGCAAACGCCGACCTCGACAGGCTCTTCCAAGCGACGGGCGCGTGGGATGACCTCATCGGCCTGCTCCTTTCCAGGGTCGCTCATGCATCGGACCAGGCGCAGCGTGGCTTTCTCAGGCGCATCGCTGAGTTGCACCTCAGCAAGCGCAATGACGAGGACGCTGCGATCATGATCTACGAGCGCGTCAACACGGAGCTCGGCGCGGACGAGGATTCCCTTCGCGCGCTGGCTGGGCTGTACGAACGCAAAGGGAGCTGGACTCGGGTCGCCGACACCCTCGAACGGCTCGTCGGTCGTCTGGACGGCGAAGCTGCCATCGAGCTTTCGCATCGGGTTGCGGACGTCTGGGAACAGAAGGTCGGAGATGTCGCACAGGCGGGACGGGCGCTTCGGGGGGCTTACGAACGATTCCCGGAGGACGCGGAGACTCGCGAGAGGCTCAAGGCCTACTACGAAACTGGCCGTGATTACCCGGCGCTGGTCGAGGTCATGGACGCGGAGCTTCACGCAGCGAGCTCGGACGCCGACCGGCTGACGCTCCTGCGGGCGATTTCCGATGTCTATCGCGACCAACTCGATTCCCCCGGGGAAGCGGCAAGCTATCTCGAGCGCGCGGTCGAGCTCGACAGCTCGGATCGGGGCGCATTGGTTCCGCTTTGCGATCTGTACATGGCTGCGGGCCGCCAGCAGGATGCGGTGCCGATCCTCCGCCAAATCATCGAGAGCTACGGCCGGCAGCGAAGCAAGGAGCTCGCCGCGCATCAGCACCGGCTTGGCCAAGCGCTGGCGGCGATGGGCGATGCAGAGGGTGCGCTGGCTGCGTACGATGCGGGTTTCAAGATCGATCTCGCCAACGTCGCGATCCTTCGAGACCTCGGCAAGCTCACCCATGCGACCGGCGACCTCGACCGTGCGCAAAAGAGCTTCCGGGCGTTGTTGCTGCAGAAGCTCGAACCAGACTCGGGCATCCAGAAAGCCGATGTCTATTTCTACCTAGGCGACATCGCCGCAAAGACCGACGACCCGCGCAAAGCGATCACGATGCTCGAGAGGGCCCTTGCAGAAGATGCCAGCCACGCGCAGGCTTCAGAGCTCCTTGCAGAGCTGAAGGGTTGACCCATGGCGACAGGAAAGGTCGCAATCGATGGCGAGGTCTTCGATAGGGACGAGGCACGTGTGTCGGTCTTCGACCGAGGTTTCCTCTATGGGGACAGCGTGTTCGAGGTGTTTCGGACCTACGCTGGCATCCCGTTTGCCGAAACGGAGCATCTGGAACGGCTCACTCGTTCGGCCGCCCGCCTCATGATTCCGATGCCGGTCTCGATCGAGACGCTTTCATCGGAGGTGCGCGCGACCCTGGACGCCGCAGGCGAGGGCGACTGGTATGTACGCGTCATCGTGACGCGGGGGACCGGCCCGCTCACCTATGATCCGACCACCGCCAGAGGTCCACTTCGCGTCATCATCGTAGCCCCCGTGTCGGTGCCGCCCGCCGAACACTACGAGCGGGGTGTCGCCGTGGCGCTGCTCGAGGCGTCACGCCCGACGGATGACGCCCGCGCGTCGGGCGCCAAGGCATCGAACTATCTGGCAAACCTGCTCGCTGTCCACGAGGCCATGCAAAAGGGTGCGCAAGAGGCGCTCATGCTTGGACGCGACGGCCAGATCCTCGAAGGCGCTTCGAGCAACCTCTTCATCGTGAAGGACGGAAAGGTGCGAACGCCCGAGCCCCAGCCGGGAATCCTGGTCGGTATCACCCGGGCGACGGTCATGGCCGCGGCCGCCCAAGAAGGCATCGAGGTCGAAGAGGGGGAAGTGCGCCCCGACGATCTCTTCGGCGCCGATGAAGCCTTCCTCACGAGCAGCATCCGAGAGGTGATGCCGGTCGTCTTCGCCGACGGACGAACGATCGGGTCTGGGACGCCAGGTCCACTCACAAAACGCCTCCACGCGGGCTATTTACGAGCCGTGGCCCTGGCAACCGGGGCGGGGGTTTGACCCCCTGGCCGAGGCGCAGTACAGGCAGCCGCCAGGACGAGTTGAATGTCGGATACAGGTAAGACAAAGGCACGACGGCGCCGCAAGGTTGCCGCTCAGGGCAAGGACCGGAAGAAGAAGCTGGAGAAGCTCGGGACGACCCCGAAGTTCCCGCTCGATCCGGACAAGGCTTCTGGGGCCAAGGCCTGAGAGCCGCGCACCGTGGCCGGCGCAAAGGGTCGGCTTTACGGGGTCAGTGCAGGGTGTGCGATTCGCCGTCGTGCTCGACGATCGGGATGCCTGTATCCGCAGCCATGTCCGTCGGGGCGAGCGGGGCAGGGGGCGGCACGGTCGTGACGCGCAGTGCTTCGAGCTCTTCGCGATAGGCCATTTGTCGTAGCTTGACGTGGTGGTAGCGGCGCCGCCGGCGATACGCGAACACGACGAGGATCGCGGCGGCTACCCAAATCGTGGAGCCGGCAAAAAGGGCGGGGACGATTCGGTACCTCGTCCGGAGGCTTTCTCGCCATTGGCGTTCGAGGCCGATTCGCGTCCAGCCGTAACCGGTTGAGAGCGCCGTGTCGAACGTCTCGCCTTCGCGGAGAGACTGAATCATTCGATGGAAGCGGCGCTCGTCGTTGTCGGTGCGGCGCAGGAAACCGACGACGTCCGCGCTCTGGGCATAGGCGACGTTCACGTCGTACGGGCGATCGGGAAAGCGATCGTCGAGCTCGGAGAGTCGCAGCATGGAGCGCTGGGCGGCCGCCCGTAGCAGCGACTCCATACGTGGGAGCAAGCGCACCTCGGATTGCTGAATCGCGACGCCTTCGTTGAACCAGCGGGGCACCGGATGACCCAGAACCGCCCGGTAGAGCGCGACGTGCGAGAGCTCGTGCACGAGGACCACCTCGAGATCTGGGGGCTCCCAAGATTCCGGAGCAGACATCGTCAAGAGGATCACGCCCCAGTGCGAGTAGGCGACCCCGGTCGCGTAGTCCGGCGGCGGGTGACCATAGGGGGCCATCGCCCTCATCTCGCGGGGGTTTCGCGCGACGCGGATGATCAGCTCGTCGTCGAACGGGACGCCAAAGATGTCGACCAACTCCGCCCAGTGCTCCTCGACGCCATCCATGAGCTTGTCGACGCGACCGCGTTCGGACTCGGGGAAGGTCCAGGTCACCGGTCCGATGCGCTCGGTTTCGTAACCATCGAGCGGCGAGGGCAACGAAAGCTCAGGCGCGTCTTGGAGTGCTTCTTGGAGTGCTTCCTGAGGCGCTTCCTGAGCCGCGGCACCCACCGAAACCGAAGTCACGGCGATCGCGCAAAGGAATGCCCTGAACGAAGCTAGATGGGGTCTACTCTTCACCGGGTCTAAATCTTAGCAGCGGCGGTCCCGGCTCGTTAGTGCGACGTCGATCAATGATGAGGTAGGTCACACCCCCGGCGAGGAGCGCCCCGGCGACCAAATACGGCCACGCCTTTTTGATCCTGCGTTTCGCCCTGGATTCGTCGGCAAGCTGCTTGGGGTCGTTCATTTTTACAGGAGCGCTTGCTGGAGGCGGCGGAGGCGGTTCGGACCAACGTAGCTGCGCTTGTGCTGCGCGGCTCTCGATGAACTTTCGTCGTTGCTCCGCGCTGCTGTCGTCGAAATCGAGTGCGCCTTCGTAGAACTGCGCCGCGCTCACGTCGAAGATCTCCAAAACGATGGCACCTTCGCGATGCACGACCAGCAAAGCATCGGTACCGGCGATGATCCCGATGCGCTTGTACGAGCCGAGGTCTTTGCGAGGGTCGAAGCCGAGGCCACGACGGATGGCGCGAAGGCCTTCGAGCCCATCGTCTTCGGTCGCAGGCTCACCGCGCATGGCGGCGCGCAGAGCGGGGTCGGTCGGGACGCGGAGCCCGGACAGGGTGGCCTCGGTTTCGATGAAGGCGGCGGTTTGGCGGAGGGTCTCGTCCGGGTCGCCGGCGACGACGACGCCGATTTTGGGCAAGGACTTGCCAGCGTCAGCGTCAGTGCCAGCGTCGGTGCCAGCGTCCTGGCCGAAGGCGAGGGTTGGCCAGGCGGTTAGTAGAACGATCAGCCATAGGCACCGCATTGGCGGAACGATAGGCAAGGCGGCGCATCCGCGCTAGCGTGCGGCGCGATTTAGCGATGGGTGACAAGCCTCAGCTCATGCACGGTGTTTGCGTCTGCCTTGGGTACGACGGGACGGGTTTTCACGGCTGGCAGGCGCAGCCAGGGCTTCGGACCGTCCAGGGGATGCTCGAGGAAGCCATCGACGAGATGGGGATCGAGCATGGGGCGGTGCGGGGCTGCAGCCGGACCGACGCTGGCGTGCATGCTCTCGGCCAGATCGCGAGCTTTGCGGCGGCCATCGAGGTTCCGCCGGAAGGCTGGACGAGCGGTCTCAACGCGCGCTTGCCTGAAGACATCGTCGTCCACGACACGCAGCCCTGCTACCGACGCTACAACCCGCGCTTCCACGCGGCCCACAAGCGCTACCGCTACCTCGTTCGTTGCGGCCAGCAGCTCGACCCGTTGATCCGGAAGCAGGCCTGGCAGCTCGGTCCCAAAGGAATGAGAAAGGACGTCGCGCGCCGGGGCGTGCGCATCGAAGACTACCTCGACGTCGAGGCCATGAAGGCAGCGGCAAGGCATTTCTTCGGCACGCACGACTTCCACGCTTTTCGGCAGTCCGGGGACGAGCGCGAAGTCGTCGTCCGTGAAATGTTCGCAGTCCATGTGCTACCCGAGTGGAACGGCCGGCCGGACCTGATTGCGCTCGAAGTCGTCGGCAACTCGTTCATGAAGAACATGGTCCGGATCATGGCCGGCACGCTTGTCGACGTCGGACGGGGTTGGCTCTCCTCGGACGACATCCCCGCCATGCTGCGCGAGGACGCCGATCGATCCCACGCAGGCCAAACCGCGCCGGCCCACGGCCTCACGCTCGTCGAGATCGAGCTCGCGCGTTTCGACGGCCCAGGCGATGCGTTCGATCGCCCCACTGCAGCGGCGCCGCCCCGCCGGCCCTAGAAGGTCAAACCGACGCCGCCGCTGAAGTAGAGCTTGTCGCCCATCGGCGCGCGGCTGTTTGCATCGGAGCCCGCAAGCTCGAAGAAAAAGAAGGAGCTGTTGATGCCCCAATCCTCATCGAGTGCATTGGCCCGGCGCGGATTGATGAAGTTGAGCTCGAGGGCGACCTGCGCAGCCCAGCCGAAACCGTGGCTCCGGCCGCTCGAGCCGATGTTCTCTTTGAAAAAGACGCTGTTGAAGCCGACTTTACCGGTGAACACCAGGGGCACGGCTGTGTTTCGCGCGAGGGAGTCGACGCGCAGAACCGCCATCGCGTTCAGCGGATAGATGCTGAACTTGGCGCCTTGCGTAGACGGTGTGCAGCCAGTGGGTGTGATCGTACCCAGCTCGCAAGCAGCACCCTTGTAGCCTGACCAGCCGCCGGCGATGCCGATACCAATGGGCCCGATGAACGGGATTCGGTAGACGTAGATATCAAATTCTGCGAGCAGGATCGGGCCGTTGTCGCCCGGGTAGACGAGGTCGAAACCCTGACTGCCCGGGTCGGGACGGTAGGCGCCGACCCCAAAAGACAAAAGATAGCCCTCAGGAGTCCAGCCCTCGTTGGCAGACTCGCCGATCGACTCCGCGCTCGCGCGATCAGGCAAGAGGCCCACCGCGGCAACCAACACGAGGGCCGAAGCGAGCAGCTTCACCGACGAAGCCTCCATGCGAAGACCGCTGCAGACACCAGCCCGAAGATCCAAGCGAAGGAGCTCGGCAAACCACCCGCCAGCGTCATCGGCGACACCGAGCATCCGCCGCAGTCTCCGCTGACGTCGCAGTAGCCGGCCACGTTGATGGCGGTCACCATGACGCCGTCAGAGAGCTCGCCTTCGTTACCGCCCAGCCTATTGGAAATGTACGCGTCGTCATAGGCCTTGACGTAGAGGAAGGCGGAGTCTCCGTCGGACAGACCCAGTTGGCTCGACCCGACGCTCAGGCTGGTTGCGTCCGGAGCCGTGTCGACAATGTCCAGGGGCATGGCGGATTGGGGGTCATCGGTGTCGGAGACCCAGAGCTCCCACGCGGCAATCAGGTCCGGCGGGTCTGGTGTGCTCCAGCTTACCGTGAACTCCGCCTGCCGCTGTGGGGTGGTGTTGACCAACGGCGGGGCGGGCGCCTCAACGTCGATGTAGAACTGGGCAATGCCGTACTTCGAGGGATCGACGAGACCAGCGGGGGCTTCGCGAAACGCGAAGATTTGGTAATTCGTGCCGGTCAACCCCGAGCTTTCGCAGCTCGCGATCGGGGTGTCCCCGGCCCGCGCGTTGAGCAGGTCTTGGAGGACTAGCCCGCTGATGGTAAAGTTGCTGCCAACCGGGCGCGGATTCCCGTCGATTTCGCCGCAGAGCTCAGCGGTCGCATTGCGTTCGTCCAGAATCTCACATTTCGCGCCGGCCTTGCCGATCCAAAGGTACACGTCGGTCACCGCGTTGGTCTGGTCGAGGCGGATCTCAAAGGACACCTCGGAGGGGTCGGCCTTCAGCACGGCCGCGGTTGTGGCGCCGCCCATACCGCCGACCCCGCCGACCCCGCCTGCACCTCCCTCGCCGCCTGCACCTCCCTCGCCGCCTCCACCACCGGCGCCTGCATCGCCGCCCGCACCACCGGCGCCTGCATCGCCGCCCGCACCACCCGTGCCTGCGCTGCCCCCAGCCGCCTCCAACCCGCAGTCCACGCGATTGAAGTAGCGAAATTGAGCATCCGAGGTGAAGCCGCTGTCGCCGTTGATCGAGGAGATGCTGTCCACGGCCTGAGCAGCCGTGGTGGACGAGAATCCAGACACTGCGGCTAAAACCGAGAAGACCGATGAGAGAATAAACCGATGGCCCTTCATGACTCGAACTCCGTGCAATCCCCGGGCCAACGCTGGGTGAGCAAAAGCCGTGAATTTTCGGGAGGGCCGCGGACAAACTGACATGATCCGCCCCTCTTCTACGCCAAGCCCTGACATTTCGTCACTTTAATAGAACTTTTTCGGCGATTTGGACCGCGTTGAGGGCGGCGCCCTTGCGGAGGTTGTCCGAGACGACCCACATCTGGATGCCGCCGGGATTTCCGACGTCCTCCCGGATGCGGCCGACGTAGACCGCGTCCTTGCCCACTGCGTCGATGGGCTGAGGGTAGATTCCATTACTGAAGTCGTCGACGACGACCACGCCTTCGGCCTGGCTGAGCAGCTCGCGGGCGCGGGCTGCCGTGATGGGCTTGTGGGTCTCGACCGTGACGGCCTCGCTGTGCCCCGTGATCACCGGGACGCGGACCGCGGTGGGCGAGACAGCGATGTCAGGGTCCCCGAAGATCTTGCGAGTCTCGGACACCATCTTGAGCTCTTCATCCTGGTAGCCGGTGTCGGGGTCAGGGGTCCAATGCATCAGAAGATTGCGGCTCAACTGGCCGGAAAGCTTGGTCTTGTCGACTTCGGCGCCCCGGGCTCTTGCCTGCTCCTGGGCTTCAAACGCCGCAACCGCCGTGGCGCCCGATCCGCTGATCGCCTGGTACGTCGCGACGACGACGCGCTTGAGGCGACCCTCGTCGTGGAGCGGCTTGAGGGCGACGACCAATTGGATGGTCGAACAGTTGGGATTGGCGATGATGCCCTTGGGCCGGTTTGCGGCAGCGGCGGCGTTGACCTCGGGCACGATGAGCGGGCAATCGGGGTCGGAGCGAAACGCCGAGGAGTTGTCGACGACCAGGGCACCCTTGCTCGCCGCGATCGGCGACCACTCTCGGGACGTTGCGCCGCCGGCGGAGAAGAGGGCCAGGTCGACTCCTTCGAAGACCTCGGGCGCGATCTCGACGACGGTGTGCTCGACTCCCTTGAACGTCACCGTCTTCCCGGCGCTCCGAGCCGATGCCACCGGCACCAACTCGGCTACTGGAAAGCCGCGCTGCTCGAGCACGCGCAACATCTCCGCGCCCACCATTCCGGTGGCTCCAACCACCGCAACTTTGAGTCCCTGAGCCATAGGCGACGGCTATAGATTAACGCCGCAGGCGCGGCAAGCTGGCCCGCCGCCCTCTGACGTATCATGCCTTGGGCAAGGAGCACTCATGAGTATTCATCGATACAGAGCCGTCCTCGGCGTTACGGTCATCCTTCTCGGTCTGAGCGGTAGCCAGGTCCATGCACAGGCGCCGCCCGTCGACGAGGACGATGCGGCAGCCAAAGCGCTCCGTTCGATCTACGTGCCCGACGGTCTGACGTCGGACCAGGCGGTGCAGCAAATCGTGCTGACCTCGCCCGACATGAAGCGCACCAAGGCACTTGTGCGGGATGCCAAGGGTGGTGCGCTTCAAGCGATGTCCGGTTTGATTCCGAGGCTCGAGCTCCTGGCCCGCTATTCGAAGTTGAGCCCGGTCGAAACCCAGGGTCTTACCAGCGGCAGCGACCTTGGCAGTATCGACGACCTCATCGGTCAGCTTCAAGATCCCGCGGCGCAGGCGCTCTGGACCGGCCTCATCGACTTCCAGTTCCCGTCGTTGACCCAGCAGTTCGCGACCGACGCGACCCTAGTGTACTCCTTTACGCGCTCGCTCGCCGAATCGATGCCGGCCTACCGCGCTGCGAAGAAGAGCAAGGTGGCTGCGCAGTATCAAATCGAAGCGGAGCTGAACAACGTCGCCTTCGATGGGCGGCAGGCCTACTACGAATACGCGCGCGCCGAAGCCGGGCTCGGGGTTGCCAACTTCGCACTCGAGGCGGCCGTCTCGCAGCGTAAGGAGACCGAAGCGCTCGTCGGAGCGGGATCGGCTGCCCGGGTGGATTTGATGCGCGTTCAAGCGCAAGAAGAGGCGGCCAAGGTCGCGGTCGAGCAGGCCAAGCTTGGTGTGCAAGTCAGCGCGCGGGCGCTTCAAGCGCTGATGCACACCGAGGAGCTGCCGTCTCTCGGCGAAGATCTTTCGGAGCCTGTGACGGGCCTTCCCACCGAGTCGGAAAAGACGCTCCGGGAGCGCGCCTTCGCGAATCGTCCCGACCTCTTGGCGCTCCGGAAGTACGTCGAGGTGACGCGACACCAGCTCAAGTCCGCGAAGGGCAGCGGGGCTCCGGACGTGCTGGCACGCGGCTCGGTGCAGTACTCCAATCCGAACCTTCGCGTGGTCCCTCAGCAAGAGCGCTTTGAAGCCACTTGGGAGGTCGGCGCGGTCGTTCGCTGGGCGCCCAACGATACGGTGGCTGCCTTGGGGCGCGCGCGGCAAGTGGAAGCGGATCTCGAGCGCGCTTACGCCGACGTCGACCTGCTCGAAATTGCGATTCGCGTCGACGTGGCGCAGGGCTATCACGGGATGCTCGCAGCCCAATCCGCGATCGAATCGGCCCGGCTTGGTTTGACGGCCTCGCGCGAAGGCTACCGAGTCACCCGCGATCAACTCCAGGCCGGCATCGTCAACACCACCACGCTCTTGCAGGCACAGTCCGAGCTCATTCGCGCCCAGGTCGACGTGGTCGAGTCTGCGATCGGGCTTCGGATCGCCAAGGCACAACTGCTCCGGGCTATCGGGGAGACGCCCTGAGGTGCCCCGTCAAGGCGACGCTCCGCATCGCGCACGGGGCTTCGGGCCGATTGTCGTGGCCGCTGCCGTGGTGATTCGGGAGGGCCGAGTCCTTCTCACCCGTCGCACCGAGGGTCAGCACCTCGCCGGGATGTGGGAGTTCCCCGGTGGAAAGCTCGAGGACGGGGAGTCGCCCGAAGAAGCGCTCGTGCGCGAATGCCGGGAGGAGTGCGGCATCGAAGTCGAAGTGGCCGAGATCCTCGACGTGACCCACCACCGGTTCCCCGACAAGGACGTGCTCCTGCTCTTCTATCGCTGCGGGCTTCGCGGCGGCGAGGTGCGTCATCTGCAAGTCGCCGACCATGCATGGGTCGCGCCCGCCGAGCTCGATCGCTATCCGCTTCCCCCGGCGGACGAGGGGGTGGTCGCCCGGATCCAGGCTCTTGGGCTCGGAGCGTGAGCTAGCGGCCGCGTGCGCGCCGGACCACGATGCGGCGGACCAAGCTGTTCTCCTCGGCTGGCATCGAAACCGGCTCCGCCAAGATGTGAATCCTCGCGCCGGTCGAGCCGGACGACTGCTCATAGAGCATGCCCTTGGCGATCTCGCTTGGCTGCCCGAAGGCCTCGGTCATTTGCCGCATGCTGGGTTTGGCCTCGATGAGATCGAAGGTGACCTGGGTCACTTGATCGCCGGGCGTGACGAAGGTCACCCGATACCCTTCGTAGTGAATCAAGGCCTGGCTCTTGGTCCGCGCTTTGACCACGCCTTCCATCTCCGCGGCGACATAGTCCAAGTTCCGATCCGGGTGCGCCATGGCGCGCACCGCAGCGCGGACTCTGCCGAGGGCTGCGTCGTTTCCCTTGGGGCCCGAGCGCTCGGATTCTTGCTCGGCGATGTCGTCCAGGGAGTCGCCACGTGTGCATGCAGCCGTGACGCAGATGATGACGAGTAACGATGAGACAAGGCGAGGGTACTTCAAGACATCAGCTCCTGGCTGACGTTTGTACCGCGAAACGGCCGGGCGCCAAAAAGAACGCCGACGGCGGCGTCAGTGCTTGGCGAGGGCGTCCGCGACCGAGCCGTTCGCTCCGGTGTGGATCCGAACGGCAAAGGGCTCGCGCGCGGTGCCGACTCGCTCGAGCGATGGCGCGGCGCCGAAAAACGCGGTCGATGCTTGCTCTAGCGCGGGTTTGTACGCCGCGTAGGTCGCGTCGCCGTTCGGCGCGTTCAGCCGGTCCTGGACCCGAAAGAGCACTTCGTCCGTTGCGAATTCGAGATCGAGGCTGCTCTCCGCTTCCAGAAGCTCGCATGCCTTGAGCGCGCGCTGGAACGCATCGTCGATGCCGGCCTGAAAGTCGCCGTCGAAACCACGCTTGCGGCTGTAGAGCAGGCCGGGCCGGTCATCGGCCACGTCCAGGTAGTAGTCCGACTGATGACCGATCAGAACCACGCCAGGCCCCTGAGGAACGTGCGCGTAATCCGCCACGTCGATCAAGAGCTCGTCGGAGATCTTTTTGTTGCGAATCCACTCGTGAAAGACGGGAACGAGCTTCTCGAGCTCGATGCCGCCGGCTCTGGTGTAGAGCTTCACCTGAAACTTCGTTGCTTGCATGGCCCTTACTCCGCTGCGACGGCTGCTGCCTCGGTGAGACGCTGGTAGCACGCGTGTGCGGCTTCGAGAAACAACTGGGCTTCATCGAGCGTTCGGTGCGCGATCTCGTCGTTGGCGTTCTTGTAGGACTGCTCGTCGTGCATTTTCAACAGGTACGCAGCGAATTTGCCCTTCGCGAAGGGGTCGTGAAAGAGCGTGGTGTCGTGAAGGTGCGTCTTGAAGTTCGCGACCACGTCGTCCGCGTCGTCTTTGACTTGCACCTCGAGGTGGCGGACCAAGGCCTTGGCAGCCGTGACCATCGCCGTGAAACCGCCGAGGGCGGCCGCGCCGGCTTGCCCGGCTTCGAGCGCGTCCTGCGCATCGTGGAGCTGCTGCTCGGCTTCTTGAAGCCCGAACTCGACGAAGGGGACGATTTCGCCGGCGCACTCGCCGACGCCAATGTCGCCGATCGTGTACTCCCGAGGATTGCCCCAGTCGCTGTAGTAGCTCGGGTCTTCTTCGTAAGTGGGCGGCTTCTGAATCGGCGCCAGAACCTTGCGGAATTCTCTCTTGCCCACCCGCGCGATGAACGCCTGGAAACTCTCTTCGGCCTCGCGGTTCGCGAGGTAGTGCTGGGTGACCAGCTCGACCGCTTTCGGGATGTTCTTCGACGGAACGGCGCCCACCACCAAACCGTAGCTCTTGGCGTTCTCGGTCCACTGTCCGCCAAGGACGATGTTGAAGTGCGGAACCTTTCGGCCGCCCACCTGCCGGCTCACGCCGGTGAACCCGATGTCGGCGGCGTGGTGTTGGCCACAGGAGTTGAAGCAGCCGCTCGCCTTCATGCGAA